>JAYPVO010000042.1:0-14491 GCA_038134645.1 Paracoccaceae bacterium
CTGGTGTTGACGTGACCAAAGAGCCGATCCCGGTTCTGCCGACGGTTCACTACAACATGGGCGGTATTCCGACCAACTACTGGGGCGAAGTGCTGAACCCGACCGCGAAAGACCCGAACGCTGTTGTTCCGGGCCTGATGGCTGTTGGTGAAGCTGGCTGTGCTTCGGTTCACGGTGCAAACCGTCTGGGTTCGAACTCTCTGATCGACCTCGTTGTGTTTGGTCGTGCGGCGGCGATCCGTGCTGGTAAGGTCGTTGACCCGAACAGCGCGAACCCGACCCTGAACCAAGCGTCCATCGACAAAGCGTTCGATCGCTTCGACGGTCTGCGTCACGCGAAGGGCAACATCGCAACTGCTGAACTGCGTCTCGAGATGCAGAAAACCATGCAGTCGGATGCAGCTGTGTTCCGTACCGCTGAAACCATGAAAGAAGGCGTCGAGAAGATGACCGCCATCGCTGCGAAAATGGATGACCTGTCGGTCACCGACCGCAGCTTGGTCTGGAACTCTGACCTGATGGAAACGCTCGAGCTGGCGAACCTTATGCCGAACGCTCTGGCAACCATCTACGGCGCTGAGGCACGTAAGGAATCCCGCGGTGCGCACGCACACGAGGACTTCCCGACCCGTGACGACGAAAACTGGCGTGTTCACACCATTTCCCGCGTTGATGGGAACAAGGTGGACCTGTCGCATCGTCCGGTCGTCGTCGATCCGCTCACCACTGAAGCGGAAGGCGGTATCAGCCTCAAGAAGATCGCTCCGAAAGCACGGACGTTCTAATGCGGTTCGCGCCCCTTCTTTTGCTTCTTCTCGCCGCTTGTGGGCCTATGTCGCCTGAGAAGGCGGCGGAAAGATGCGAAGAGCGGGCGCGCATGGCGCAAGGACCTACCGGACATGTGACGCTTGGCGTAAACTCGTCCACAGGGGGCTTTGTTGGTGGGGCAATCGGAGTTTCGTCCGATTACCTACGTGGTGCCGATCCGATGTTGGTCTACGAACGTTGTGTCGTCGACCTCACTGGACAGGACCCAATCCGACAGCCGGACCTGCGTTAATGAAAAGGATGACAGGCATGAAACGGATTATCGCACTTGGGACCATCGTTGCCGCTCTGGCAGCTTGTACCACGGACAACATGGAAGAGATGACGGCAGAGGCAAAATCTGACGCCGCTCGCGCTGTTATCGTGCCCATTGTGATGAACACCGAACTGCCCGGAGGTCACACGATCCCCGAATCCATCGCCACGGCTATGACCACCTGCATCATCGAGAACTCGACCGATGTAGAACTGACGGCTCTTGCCGCAGCGGCCGTAACCGGACCTACCGCAGATACCAATTACATGGTGTCCAATATTCTCAGCCGTTCTTCCACGACCGCCTGTGCGTCTCGCGCACTGACCGGCGGCGCGGGAGCATGACCTTAATCGCAGGAGCCTAAACCCATGGTTCAATTCTCGCTTCCCAAGAACAGCCGTCTCACCGTCGGCAAAACCTGGCCCAAGCCCGAAGGTGCAACGAACCTCCGGTCGTTCCAAATCTATCGCTGGAACCCCGATGACGGGAAAAACCCGCGCATCGACACCTATTTCGTCGATATGGACGATTGTGGTCCGATGGTTCTGGACGGCCTGATCTACATTAAAAACAAGATCGACCCGACCCTGACGTTCCGCCGCTCGTGCCGCGAAGGTATCTGTGGCTCTTGCGCGATGAACATCGACGGGATCAACACGCTGGCCTGTATCTACGGTCTCGACGAGATCAAGGGCGACGTTAAGATCAACCCGCTGCCGCACATGCCAGTGGTAAAGGACCTTATTCCTGACCTCACCCACTTCTATGCACAGCACGCGTCGATCATGCCGTGGCTGGAGACCAAAACCAACCGTCCGGCAAAAGAATGGCGCCAGTCGATCGAGGATCGTAAGAAACTCGACGGTCTGTATGAATGCGTGATGTGTGCGTCCTGCTCGACGTCCTGCCCGAGCTACTGGTGGAACTCCGATAAATACCTCGGACCTGCTGCGCTGCTCCACGCATATCGCTGGATCATCGACAGCCGTGACGAGGCAACTGGCGAGCGTCTGGACGAGTTGGAAGATCCGTTCAAACTCTACCGCTGCCACACCATCATGAACTGCGCGAAAACCTGTCCGAAGGGTCTGAACCCTGCAAAGGCGATCGCAAGCATCAAAAAGATGTTGGTCGAACGCCAAGGCTAATCGCCTGAGTTTACACGCCAAAGAAGAAGGCCCTGCCATGCGCAGGGCCTTTTGCGTTTCTGCTATGCGGCAATTTCATGCTGCATATGCAAAAAGGTGTGTTTATATTCGTTCGTATATTTGTATTATACGAATAGGGCGGAGTAATGAGTGATTGGAGCCTGACATGAATATCGCCATTCGAAATCCAGAGGCCGCTGCAAAAATCGTTCTTTCAACTGACGCGGTTGAGCAGTGGATTGGGTATTATACCTACGAAAAACCCAAGAAAGTCAAAGCCGTGCGGAATTTACCCGTATTGGATCAAATGTTCGCCTATTACGAGGCGTGATCCAACTATGACTTTGAAGTGAAAAGCCCCGGATCATCCGGGGCTTTGTTTTTTAGCTGTTGCGGTGCGCCCGATAGGTGCTGGCATTTGGGCAGAAGGTCATCTCTTCTGCGGATGCACCCGCAGCGAGCGCGGACTTGCAGGCTTTGTTTTCGCCGCAATAGGCACAACGGCGTGCAACCTCGATCTGCTCACCAGACTCGCGCAGGCTATCGGTTTTCACGTCAAAAACGCCTGCCATTTTTTCCATACGGTCGATCTGTTCTTGGGGCATATGAGCGATCTTGCGCATTTCACCCCGGGTCAGACCAAGCCCGTTCAGGTCGTTTACGTCGAGATTATCGATTTCTTGATCGATGCGAGCGTGTTCGCGGACACGATTGATGACTTGGGTAACAAAAGACATTGGGAGCCACTCCGAATAGGAAACTAGGCTCATTTGAATCCAACCCTAGTGAATGAACTTGATCGGGATCAAATTGGGCTGGATATTATCAGTCGATCACTCAGATAGGTTCAAAACGTGTCAAAAATTCCAGAAGATGCAACAAAACGGCGCGCGATTGCTCCGGTCATTTGTTACCCGACCGAAACCCTGCCGCGCCCAGCTATGGATCTCTATCACCCAGCGCTCGACACGGCTGTCGAAGGGCCTGTCGTTATCGTGCCGCCTCGTGATGCAGCGACGATCCGCGTGCCCGCTGGGTCGTTCCTGCGCATCGGCTGCCCTGAGGGGCCTCAGGTGGGCGATTTGAACCTGTTCAACGCGCAGAATCTGGACGAGCGGTTCTATTCGGGGAAAACGCGCGCACTCCACGGCACGCATGTGACCGAAGGCGATCAGCTTTGGTCCTGTTTCCCCTATCTGCGCCCAATGGCGACCGTCGTTGTGGATAGCCTTGCTTGGTATGGCGCGGATGAGTTTGGTGGGCGCGTGCATGACGTGATCGGAACGCGGTGCGATCCTTATACGGGCCGTGCTTTGGGCGGTGATCATTATCACTACTGCTGTCATTCAAACCTGACGCGCGCCCTAGCAGATGATCAGGGCGTGAGCCTGACCGAGGCCGAGCCGCGTGTTCATGATGTGCTGAACGTGTTCATGTGCACAGGCTTTACCCGCGATACGGGCCAGTATTTCATGAAGGCCAGTCCCGTGCGCAAAGGCGATCACCTCGATCTCTTTGCCGAGGTCGATCTGCTGGCCGTGCTGAGCGCATGCCCTGGTGGGGATTGTGGATCGGAACATTCGTCCGATACAGCGGCCTGCTATCCGCTCTCTATGCAGGTTTTGACCCCAGCGAACGGGGCATTGGACGGATGGGTGCCGCCGCAGGTCAATTCCTATGATCGGACCCACGGACGGTAAGTGTGGAGTGGGGGCGCTGCCCCCACACCCCCGAGATATTTAAAGCACAAAGGCAGGATCAAAGGTCGCGCAGGAAACGGCGCAAGACTTTTTCCAGTTTGGCGGCGCCGAGAGGGGCCATTGCCTTGGTATGTTCGTGGCTGATCGCCTCGTCGCTCATGCCTGCGGCCATGTTGGTGATGGTCGAGATGGCAGCCGCACGAAGACCGAGGAACCGCGCGAGGATCACCTCGGGCACGGTGGACATGCCAACAGCGTCAGCGCCAAGCGTGCGGATCGCGCGAATTTCGGCGGGGGTTTCGAACGAGGGACCAGAATACCACGCGTAGATGCCCTGATGCAGACTGACCTCTTCGTAGGCGGCTGCAAAGAGGAGCTTTTCGCGCAAGTCAGGCTCGTAGGCGTCCATCATCGGGACAAAGCGTTTGTCCGATGGTTCACCGATCAGCGGGTTGAGGCCAGAGAAGTTGATGTGATCTGTCAGCGCCATGATCGAGCCCGTCGGCATATCTGGGCGGAGCGACCCTGCGGCGTTTGTCGCGATGACCGTATCGGCGCCGAGTTCGCAGAGGACCTCTAGCGGGATGCGCATTTCATCGGGTTTGCCGCGTTCGTAATAGTGGGCCCGACCGCCAAAGACAGCGACGCGCACGCCTTCGAGTGTGCCGATCACGAGGTTCGGGTTGTGGCCCGACACGCCTGCGTGGGGAAACCCTGGCAGTTCGGAATAGGGGATCGCCACGCCTTCGACTGCGCCAGCAAGGTGGCCGAGGCCAGAGCCGAGGATCAGGCCTAGTTTGACAGGTTCTTCGCCTGCGTGGTCGCGGATGATTTTCAGTAGTTTAGCGTTCTTTGACATAGGCTTCTCCGCCCGCGCGTGGCGGGATAGCTTTGCCGACGAAACCAGCAAGCACGATAACGGTCAGGACGTAGGGCAGGGCGTCGAGGACTTGGGTCTGGACGCGGATACCAATAGCCCGTTCAAGGATGTCAGGGCGAATGGCGAGAGCTTGCAGGTAGCCAAAGAGCATCGTAGCCCCCAGTGCCTGCCACGGACGCCATTTCGCAAAGATCAGCGCGGCGAGGGCGATGTAGCCACGACCCGCGGTCATTTCACGGACAAAGCCCGCCTGAAGCCCAGTGGACAGGTAAGCGCCCGCAAGACCGCAGAGCACGCCACAGATGATCACCGCCGAATAGCGCATGCGGTAGACCGAGATACCTGCTGTATCCACGGCGCCGGGGTTTTCGCCAACGGCACGAAGGCGCAGGCCGAAGCGGGTGCGGTAGAGGGTCCACCAGACGAAGGGCACGATCAGGATGCAGAGGTAGACGATGATCGTGTGACCCGACAGCAATTCGGAATAGACCTTCATCGGGAGGTCCGCTTTGGCAATGTCGCGGATGCGGGTTAATGCGCCTGGGAATTGGATCGATTCAAAACGGGCAGCACCCGATAGCGACGGCGTGCGGCCGCCTTCGCCAAACCATGCTTGGGCCGCGACGACGGTGATGCCAGAGGCGAAGAAGTTGATCGCGACGCCAGAAATCAACTGGTTCCCACGGAAGGTGATCGACGCGAGTCCGTGCAAGAGCGACAAAAGCACCGAGGCCATGACGCCAGCGATCAAGCCCAGCCAAACGCTGCCTGTGGTGAAGGATACGCCAGCCGCGAGGAATGCCGCGATCAGCATTTTCCCCTCAAGGCCAATGTCGAAAATCCCTGCCCGTTCAGAGTAGAGACCCGCAAGGCACGCGAGCAGTAACGGAACGCCAAGACGCACAGTGCCGTCCAGAACCGCAATGTCGAAAAACGCGAGAAGGTCCATCAGTTTGCCCCCTTACGGCCAAATGCCACGAAGAGTTTTTCGATCGGCATGCGCACCATATTGTCGAGCGCGCCTGTGAATAGGATGACGAGTGCTTGGATCACGGTGACCATTTCGCGCGGGATGCGCAGTTCGGCGGACAGTTCCGCGCCGCCTTGATAGAGGATGCCGAACAGGATCGCGGCGATCAGGATGCCGACAGGGTGGTTGCGGCCCATCAAGGCAACCGCGATGCCGATGAACCCTGCGCCTTCAACCGCGTTGAGAACCAGACGTTCCGCTTCGCCCATGACGTTGTTGATGGCCATCATGCCTGCCAGACCGCCCGAGATGAGCATAGAGATCATGATGATCTTGGTCGGTTTGATGCCTGCATATTTTGCGGCGGTTTCGCTTTGCCCAAAGGCGCGGGTTTCGTAGCCGAGCTTGGTTTTCCAGATCAGTGCCCAGACAAACACGCAGGCCAGAAGGGCGATGATCAGGGCAAAGTTCGCAGGACCACGGTCCGAGAAACTGATGCCAACCGCGCCAAGGATGGCCGAAAGGTTTGGCAGATGCATCGTTTCGGCAAATGAAGGGGTCGCGGGTTCCATGCCGCCAGCCTTGATCGGGCCATTCAGCAGGAAGTTCAGGAGCGGGTAGGCCATGTAGTTGAACATGATCGTGGTGATCACGATGTGACTGCCGCGTTTCGCCTGAAGGTAGGCAGGAATTGCCGCCCACGCTGCGCCAAAGACCGCCGCAGCAACGCCGCCACCGATCAGCGCGAGCGTCCAATGCGGCCACGGGATGTAAAGGCAGGCAAGTGCCGCGCCGAGGCCACCGATATAGGCCTGACCCTCGCCGCCGATGTTGAACATGCGAGCGTGATAGGCCACCGCGACGGCAAGGCCCGTGAAGATAAAGTTGGTCGCGTAGTAGAGCGTGTAGGACACGTTCGCGCTGTTGCCCAACGCGCCTTTGACCATGATGCCGAGCGCATCAATCGGGTTATGCCCGATCGCCAAAATCACGATGGCAGAGATGATCGCGGCCAAGACCAGCGACAACACAGGGACAAGGACCACATCGGCCCAGTTCGGCATCTTTTGCATCAGGCGGCATCCCCTTGAACACCAGCCATTAGCAGGCCGAGTTCCTGAACATTGGTGTCTTGCGGCAGGCGTTCGCCCATGATCCGCCCGTCAAACATCACGGCAATCCGATCAGAGAGCGACATGATCTCATCCAACTCGACCGAAACGAGGAGGATCGCCTTGCCTTGGTCACGCAGAGCGACGATTTGTTTGTGAATGAACTCAATCGCACCGATGTCGACGCCACGGGTCGGCTGACCGATCAGCAGCACATCGGGATTGCGTTCGATTTCGCGCGCGACAACGATCTTTTGCTGGTTACCACCAGAGAAGTTCTTTGCGGCCAAAAGCGGGTTCGGTGGGCGGACGTCGAAACGTTCCATCTTTTCGGCAGTGTCCGCCTTGATCGCCGCTTGATCCATAAAGAACGCATTTTTCTGGTAACGCGGGTCAGTGTGATAGCCGAACGCCGTGTTTTCCCATGCAGAGAAGTTCATCACCAGACCTTCGCGCTGACGGTCTTCTGGCACGTGGGCGATGCCACGTTTGCGGCGGCTTTGCCCATCCGAATGTCGTCCTGTCAGGTCAATCGACTGGCCGTTCACGGTGATGATCCCCGTGCCTTTTTCGTAGCCGCCCAGCACTTCGAGCAATTCGGACTGGCCGTTGCCCGCAACCCCCGCGATGCCAAGGATTTCGCCCGCGCGAATGTTAAACGATACGTCTTTGACACGATGGACGCCCTGCGCATCGGTGACGTTCAGGCTCTGCACATCAAGGATCACGTTACCCGGTTTTGCGGGCACCTTATCGACTTGCAGCAGAACCTTACGGCCCACCATCAGCTCAGCCAGTTGGGCGGGATCAGTCTCTGCGGTCTTCACGGTCGCGGTCATTTCCCCACGACGCATGACCGAAACTGTGTCGGTAATCTCCATGATTTCCCGCAGCTTATGGGTAATCAGGATGATCGTTTTCCCCTCTTCACGCAGGCGACCAAGGATACGGAAAAGCTGGTCCGCCTCAGCAGGGGTCAGAACGCCTGTCGGTTCGTCGAGGATTAGAATGTCGGCTTGACGGTAGAGCGCCTTGAGGATCTCAACACGTTGCTGCATCCCGACGCCGATCTCTTCGATAATCGCATCTGGGTCCACGTGGAGTTCGTATTCTTCGGACAGTTGTTTTAGCTCTTTGCGCGCCTTGTTCAGCGATGGGCGCAGCAAAAATCCATCCTCAACGCCCAAGATGACGTTTTCGAGGACGGTGAAATTCTCAACCAGTTTGAAGTGCTGGAACACCATCCCAATGCCAGCCGCGATTGCCGCCTGACTGTCGGGGATTTCGGTCTTTTGACCGTTGATGAACACCTCGCCTGCGTCCGCTTTGTAGAACCCGTAAAGGATCGACATGAGCGTGGATTTCCCAGCGCCGTTTTCACCGATGATCCCGTGGATCGTGCCGGGCATAACGCGAATGGAAATGTCTTTGTTTGCCTGAACTGGCCCAAAGGCCTTGGAAATTCCGACGAGTTCGATGGCAGGTGCAGGTGTGGTCATTCTCTGTCCCTCGGGCAGATAGAAAAGCCGCGCCGGATAATAACGGCGCGGCCCAATATGCGTGGGTCTTACGACTTAGAAGTCGAGAACTGGGCAGGTTTCGTCCGACATGTAGTCGTGAACAGCCAGTTCACCCGATGCGATCTGAGCGGAAGCCGCATCCACAGCTGCCTTCATTTCGTCGGAGATCAGTTCTGCGTTGTGCTCGTCCAGTGCGTAACCAACGCCACCGTTCGACAGGCCCATCACGTTAAAGCCTGCTTCGAGGTCCGCGCCTGCTTTGAACGCGTCGTAAACAGCGTTGTCCACGCGCTTCATCATCGAGGTCAGAACCGAACCCGGGTGCATGTAGTTCTGGTTGGAGTCGACGCCGATCGAATAGACGCCTTGGTCCGCTGCTGTTTGCAGAACGCCAACACCTGTGCCGCCAGCCGCAGCATAGATCACGTCAGCGCCTTGGCTGATCTGAGCGAGGGTCAGTTCCGAACCTTTTACAGGGTCGTTCCAAGCAGCAGGGGTGGTGCCGGTCATGTTTGCGATGACGGTTGCATCAGGGTTCACAGCCAGAACGCCCTGTGCGTAGCCACATGCGAATTTGCGGATAAGCGGGATGTCCATGCCGCCGATAAAGCCAACGGTGCCGTCTTCAGACGCCATCGCAGCCAGCATACCAACGAGGTACGACCCTTCGTGTTCGTTGAACACAACCGACTGAACGTTCGGAGCATCAACAACCATGTCGATGATCGAGAACTTCAGGTCAGGGTATTCAGGTGCAACAGCTGCGAGCGGGGTTGCCCAAGAGAAGCCAGCCATAACGATCGGGTTGTTGCCATCTTCTGCAAAGCGGCGGATTGCTTGTTCGCGCTGCGCGTCCGAGGTGATTTCGAATTCAGCAAAGCTGCCGCCGGTTTCTTCGGCCCAGCGGGTCGCGCCGCCGAATGCTGCTTCGTTGAAGGATTTGTCGAACTTGCCGCCAAGGTCAAAGATGATTGCCGGATCGGCCAGTGCGGCGCCTGTGGACAGGGCCAGAGCAGCAGATGCGCCGAGGAATTTGGTGATGAGGGTCATTTAGTATCTCCCAACTGGTTTTTGCCCCAGAGCCGCAGCGGCCCACGCGGGCGGACATCTCTCGTGTCTGTTGGAATTAGGGCTTTTTACACTGTGGCGGTCAACCGGATTCTCACGTCACCCAGTGTCGCTTTGATCAAATGATCAATAATTTAGCGTTATGAGAGAGGTAATTGGAGCAAAAGCGCGTCGATCCGCATACCTTCGGGCGTTCTGTAGTATTCTTTACGAAAGCCCGAATCGATAAACCCAACGGAACGGTAAAGCCCGATAGCTGTTGCATTATTTGCTGCAACCTCGAGGAATATTTGTTCTGCGCCGCGCTCTTTTGCCGTGTGAATTGCGGTTTCTAATAGCCGACGGCCTTCGCCTGTTCCGCGCGCAGAGGGCGTCACGCAAATGGTCAAAAGTTCGGCCTCGTCCAAAACAACGCGGATCACGGCAAAACCGTTTTCCGAGACGACAAAGGCGGTGAACTTGTCGTCCATCATCCCGCGAAGTTCATCCGCCGACCACGGACGTGGCGTCGAAAAACAATCCGCGTGAATTTGGGCGAGCGCGTCTGCGTTCACTGCAGGATCACCGGAGCAGGATCGCGCGGCGGTGCCGCATCCGCTGCCCGTACATAGAGCGGTGCTGGACGCGGTTGGGTCTGACCCAAACGCTCTGCCGCGACGCGGGCAATGTTCGCAACGTGATCGGCGGCACTCAGCGCGGGCGCGATAGGCCAGTCGATGGGATGATCCGCAACCACGATCATTTCGGGGGCTTGCGGGCCATCGACGGTGAAGTGTTGGAGGTATGCGCTGCCCCGTGGGGCGTCGATCAGTGCTGTGATAGGGAGGGGAAGGCCATGTGTCAGCGCCTCAAACCCATTCACCCCAATCGCAGGGATCGATAGGCCGAGTGCAAGGCCGCGGGCGGCGGATACAGAAATGCGGATACCCGTGAAATTACCAGGCCCAGTGCCGACACCGATTGCATCCAGATCGGACCATGTGAGCCCCGCGTCCGATAGCATTTCGGTCAACATCGGCATCAAATGCTCTGCCTGACCTTTCGCCATTTCGTCGATGCGGGTGGTGATCGTGTCACCCTGTAACAAAGCGGCGGCGCAATGCGCCGCCGATGTATCAAATGCCAGTATCGTTGGTGACTTAGGCAGCAACGGGGCGCACCTCGAGAACTTCGGGGATGTAGTGGCGCAGCAGGTTCTCGATACCCATTTTCAGCGTCAGGGTCGACGACGGGCAACCCGCGCAGGCACCCTGCATGTGCAGGTAAACGATGCCGCGATCAAAGCCGTGGAACGTGATGTCGCCACCGTCTTGAGCCACCGCAGGACGCACACGCGTGTCGAGCAGTTCTTTGATCTGGTTGACGATATCGGTGTCTTCTTCGCTGTGGTTGTCCGCGTGACCACCAGAGCCTTCGCCGCTCATCACAGCAGCGCCCGACTGGAAGTGTTCCATGATCGCGCCAAGGATCGCTGGCTTGATATGGTCCCAATCAACGCTGTCGGATTTCGTCACGGTCACAAAGTCGGTGCCAAAGAACACACCGCTCACGCCGTTGACCCCGAAAATACGGGAGGCCAGCGGGGATTGCGCAGCTGCGTCAGCGGTCGGGAAATCGGCGGTGCCAACTTCGAGAACGGCCTGACCAGGCAGGAATTTCAGTGTCGCCGGGTTCGGCGTGGATTCGGTCTGGATAAACATGGAAGCCAACCTTTTCTGTCGGACTTACATATCGGTCCTCAGGGCTTTGAAGTCAAGGTTTAGAATGGTTCTAAACTGTTAAGTGATCGCTTCGAGTTTTTCTTTACTCAAATCACCGGGCACGACGGTGATCGGGATCGGCAGGCTACCAGATTGACGGGAAAGCTGCGTCACCAATGGGCCTGGTCCCTTTTTGTCATTCCCTGCACCGAGGACGAGCACGCCGATGGACTGGTCCTCTTCGATCACGGACAGGATTTCGGTGACGGCTTCGCCTTCGCGGATGATCAGTTCGGGATCGACGCCCTGTTTATCGCGCATCCATTTCGCAAAGACCTCAAAGTGGGCGACAATCCGTTCACGCGCTTCTTCGCGCATGATTTCACCGACACCAATCCAGTGATTGAACTCTTCTGGTGCGATGATGGACAGGATCGCGACCCCAGCGCCCGTATGAGAGGCACGCATCGCGGCAAAGCGCATCGCGTTCAAGCATTCACGGCTATCGTCCAACACGACAAGAAACTTACGCATAGGGTCCCCCTTTGGCGCGATATTGACGCAATGGCTGGGGCGAGGCAACGACTATCGCGGGTTTGAAGAAGAGGCGCGTCCGGATGGGGACGTCCGGACGCGCACGACTTTACCGACTGGGACGTGTCGGCTGAATCCATGCGGACAGGACAAATGACGCATGGACGAACTCAGGATGGGGTGAGTTCGATTCAATAATGTGACGTTAGGTAAACGTTGATGTCGCCGTGGCGACACCAACCGAAGGTTGTTACCCGCGCAACAGCCCAACGATGTCGTAGGTCTGTTTCAGGATCGGTTGCGCAATCTCGCGTGCACGGTCGGCACCGCGGGTCAGAATGCGGTCGATCTCTGCGGGATCGTCCATCAGGCGTTTCATCTCGGTCGAAATCGGCGCGAGCTTTTCAACGGCCAGATCAGCGAGGGCAGGTTTGAATTTGCCCCAACCTTCGCCACCGAACTCTGCGATCACTTGTTCGTTGGTTTGGTCGTTCAGTGCAGCAAAGATGTTAACCAAGTTCCGCGCCTCTGGACGATCTGCCAGACCTTCAACGGTTTCGGGCAGGGCCTCGGCATCGCTTTTGGCTTTCTTGAACTTCTTCGCGATGGTGTCGGCATCATCGGTCATGTTGATGCGTTCCATATCGCTCTCACCCGACTTGGACATCTTTTTAGACCCGTCGCGCAGGTTCATGACGCGCATGGCGGGGCCTTCGATGACGGGGGTGGTTTCGGGGAAGAAATCCACCTTGAAGTCGTGGTTGAACTTTTTCGCGATGTCGCGGGTCAGTTCGACGTGCTGCTTCTGATCCTCGCCCACAGGAACGTGGGTCGCGTGGTAAAGCAGGATGTCAGCCGCCATCAGCGACGGATAGGCATAGAGGCCAAGAGACGCTTTCTCCGCGTCCTTGCCCGAACCTGCCTTGTCCTTGAACTGGGTCATGCGGTTCATCCAGCCGACGCGGGCCACGCAGTTGAAAATCCAACCGAGCTCGGCGTGGCCAGACACTTGCGCCTGATTAAAGAGGATCGACTGTTCAGGATCGATCCCAGAGGCGAGGTAGCCAGCAGCCACTTCACGGGTCGCATTTGCCAATTCTTTGGGGTCTTGCCAGACGGTGATCGCGTGGAGGTCCACCACGCAATAGATCGTCTCGAACTGGCCGCCCTGCATATCCACAAACCGCTTGATCGCGCCGAGATAGTTGCCAAGGGTCAACCCGCCCGAGGGTTTGATGCCAGAGAACACACGCGGTGTGAATTTGGTATCGGTCATCGTCAAACCTTCCGGGGCTGGATTAAAAGTCGGCGAAGGCTTACCGAGGGGGGAAAGTCCCGTCAATGCGAAGCGGGCAGATAGAGGCAAGGAAGACAGAGATATGGAACGCGAAAGCCTGTTGAACGACATTCCGAACACGGCTGCTGTGCTGGCGTTGTTGATCGCTGGCGTGGAAATCCTGATGCAACTGGCAGGGTCGGGGGCTTTGGCAGGGGCGGCTGGGATCGGCTGGCGGGCGGACACGGTCACCGATTTCGGGTTCTTCCCCGCTGTTCAGCACGAGATGTTTGCGCGTGGGCTATTCGTTCCAGAATTCCTCTGGCGCTATGTGACCTATCCCTTCATCCACTCTGGCTTCACCCACGCGTTTTTCGCGATGGCGATCGTTTTGGCCTTGGGCAAATTTGTCGGCGAACGCTGGCATTGGGCGTCGATGCTGTCGGTTTTCGTCGTGCCTAGCATCGTGGCTGCGATGGTCTTTGGCCTTGTTGCCCCTGAAAACTGGCCGCTCTATGGCGCCTATCCTCCGATCTACGGGCTGATCGGGGCATTTTCCTACATGATGTGGATGCGGCTCGGTGAAACGGGGCAAAACCGTTGGCGGGCGTTTTCCATGATCGGCATGCTTTTGATCATTCAGGTCATGTGGGGCCTGATGCTCAAGATCTTTGCGGTTTTGGGCATGGGTGGGGATGCCACGCCGATGGTGTTCTACGTGGGCGTCGCCGATATGGCTGGGTTCTTTGCAGGGCTTTTGTTGTCGCCGCTCGTTGGTCCGGGCGGATGGGCAGCATTCGTCAACCGCATCCGCCAGCGCAGCGATTAACCGCGTTTCATCGCGCGTTTGAACTCTGACAGTTTGAACGCGCCGATCATTTGGCCGCTGATGAAATAGGCGGTCATGCCAATGATGATCAGCACCAAAAGTGCAAGGTAGCGCCAGTGCGGCAGACCAAGAGCGGGGGTCAGCGCCACTGCCGCGGCCCACAGCACGCCGCCCATCACTGCGGACGCAACGCAAATCCGCCAAAAACGGCGCTTGAAACGGTCGTCAAAGGTGGCGGCTTCGCCCATGTTGCGGGACTTTACCCATAGGAAAACGACAGTCGCCCAGCCCGACAAGGTGGTGCCGATGGCCGCAGCGATAAAGCCGATGTAGGGCATCAACCCGATGGCGACGGTGGCGTTCACGATCAGGGACACCAGCGCGATATAGAACGGACGGCGGGTGTCTTCGCGGGCAAAGAACAACGGCTGCAGCGCCTTTTGCATCACGAACCCAGGTAGGCCGAGGCCATAGACCGCCACCGCGATTGCCGTTGCCATCGTGTCATCCGTGCCAAATGCGCCGCGTTGGTAGAGCACTTGAACCAGCGGGATCGGGATCACCATCAAAGCAACCGCCGCAGGGATCGTCAGCGCCAGAGACATCTCGCACGCACGGTTAAACGCATCACGCCCGCCTTCGGTGTCACCAGCCCGCAAACGACGGGACA
>JAYPVO010000043.1:0-13909 GCA_038134645.1 Paracoccaceae bacterium
TAGACCGCTGGCACAAACTCCAAGACGAAAACCGCGCCAACACACCTGTTCAAACTGGTCCGCGCGGGAAGAAGGTCACCAAGCCATCAGGGCGCAGGCGCTAACTACACAACGAAAAAGGGCGGCTTTTACAGCCGCCCTTTCGTTATTTCTGTTCGGCGCAGATCAACCGCACTTGGAATATCCGCACGACGGGCACGAGGCGCAGCCGCTTTCCATTTTCATGCCGTATTCACCGCAGGATGGGCAGGGTTTGCCGCGCGGAGCTTCGCCAACGACCATTGCTTCGGCTTGAGGGTCGACCTTGAGGTGCTTGCCTTCGCCTTCGATAAAGCCAATCGCCACCATGTGCTGCTCCAGCACACCACCGATAGCCGCGAGGATCGACGGGACGTATTTGCCCTTCATCCATGCGCCGCCACGCGGGTCGAACACAGCCTTCAGCTCTTCGACAACAAAGGACACATCACCACCGCGACGGAACACAGCCGACACCATGCGGGTCAATGCGACGGTCCACGCAAAGTGCTCCATGTTTTTGGAGTTGATGAAGACCTCGAACGGACGGCGGTGGCCTGCGATCACAACGTCATTGACGGTGATATAGATCGCATGCTCGCTATCCGGCCATTTGACCTTGTAGGTGTTACCTTCGAGCGCGGCTGGACGATCCAGCGGCTCGGACATGTAGATAACTTCGGCATCGGTCGACGCTGTTGCAGGTGCCTCGGACGGAGTTTTGTCCGACGATTCAGAGACCGACAGAACCGAACCTGTCACATCGTTCGGACGGTAGGTGGTGCAGCCCTTACAGCCTGTCTCGTAGGCTTCCATGTAGACTTCTTTGAACGAGTCAAAGTCGATGTCTTCAGGGCAGTTGATGGTTTTCGAAATCGACGAGTCGATCCATTTCTGCGCCGCCGCCTGCATCCGCACGTGAGCCAAAGGCGCGAGCGTTTGAGCGTTCACAAAGTAGCTCGGCAGTTCTGCGTCTGCGCCGAACTTATCGCGGTATAGTTTGACCGCATAATCGACGACTTCTTCTTCGGTGCGCGAACCGTCTTTTTGCAGAACCTTGCGGGTGTAAGCGTAAGCAAACACAGGTTCGATGCCCGACGATACGTTACCAGCATAGAGCGAGATGGTGCCAGTCGGCGCGATCGAGGTCAGCAGCGCGTTGCGGATGCCGTGCTCTGCGATGGCGTCTTTGACGTCCTGATCCATGATCTTGAGCGAACCAGACGCGAGGTATTTGTCTTTGTCAAAGAGCGGGAACGCGCCCTTCTCTTTGGCCAGTTCAACAGACGCGAGGTAAGACGCACGGGCGATCTGTTTCATCCATGCTTCGGTTTGTGCGGCGGCTTCTTCGGTGCCGTATTCCAGACCAACCATCAGAAGAGCATCAGCCAGACCAGTAACGCCCAGACCGATACGACGCTTTGCTGCCGCTTCTTGGGCCTGCGCCTCAAGCGGGAAGCGCGATGCGTCCACAACGTTGTCCATCATACGCACAGCGGTCGCCACGAGGTCGTCGAGTTGTTCCACGTTCAGACGAGCGTCTTTTTCGAACGCGTTCTCAACCAGACGCGCCATGTTGATCGAACCGAGCAGACATGCACCGTAGGGTGGCAGCGGCTGTTCACCACAGGGGTTCGTCGCTGCGATGGTTTCGCAGTAGGACAGGTTGTTCATCTCATTGATGCGGTCGATAAAGATCACGCCGGGTTCAGCGTAATCGTAGGTCGACTGCATGATAGTGTTCCACAGATCACGCGCGTTGACGGTCTTGTAGACCTTACCGTCGTAGATCAGTTCCCACGATTTATCCGCCTTAACCGCTTCCATGAACGGATCGGTGACGAGAACCGACATGTTGAACATGCGCAGACGTGCTGGGTCGGATTTCGCGGTGATGAATTGTTCGATATCGGGGTGGTCACAACGCATCGTCGCCATCATCGCACCACGGCGCGAGCCAGCGGACATGATGGTGCGGCACATCGCATCCCAAACATCCATGAACGACAGTGGGCCCGACGCATCCGCCGCCACACCTTTGACCAGCGCGCCTTTGGGACGAATCGTCGAGAAGTCGTAGCCGATGCCGCCGCCCTGCTGCATGGTCAGCGCCGCTTCTTTGAGCATGTCGAAAATGCCGCCCATCGAATCCGGCACAGTGCCCATAACAAAGCAGTTGAACAGAGTGACCGAGCGCGCGGTGCCCGCACCAGCGGTGATACGGCCAGCAGGCAGGTATTTGAAATCTTCCAGAGCGCCGTAGAACTTATCTTCCCACTTTTTGGGGTCTTTTTCGACCGCCGCCAGTGCCCGCGCAATCCGACGCCACGAATCTTCGACAGTGCCATCCAAAGGTTTGCCATCGGCATCCTTGAAACGGTACTTCATATCCCAGATTTGTTCGGCGATTGGGGCGGCGAAACGAGTCATTCGGTCTATCCTCTGTCGGCATTTATATGTGGCTGGACAGCATAGATATTGTGACGATCCCCGTGAGGCAACACAAAATATTGCCTTGCCCACAGGTTTATTTGGGCTATTTCCTATGCTTCGGAGACCTCGATTTATGACGAAATTGACCCACTTAATCAAGCTTTCGGTCGGCACTGAAGGTGTTTCAGACCTCGCCGATTGGCAGAAAACCGTTGCTGCACGAACCTCTGACGGATTCCCGCGCCATGTGACTCGCATGTGGCCGAAACGTGAGGACGAGGTTCTCAACGGCGGTTCGATCTATTGGGTGATCAAAGGGGTGATCCTTTGCCGCCAAAAGATTCTGCGTTTGGATGAGGTCACAGGTCACGATGGCATCCGCCGCTGCGCAATTGTGCTCGACCCTGAATTGGTGCGCGTTGAACCGACGCAGAAACGGGCGTTCCAAGGCTGGCGATACCTGAAACCAGAAGACGCCCCAGCCGATCTTGGCCGCGCCAAAGAGGGTGAGGTCGATCTGCCCCCGTCCCTCTCTGCCGCATTGGCTGAAATTGGTGTTCGGTAAAACCGCTTAGATACCCAGCAGATCTTCGAGCTGCGCCAGAACCAGACGATCTTCGTTCGACCAATCCGCAGTCCGCGATTTGAACAGGGTCGCCTGTGACGAGTGGACCAGCGAATCCGACAGGATCTTCAGGTTATTCGCCCGAAGCGTTTCACCCGTCGACGTGATGTCCGCGACCGCTTCGGCGGTTTCATTGCGGACGGTGCCTTCGGTCGCGCCTTGGCTATCGACCAACTGGTAATCCGCAACACCGTGTTCACGCAGGAATTCCCGCACAAGGCGGTGATATTTGGTCGCGATCCGCAAACGATAGCCGTGGGTCCGACGGAACTGAGCCGCCGCCGCATCGAGATCGTCCAGCGTCTCTACATCGACCCAAGAGGTCGGCACCGCGATGATCAAATCAGCGCCACCGAATCCCATGCCTGCCATTTCCGTAACACGGGTTTCCCAGCTTGGGACTTTTTCCCGAACGAGGTCCGATCCCGTGACGCCCAAATGGATACGCCCAGCGGTCAATTCACGTGGAATTTCCCCCGCCGACAAAAGCACCAGCTCAACGCCGTCGATTCCCTCAACCGCACCAGAATATTCCCGCTCTGATCCTGTTTTCTTGAGCGTCAGTCCACGCTCTTCGAACCAGTCAAAGGTCTTATCCATCAACCGCCCTTTGGACGGCACACCGAGCTTGATCGTCATAGCGTATCCCTCAGCGCGAGAACGAGTTCAGGACGGATCACCCCGCCCACCGCAGGCACGGCACGGCCACGACCCAGAACATGGGTCAGCGCATCATACCGCCCACCCGACGCCACTGGCGGCAGATCAGGGCGTTTATCCGCATAAAAGCCAAACACGAACCCGTCGTAGTATTCGAGTGTGGTCCGACCAAAGTTGCCTTCGAAATCAAGGGCATCAACGTCGATCCCTGCCTTTGACAGAGCATCAAGCCGTTGCCCAAACCGCTGAACCGCAGCGCCAATCGACGGCATATCAACCGCGATATCACGCAGGTGGCTCAGGACATTCGGGGATGTTTCCCGCAGGTTCAGAATTTCGTCCAAGAGGGCAATCTGTTCCGACGCAATCGGGGCCGCAGCCGCATCTTCGCGAAGCGCATCAATGCGGGCCTCGACCTCGGCACGGGTCCGAACACCGTGGCTGGTGTCGATCCCCTTGAACGGATCATCGCTTGCCAATAGTGCCGTGCGCGACGCAGGCACTGGCGTTTTCCCACCAAACCGATCGAGAAGCGCACGGAACCGACGCGGACGCCAGATATGACGCAAGAGCGCTGCCTTGCGGGCATCAGTCGTCGACAGCCCACGCACCGCAGCCATCAAAATCCCCAAATCGCCCGTGGCTGCACGAACAGGCAAACCGTCGAGCGCTTTGGAAATCAGGGTGA
The DNA here is from genome assembly GCA_038134645.1 of Paracoccaceae bacterium. Taxonomy (GTDB): domain Bacteria; phylum Pseudomonadota; class Alphaproteobacteria; order Rhodobacterales; family Rhodobacteraceae; genus Marivivens. Next base: position 4,425 of record JAYPVO010000043.1, read on the forward strand.
AAACTTCGGCATCCGCATGATTGGGCGCCTTACCGTCAAAGACCTCATAGCCGACCTGAACATATTCGTTCGGCCGCGATGTGTCGTCTTCCTGCATACGGAACACCTTGCCCGAATAGGTGTAGCGGGCAGGTTCGGCATTGGTTTCCATGTGCCACTGCACCACAGGAACCGTAAAGTCAGGACGCAGCATCATCTCGCCGCGCAACCCATCGTAGGTCACATAGGCGCGGGCACGGATGTCTTCGCCGTAGAGGTCCAACAGCGTCTCTGCGGGCTGGAGAATATCCGTCTCAACGACCTGCGCGCCCTGTGCCTCAAACAGCGCACGAATACGGCGCGCTTCGGCGTTTGCTTGGATCAAGCCTGTCATTTCTTCTGGCTTTCCAAAATCTCGCGCACTTTCGCCACCAGATCACCGCGCGGCACTTCGTACTGGCTTGGGCGTTCTTTCCATTCGTCGAGCGTCGCGTTCTGCGCAATCTGCGCACCAAGGATCAGGTCCTTGATCTGCACAACGCCGTTTTCTTTTTCAGAACCACCCTCGATCACTGCGATCGGAGAATTGCGTTTGTCCGCGTATTTCAGTTGGTTGCCAAAGTTCTTGGGGTTGCCCAGATAAACCTCGGACCGAATACCCGCGTTGCGCAGTTCCGCGACCATCGCCTGATAGTCCGCCATGCGGTCCTTATCCATCACGGTGACAACAACAGGGCCAACGGCCTCATTGGACATCCGCCCTTTGGCACGCAGAGCCGCGAGAAGGCGGTCAACACCGATAGAGACACCCGTTGCAGGGACTTCTTGACCCGTGAACCGTTTCACGAGGTCATCGTAACGACCACCGCCTGACACGGACCCGAACTGACGCGGACGCCCTTTTTCGTCGAGGATTTCGAACGTCAGCTCAGCCTCAAACACGGGACCAGTGTAGTAGCCAAGGCCACGCACGACCGACGGGTCGATCAGGATACGATCCGATCCATAGCCCTGCGCATCCAAAAGCTCTGCCATATACTCAAGCTCGTTCACACCGTCGTTGCCGACGACCGACGCGCCAACCAACTCGCGCAGACGCGCAGCCGTTGCCGCCCCGCTTTCGCGACGTGCATTCATAAAGCCCATGACGATATCGGCCTGTTCGTCCGACAGCCCAGCGCCTTTGGTAAAGTCGCCAGAGTCGTCCATGCGGCCTTTGCCGATCAGAAGGCGGACGCCCTCTTCGCCGAATTTGTCGAACTTATCGATGGCGCGCAAAACGATGCCACGCTCATCGACGAACTTATCGGGATCGGTCGGGTCCAGAACGCCAGCGACTTCCATCACGCCGTTCAGAACTTTGCGGTTGTTCACGCGCACAATGTAGTCACCACGCGGAATACCCACGGTTTCCAGCGTATCGGACAGCATCGCGCAAATCTCTGCGTCTGCGGCAACGGTGGGCGACCCAACGGTATCCGCATCGCACTGATAAAACTGACGGAACCGACCCGGACCTGGCTTTTCATTGCGCCAAACGGGACCCATCGCATAACGGCGATAAGGCGACGGCAGGTCGTTGCGATATTGCGCAGCCACACGTGCCAACGGCGCGGTCAGGTCATAGCGCAGCGCGACCCAGTCCTTTTCATCTTCTTGCCACGCGAACACACCTTCGTTCGGGCGATCCACGTCAGGCAGGAATTTACCAAGAGCCTCAACCGTCTCAACAGCCGAGGTTTCCAGCGCCTCAAACCCGTAGCGATGATACACTTCGGCAATCTGACCGAGCATATGGCTCCGCTCGGTGACTTCTGCACCGAAGTAATCACGGAAACCTTTGGGCGTTTCTGCCTTGGGGCGGGGCTGTTTCTTTACCTTGGCCATCTTATTCCTCGAGGGTCGGCTATCGGGTCTGCGTTTAACCCGCCAATGGCCTAAGGGCAACGCGAAGGTTGCAGGTTACTGGCGGGGTCTCATCGGACGTGCTATCTCGGCGATATGACAAACATTACCGACCTCGAAGAAAAAATCGCTCACCTGACCCGCACCGTCGACGATCTGTCCGATGTTGTGGCCCGTCAGGAACGCGAACTTGCTCTCGTGATGCGCCGCGTGGGCCTGCTGATGGAGCGTGAGGCCGAACGCGAAGTCGCATCAGGCGACGGCGTCCCGTTGGCAGACCAACGCCCGCCGCACTGGTAATCAGTGTTCGTCGATTGCGGCGACATCACCGTTATGCAGCAGGATATTGGTCCATTCGGGATTGGTCCCGAAAGTCTCATACACCGTCATAAACACCGTATTTCGGCCAAGGCTCTCTAGCTTCGACCCGCAGGGTTCACCATGCCCCACGCGGCATACCGACGATTTGATCGCCTCATATGCACTATCGGTGTCCGTGTAAGGCAGCGCTGATTCAGGTGTCAGGTAACGCACCATTTCATGCGTGCCCACATCGCCGAACATCACCACCGCCGCCGTCACCTGCCGTGCGCAGCCGTCCGCGAACCCTGTGATGTAATGCGTGCGCGGAACCGACGTATCCCCACCCGCGTCATAGACCGTGTAACCCGCGACCGATTCCACCTTCTGCCCCATGTCAGAGGTCGAAACCCCACAAACGGGCGCAATCACACCATAGGGAAGGAACGTCCCAATCGGCACCGCATCGGATGGCTCTGCTGCCGCGTCTGGTTCCTCGGATGCGCGGCCAAACATGCGGCCGAACAAACCACCACGAGCCGCAGGGGCTTCGGGATCAAGGTCATCCACGGGGTCAGTCACCTCAACCGCAGCCAATTCGACCTCGGCCTCTGGGGTATCATCCGCACCAACCGCTTCGTCAGTTGCCTCAGCATTGCCCGCAAATATCCGTCCGAAAAACCCGCGCTTTTCCTCGATATCTTCGGCGACTGTCACATCGGCCTCAGCCGCGATCGCAGCTTCGGGCACATCGGTGGCCAGTTCGACCTCGTCCAGACGATCCACATTATCGAGCGGAGACATACAGCCCGCCAACAGCCCGATAGAGGCGATAGCAAAAAGGCGGTTCAGCATGGCGGGTCCCTTCCCAGTGGTGCCGCGTTTTAACACGATACCCCCGATGGTCCACCCGCGACCTTAGCCGCGAGCAAAAGAGCGCTCAGGCCTCGACCACATCCATCACCCCGTCCAAGGACCGCAGGGCACCTTTGATCTCGGGGTTGATGGGGAAATCTTCGCTCAGGTCGATGTCAATTTCGGCAAGGTCGCCCGAGGTCATCAATGTCAGGATCACAGGCCCACGGGCACCGCGCAGCTTTTGCGTCTTTGCTCCCTCAAGCACAGTCGAAATCGCAGTCACCGCCTGTGGTTCATTCACGTAGACCCGCAAGGCCGAGGATGTGAGATCAGAAACCACCGTATCAATCGGCACAATCGACCGCGCCAAGAGCTTCAGCTGGTCGGACTCCATCGTCGCTTCGACCGTCAGGACGACCTTATTGCCCGTCTCCAAATGATCGCGGCACACATCCAACGTGTCCGAGAAAATCGTGACCTCGTAGGCCCCCGTCGGATCGGACAACTGCGCAAAGGCAAAACGATTACCCCGTGCGGATTTGCGTTCCTGACGCCCCGCCACATGGCCCGCCATTTTGACAACACAGGCGCCGTGCTCAGCCTTCGCCATCACATCGTCGAGCGACAGAACCTGATTGCGCTTGAGCGCCGTCATATAGTCATCCAGCGGGTGACCAGACAGGTAGAAACCGATCGCCTTATATTCCTCGGCCAGTCGCACCGCAGGCAGCCAGTCGGGCGTATTCGCCAATCGTGGCTCTGGCAGGTCGTCGCCCGCCTCACCAAAGAGCGACACTTGGTTCGATGTCTTTTGATCCTGAATCGCCGCCGAATAGCCGACCAGCGCCTCTAAACTGTCAAAGACCCGCTTGCGGTTGCTGTCCAACTGATCGAACGCCCCTGCCCGTGCGAGCATCTCGAGCGGACGTTTCCCGATCCGTTTCAGGTCACACCGCCGCGCGAAATCAAACAGCGTCGCAAAAGGTTTCTCACCGCGACCCTCAACCACCAGCCGCATCGCATCGGCGCCTACGTTTTTCAACGCGCCCAGTGCATAGACGAGCTTTTGATCGACCACGTCGAACGTCGCGAGGCTGCGGTTCACGCAGGGCGGGATGTAGTCGATCCCAAGACCCTTTTTCACCTCTTGGAAATAGATCGACAGCTTGTCGGTCAGGTGAATATCGCAGTTCATCACACCGGCCATAAACTCGACCGGATGGTTCGCCTTGAGCCATGCTGTCTGATACGACACCACCGCATAGGCCGCCGCGTGGGATTTGTTAAAGCCGTAGTTCGCGAATTTTTCGAGAAGGTCGAAAACTTCCGATGCCTTCTTTTTATCGACGCCGTTCTTCGCCGCGCCCTCTTCGAATTTCGGGCGTTCGGCGTCCATCGCCTCTTTGATCTTTTTACCCATCGCACGGCGAAGCAAGTCCGCACCACCAAGCGAGTAACCCGCCATGACCTGCGCGATCTGCATCACCTGTTCCTGATAAACGATGATGCCCTGCGTTTCAGCGAGGATGTGGTCAATGGTCGGGTGGATCGACTCGAGTTCTTTGCGACCGTGTTTCACATCGCAATAGACGGGAATGTTCTCCATCGGACCCGGACGATAGAGCGCTACGAGCGCCACGATGTCCTCGATACAGGTCGGCTTCATCCGTTTCAGGGCGTCCATCATGCCCGTGGATTCCACCTGGAACACCGCAACCGTTTTCGCCGCCGAATAGAGCTTGTAGGTCTTTTCATCCTCAAGCGGGATGGCGTTGATCTCGTTCTCTGCCCCTTCGGCAGGTTCATAAAGCTGCGTGCCATCCGCCGCGACGTGCAGCGGGCGGTTGGATTTAAAGATCAAATCCATCGCAGACTGAATGACGGTCAGGGTCTTTAGACCCAAGAAGTCGAACTTTACGAGCCCCGCCTGTTCAACCCATTTCATGTTGAACTGGGTCGCAGGCATGTCAGAGCGAGGGTCCTGATACAGCGGTACCAAGGCATCCAACGGACGGTCCCCGATCACAACACCCGCCGCGTGGGTCGATGCGTTGCGCAACAGGCCTTCGATCTTGGTCCCGTAGGTCAAAAGCCGATCAACGACCTCTTCGTTGCGGGCCTCTTCGCGCAGGCGCTCCTCTTGGATCAGGGCCTGTTCGATGCTGACAGGTTTCACACCTTCGACAGGGATCATCTTGGATAGACGATCCACCTGACCGTAAGGCATCTGCAACACCCGCCCAACGTCACGCACCGCAGCCTTGGACAAGAGTGCACCAAAGGTGATGATCTGCCCCACTTTGTCACGACCATATTTCTGCTGCACATAACGGATCGTTTCTTCGCGACGGTCCATGCAGAAGTCGATGTCGAAGTCAGGCATCGACACACGTTCGGGGTTGAGGAAGCGTTCGAACAGAAGGCTATAGCGCAGCGGATCAAGGTCGGTGATCGTCAGCGCATAAGCCACGAGAGAACCCGCGCCCGAACCACGGCCCGGACCGACGGGGATGCCGTTATCCTTGGACCACTTGATAAAGTCCGCAACGATCAGGAAGTAGCCAGGGAACCCCATCCCCTCGATGATATCCAACTCGAAATCGAGCCGCGCTTGGTATTCTTCAACCGTCACCGCATGAGGAATAACCGCCAGTCGCGCCTGCAACCCTTCATTGGCCTGACGACGAAGTTCAACGACCTCATCATCCGCAAACTTCGGCAAGATCGGGTTGCGTTTGTAGGCCTTGAACGCGCAACGTTTCGCAATCTCGACCGTATTTTCCAACGCCTCGGGAAGATCGGCAAATAGCGTCGCCATCTCTTCGGGCGATTTGAAATAGTGCTGCGGGGTTAGCCTGCGGCGAGGCTCTGCCTGATCGACATAGGCACCTTGCGCGATACAGATCAGCGCATCATGCGCCTCGTAAATATCGGACTTCGGGAAATAGACATCATTGGTCGCGACGAGCGGCAAGTCCATCGCATAGGCCATTTCAATATGACCGCGCTCTGACAATTGCTCTGCCTCGGGCAGACCGTCCTCTTGGGGGTGGCGCTGAAGTTCCACATAGAGACGATCAGGGTAAATCCCTTTCATCTGCGACAGCAGCGCCTCGGCCTTGCCCCGTTGACCCGCCCGCAAAAGACGCCCAATCGGACCATCGGGCCCACCAGACAAACAAATCAGCCCTTCGGAATAGCGCTCAAGGTCCGCAACCTCGACCTGCGGCAACCGCCCACCAGCGTCCACATAGAGAACGCTGTTCAGTTTCATCAGGTTTTCATACCCGCGCTCTGACTGGGCCAGCAGCACAATCGGCGCTGGATCATCGGGACGCTTCCCCGGTTCGGGCGTGGTATAGGCCAGATCGACCTGACAGCCGATGATCGGCTGGATACCTGCCCCGCTCGCGTATTCGGAAAACTCCAACGCGCAGAACATGTTATTCGTATCGGTCACAGCGACCGCGGGCATATTCATATCCGCCGCCATGCCCGACAATTTCTTCACCCGCACCGCCCCCTCAAGAAGCGAATATTCCGTGTGAACGCGAAGATGGATGAATCGTGGCTGGCTGGTCATGCGGCTAGGATATGGTCAGCGCTTGGGATGTAAAAGCATCAAATGCACGCAAATTCATCGCGCAAAATTTGGGCAACTGGCGCGGGGAACGGCATCGATCAACACAAATTTCTTGCCAACTGAGGAAAGCATCGCTTTGATCAGTGGGATAAAGAGAGTGGGCCTCTACGCCGCATCGATGCCCAATGACACTCTCTGGACCTTTGGTAAGGCGGCAGGTCAAGACCCTATGGAGGTATCGTTTCTTCTCAATGGAGAGACAGTCCTTGTCTCGCAACCCGCGACACGGACCCTGCTTGATTGGCTGCGCGAAGATCGCAGTCTCACAGGAACCAAAGAAGGCTGTAACGAAGGCGATTGTGGTGCCTGCACGGTCGTCGTGCAGGATGGCACCTCTGTGCGTGCGTTGAATGCCTGCATCCTGTTCCTGCCCCAACTGAACGGCAAAGCTGTCCGCACGGTCGAAGGCATTGGCAAAGACGGGCTCCACGCTGTTCAGCAGGCTTTGGTTGATCAACACGGCAGCCAATGCGGGTTCTGCACCCCGGGGTTTGTCGCCTCTATGGTCGCGGGCCATGCCCAAGGCCGCACCGATCACGACACCGTCCTTGCGGGCAACCTCTGCCGCTGCACGGGCTACGCCCCGATCATCCGCGCCGCCCGTTCTGTTGAGGGCGCCGCCCTGCCAGAGTGGCTGAAACAGGACGCGGAATGGGTTGCGGCCCAGCAGCCGACAGGCCCAGCGCCGAAAACCAGCGACGACCTCGCCGCGCTTTACCTTGCCAATCCTGACGCGACGCTCGTGGCAGGCGCAACAGATGTAGGGCTTTGGGTGACCAAACAGCTCCGCAATCTGGATCAGGTGATTTTCCTCAACCAATGCGATGACCTGAAAACCGTTGAGGTCACGGACACCGCTATCCGCATCGGTGCGGGTGTCTCTATGACAGATGTTCGCGCCCTTATGGTCGAACACCACCCCAGCTACGCCGAAATGATCCGCCGCTATGGATCAGAGCAAGTCCGCAACGCCGCCACAATCGGCGGGAACATCGCCAACGGTTCGCCCATCGGTGACAACCCGCCTGCCCTCATCGCACTAGGCGCAACATTGCACCTGCGCAAAGGCGACACCCGCCGCGACCTGCCCATCGAAGACTTCTTTATCGACTACGGCAAACAGGACCGCGCAGCTGGCGAATTCGTTGAGGCCGTGACGATCCCGAAATCTGCACCCGACCTGCAGTGTTACAAGCTCTCCAAACGGTTCGACCAAGACATCTCTGCCGTCTGCGGATGCTTTAACATCACCGTCACCGATGGCACCGTCACGGCGGCGCGTATCGCCTTTGGCGGGATGGCGGGAACGCCGAAACTGGCCAAAACCACGATGTCCGCACTAATCGGGCAACCTTGGACCGAGGCCACATTGGACGCCGCCTGCGAAGCGCTCGGCACCGATTACAGCCCAATGTCCGACATGCGCGCCTCTGCCGCTTACCGCCTAGAGGCCGCCAAAGGCATGTTGCGCCGCTATTTCGCGCAGTCCTTTGGCCTGCCGACCAACGTGTTGGAGGTCGAGGTATGACCGTTCGCCAACCCCTCCCCCACGATAGCGGCCCGCTCCATGTCACTGGCTCTGCGCGGTATATCGACGACATCCCCACACCGCGCGATTGCCTGCACATCGCCTTTGGTCAGTCGCCTATCGCACGCGGAACGATCACCTCGCTCGACCTTTCAGCCGTGAAGTCAGCCACAGGCGTCGTCGCCGTCCTCGCCGCCGATGACCTACCGTTTTCCAATGACGTGAGCCCGTCGATCCATGACGAACCCTTGCTCGCCGTCGGTCAGGTCCACTACGTCGGTCAACCGATTTTCATGGTCGTCGCCGATACACACCTGAACGCCCGCAAAGCGGCCCGCCTCGCTAAAATCGAGATCGCAGAGGAACAACCGATCCTCTCCGTTGAGGACGCGATGGCTGCTGGTAGCTTCTTTGAAGGCGGGCCGCGCACGTGGTCCAAGGGCGACGCGAAATCAGCCATTGAAGCCGCCCCCCGCCGCCTGACGGGCGAGTTCGATATGGGTGGTCAGGAACATTTCTACCTTGAGGGTCAAGCGGCCCTCTCCCTCCCCCAAGATAACGGGGACATGGTCGTTCACAGTTCGACCCAGCACCCGACCGAAATCCAACACAAGGTCGCCGACGCGCTGGGCGTTCCCATGCACGCGGTCCGCGTCGAATGTCGTCGGATGGGCGGCGGTTTTGGCGGTAAGGAAAGCCAAGGCAACGCGCTCGCCGTCGCCACAGCCGTTGCAGCCCGCCTAACAGGTCGTGCCTGCAAAATGCGCTACGACCGCGACGACGATATGGTGATCACGGGCAAACGCCATGATTTTCGGATCGGCTATGAGGTCGGCTTTGACGACAAGGGTCGGATCAAAGGGATCGCCTTTTCCCAAATCACCCGCGGTGGCTGGGCGCAGGATTTGACGGGGCCAGTCGCTGACCGTGCAATGCTGCACTCAGACAACGCCTATCTGCTGCCCCATGCAACCATCACATCCTATCGCCTGAAAACCAATATGCAGTCCGCCACCGCGTTCCGTGGCTTTGGCGGCCCGCAGGGCGTGCTGGGCATTGAACGCGTGATGGACCACATTGCCCATGACCTCGACATGGACCCCGTAGATGTTCGCCGCCTGAACTACTACGCCCCTGCCAAAGGCGCCGAGGTCAAAGCTATCGGCACAGGCAAACCCTTTGGGGCAGAGTTTTCACCCGAAACCCATCGGCCAGAACCGAACACCACGCCCTATGGGATGGAGGTCAAAGATTTCCTCCTCCACTCCATGA
>JAYPVO010000044.1:0-13800 GCA_038134645.1 Paracoccaceae bacterium
GTTGTAGTAAAGCCCGTCCACCTCGCGGTTCACACCAAAGATCACAGGGGTATCGCTTGATGCCTCAGCAATGGCTGTCAGCATCGGTCCTGAATAGTTCAGCAGGTATGGAATCGCGGTCTCAGGCCAAACCAATAAGTCGACGGGCGGCTCTGCTTCGGTTGCCTCGATCATACGGCGGTAAAATGCCTCTGCCCGTTCAGGTATCCATTTTTCGGCCTGAGGAGCGTTTGGCTGTACTAATCGGACCACTGGCCCATCGCTGGATTGTGGTTCGGGCGAGTACGGAACAGCGGGCAGCAACATCGCTGCACAGATCGGAATGATCGCCCAGCGATACCGCATCATAGCCGCCGCGACCGCTGCTAAGACGATGATCAGAACGGACAACCCCTCTGCCCCGATATAGGCCATGATAGGTGCACTGATGGTGTCGAGGTATCCTTGGCCAAATTGCACCCACGGGAACCCCGTGAACAAATGCGCGCGCGCCAATTCCGCGAGGATCAGACCCAGCGCCCATGCCGCCATTCCCCGCCCAAAGCGAAAGGCCACCCACACGCCCGCCGCCCAAAACGCGGCAAGTCCTGCGGGCAACAACACAGCCGCGAACGGCGCCATCCAAGCAAAGAGGTCGGCCTCAACATAGAATGGGTTCACAATCCACGTGAGCGTGAGCCCGAAATACCCGAAGCCAACCAGCCACGCTCGTCCCGCCGCCACCCGCGCATCTAACCCCTGCAAAAGCAGAGCGAAGAGAACCAGCGCGGGCAAAATCGTAAACGGGAGCGCAACAGGCTCTTGTCCCAACGACAGAGCCATCCCTGCGGCCAATGGCAGGCCATAAGCCGACAGGGCACGGTTCAAGGCTTAGTCCTCGGCTTTGGAATGTAGACGCACGCGCAGACGTTTGATCCGCCGCGGGTCTGCATCAACAACTTCGAACTCTGGCCCATCAGGGTGTTTGATCACTTCACCACGAGCGGGCACGTGACCCGCGAGCATAAAGACCAGACCACCGAGGGTATCGACTTCTTCTGCGTCAATCTCATCGTGGGCCGTTAGATCGAGGCCGATCTCTTCTTCGAATTCATCGAGAAGCGTTTTCGCCTGAGCCATGTAGATACCATTGCCCGTCCGAGCGAAGGTTTCATCCTCTTCGACGTCGTGTTCGTCTTCGATTTCACCCACGACCTGCTCGATCAAATCTTCGATCGTCACAAGGCCATCGGTCCCACCGTATTCGTCGATGACCAAGGCCATATGGATCCGCTCTGCCTGCATCTTTTGCAGCAGAACATGCAGCGGCATCGACGGCGGCACATAGAGCAACGGACGCAGCATCTCTTTCACGTCGAACTCTGGCGTGTCCCCGTTGAACCCATGCCGCAAGGCAAAGTCCTTGAGGTTCGCAAAGCCAAGTGGCGTATCGAGCGTGCCATCATAGACAGGCAAACGGGTCAGACCGCTTTCGCGAAACACCTGTACCAGTTCGTCTTTACCAATGGCTGCGGACACAGCAACGATCTCTGCCTTGGGGATGCTCACATCCTCAACGCGCATACGTCGCAGGTTCGATAACCCCAATGTGGTGGTCACCGAATGCGTTTTGCTACCATGAAACTCTGTATCGGGAAGATCGTCCGACGGGCTCAGTGCGCCAATAATACGGCTGAAAAAACCACTTCGCTGTTCGTCATTTTGGTCCGATTGCGCGCTTTGCGCTGCGATAGAAGGACCCTCGCTGGTGTCGCCCATTGTCTCCATACCTTTGGTCGCGGCGTCAGGGCCCGACCTTCATTCCTCTGAATATGGGTCAGCAATACCCATTTTGCCAAGTATCTCTGTCTCTAATCCCTCCATAAGAGACGCGTCACCCTCTCTTATGTGATCAAAACCCAACAGATGAAGCACGCCGTGAACCATCAAATGGGTCGCGTGGTGCTCTAGCGACTTCCCCGCCTCTTCCGCTTCACGGGCGCAGGTATCGTAGGAAATCGCGATATCACCGAGTTCGATTGCGCCGAATACGTCCTCTTCGGGCGGTTCTGGCAGTTCGCCCTCGACCTCGGCACCACGCTCATCGGCAGGCCAAGACAGAACGTTTGTCGCCTTATCCTTTTCACGGAAATCAGCGTTCAGTTCTTTGATTTTGTCGTCACCACAGCCGAGGATGGACAGTTCACACTCGTCAGGATCGATATCCAACCGTTCGAGAACAGCAATCGCCGCGCGCTCTGCAATCGCAGGCAGGCCCAGCGTTTCCCAACGGTCGTCGGTGATGTCGATATCAATGTCCACGGGCGTGCCCTCCGGTCAGGTTGGGCGGCGCATAACAGGCCGCCCGCCCCTCTGCCAGAGATTACTTGCGCGAGGCATCCGCATCATAAGCTTCAATGATCGCAGCCACGAGCGGGTGACGCACCACGTCTTTGGCTGTGAAGTAGTTGAAGCTGATCTTTGGAATGCCCTTCAGCAGACGTTCCGCATCGGCAAGGCCAGAGTCCACACCGCGCGGAAGGTCGACCTGAGAACGGTCACCCGTGATCACCATGCGCGATCCTTCACCAAGACGGGTCAGGAACATCTTCATCTGCATCGTGGTCGCGTTCTGCGCCTCATCCAACACAACAAACGCATTGGACAGGGTGCGGCCCCGCATAAAGGCAAGCGGCGCGATCTCGATCTTTTTCTCTTCGATCAGTTTGGCCGTCTGTTTCCCCGGAAGGAAATCATCCAGCGCATCGTAGAGAGGCTGCATATAAGGATCGACCTTGTCCTTCATGTCGCCAGGGAGGAAGCCGAGCTTTTCACCCGCTTCGACCGCAGGACGGGACAGGATGATCTTGTCCACGTGGCCCTGAATGAACATGGACACGCCCACAGCAACCGCGAGATAGGTTTTACCCGTGCCCGCTGGACCGATGCCAAACGCGAGTTCGTTCTTGAACAGGTTCTGGACATAGGCCTTTTGCGCGTCTGTGCGTGGCTCAATCACCTTTTTGCGGGTCTTGATCTCGACAGGGCCGCCCTTGAACAGCTCCATCTGATCGCCCGCCTGCGGTGCGGTCTCTTTTTCAGAGTTGCCCATACGAAGTTCGCGATCAATGTCGCCCGCTTCGATGCCGCGACCCGATTCCAGACGGGAGTAAAGAGATTGCAGAACCTCTGCGCCCTGTTTCTGCGACGCTTCCTCACCGATTAGGATCAGGTGATTACCGCGTCGCGCAATCTGTATTCCCAGTCTTTCCTCTATCTTGGCCAGATTTCTGTCGTGCTCTCCACACAGGTCGATGAGCAGGAAATTATCCGGAAATTCGATCACTAGTTCGCTAGCGGGGGTCAAGATATCGACTGGCAATCACGACTCCTTACAACAGGTTGTGTGTGTTTATGGTGGCAAGAACTTGGACCTGTGGCAAGCGTCTCATGCGTATGTGACAGACGAAAGACGAAAAAGGCCGCGGATAACACCGCGGCCTGTTCATTTTGCACATTCTCTAAACAGTTAGAGAGGGTCGGCAATCGGGGAGCCATCTTTGAACGGACCAACCGCGTAGTTCGGCGGGGCAACGCCCGAACAGACAGGAAGACCATCAGGAGTCAGACGCGGCGAAAGGTAACCTTCGACGCCGTCGTCGATAATCCAGTGGTCACAGCCATGCGGGTCAACCCAGATGCCAGCAATCATGTCCGACAGGTGGTGTTTGTTCACGCCGTAGTCGATGCTTTTGTCAGCGCCGATGCCACCACGACCCAATACACCGTTACCTTCAAAGCCTTCAGCACCAATACAGGCCGAAAGCGTTGCGGCAGTAGCCAGAGCGACGGTCAGTTTAACGAGTTTCATGTCCATCTCTCCTTAGCGCAGGCAGTAAATTTCAACGCGGCGGTTTTGTTGCATACCAGCAGCGGAAGAGTTGTCCGCACGCGGGCTGCGTTCACCAAAGCCACGAACGTCAACGATGCGAGCACCTGTTTCAGCACCAACGCGAGCAACAGCATTCGCGCGGTTGTTCGACAGGCGCATGTTGTATTCGTCAGATGCGCGGCTATCAGTGTGACCGTAGATCAAGAACCCGAATACGCCGTTCTGCATCGACTGGGTAAAGAACTGCTGGAGCGACGAACGACCCGCGCTGCTGATCGCATAGCGATCCGTTGCGAAAAGTTGGTCTGTCGGAACGACACCACAAATTTCGCTACGGTGACACACAGCAGAGCCATCGGGACGGCGGTTGGCATCCATGTAACCTTCGGCGCCATCATCCATGACCCAGTGCTCGCAACCATCTGGATCGATCCAGATCGTCGGGATGTATTGTTCGCCCTGAATGACACGGGTCGGAAGCTCGATCACCTGAGCGGTTTCCGCCAAAGAAGTGGTCGCGACTGCCGCGAGTCCAAACACAGCGATCGAGGCGCCCCCGAACGCCTTAACCGCAATCGATCCCAATTTCGTTTTCACAGCTAATGCCCTTTTCGTCCATGCTCTGAGGTCGAGCAGACAACCTCATACGCTACGCTATCGTATATAACGACTACCTTAACTGATGTTTTAGCGAAAAAAAGCAAATTTAGTAGAATGTTGTGGCTATAACCACAACAATCAGTTGGTTTTAGTCAGTTTTAAATCGAATTCAGCAACAACGCCGACTCAGACGAGGACGCCGCCCAGCGAATTTCGACTGCTTTCGACGATCCGAACGGTCCGAACCTGCCCTTTTACGTCGGCAGGTGCTTCGGCATAGACCGCATGGAGGTAGTCGGATTTCCCGATCATCTGCCCCGGCATGCGCCCTGCCTTCTCAAACAGAACTTTGACCTCGCGCCCGACCATTCCGTCTTGGGCTGCGCGTTGTTGCTGGGTCAAAAGCGCCTGAAGTTCCTGCAAACGGTCGTCCATCAGGTCATCGGGCAGCTGCGGTTTCTCAGCCGCGGGTGTGCCCGGACGGGTCGAGTATTTGAACGAATAGGCCTGCCCGTAGTTCACCTGACGGATCAGATCGAGCGTGTCCTCAAAATCCTGATCCGTTTCACCGGGGAACCCGACGATAAAGTCACCAGACAGCAGCAAATCAGGACGCGCGCCACGGATACGGTCGATCAGGCGGAAATAATCATCCCGCGTGTGCTTGCGGTTCATCGCCTTGAGGATCTTATCACTGCCCGACTGCACGGGAAGGTGCAGATATGGCATCAGCTTTTCACAGGTCGCGTGGGCGTTGATCAACTCGTCATCCATGTCGTTCGGATGCGAGGTCGTGAAGCGAATACGCTCTAGCCCATCGATGTCAGCCAGTTCCCAGATCAAACCCGCCAGACCTTTGTCATGACCGTGATAGGCATTCACGTTCTGGCCGAGCAGCGTGATTTCACGAACGCCCGCAGCGACCAGATCAGCCGCCTCGCGAAGGATGCGTTCTTTGGGACGCGAAACCTCTGCGCCGCGGGTATAGGGCACCACGCAGAACGCACAGAATTTATCGCAGCCCTCTTGGACGGTCAGGAACGCGGTCGGGCCACGGGTGGCGCGGGGACGTTTGTTCAAGGTGTCGAATTTGTCTTCTTCGGGGAAATCCGTATCGACCGCACGTTCGCCGCGCTGCACGGCTTTCTCCATCTGTGGGAGGCGGTGATAGGACTGCGGCCCAACGATCAGATCCACAACAGGTGCGCGGGCCATGATCTCTTTGCCTTCGGCCTGCGCGACACAACCAGCAACGCCGATTTTCAAATCAGGGTTCACGTCCTTGAGTTCTTTCAGACGGCCCAGTTCGGAATAGACCTTTTCCGCCGCCTTTTCGCGGATGTGGCAGGTGTTAAGGAGGATCATGTCCGCCTTATCCGCCGAGTCCACCTGCGTGTAGCCGTTCCCGCCCAGCGCTTCGACCATGCGTTCACTGTCGTAGACGTTCATCTGACAGCCATAGGTTTTGATAAACAGCTTCTTCGGCTCGGACATGGGCGGCATCCCGTTTTACAGCGGTGGGGAAAGTCGGCGTTACCTAACGCCTCGCCCTCTGTCTTGCAATGCCGACGGATTTGGCAGACCTTACAGGCGAACAATTTAAGACAGGCCCATGCGGTATTCTTCACTCAAAGATTTTCTCAAAGATGCCCCTTCCGCGCTCGCCAAAGGTCCGGTTGCCCTGATCATGGTCGAGGACGAGGTCGAAGTGGACAGCACCGTGCGGCACCATCTCGACCTTGGGTTCAAAAAGGTCGTCCTCTTTGCCGATCCCGATATCGAAGTGTCCCCGAAGGTTGAGGCCAAGACCATTCGCGTCGATCTGGATATGCGAGGCGAACATGCTCTGACCTCGGCTGTGAACGCCTGCATTGAGGCCGCGCCGAACGTCTGGATGTATTACTGCTACAACGCAGAATACCTGTTCTACCCGTTCTGCGAGACACGCACGATCGGCGAAATGCTCTCGTTCCATACCGAAGAGCGCCGCGATGCGATGCTGACCTATGTCGTTGATCTGTATGCTGGCGACTTGGGTAAGTTCCCGTCCGCTGTCTCGGTCGAAAAGGCCATGCTGGACAAGACGGGCTACTACGCGCTGGCCCGCAACGATCCCGCAAACCACAACCACCCCAAAGAACGACAGTTGGATTTCTACGGCGGCCTACGTTGGCGGTACGAAGAGTTCATCCCCGCCGCAAAACGCCGGATCGACAGGATCGCGATCTTCCGCGCCCAGAAAGGGTTGCGCTTGAACGACGACCACACGTTCAATGTTGCCGAATACAACACCTACGCTTGCCCGTGGCACCACAACCTCACGGCAGCGATCTGTTCGTTCCGCACCGCAAAGGCGCTGAAACGGAACCCAGGGTCGACCTTTGCGATCAACACTTTTGAATGGCGCAATTCGGTGCCGTTTGACTGGCACTCACGTCAGTTGTTGGATTTCGGGCTGATCGAACCGGGTCAGTGGTTCTGATTCTTTAGGACCGACGCAGGCGGATCACGACATCCACCGCAGAGATGCGTGCGCCATCAGGGGCGTCGGGCAGTCCTTCGATACGGAGCTGGTCTGCAGGCGCATCAGTCAGACGACCGTCGTCTTCCCAGTAGAAATGCGGGTGGTCGGACATATTGGTGTCGAAATAGCTGCGCGACCCATCAACGGTGATTTCACGCACCAACCCTGCCTCGCTGAACGCACGCAGAGTGTTATAGACCGTCGCGAGCGATACGTCGGCGTCCGCTTTGGTCGCGGCCTCATACAGCCACTCAGCGGTCACATGCCGATCCATACCGTCGCCCACCAAAACAGCCGCCAGCGCCACACGTTGCCGTGTCGGACGCAGCCCCGCCTGAGCGAGCCATTCTGTTCCGCGATTGATCCGGTCATCCAGCATGAAGGTCATCCTTATGTTGAAGGCCACAATACAGCGCGGCACCGACTTTTTTCAATCGCAAAGTCAAATTGCCCCGCGACGCTGCTACACTTGCTCTTGTTAACCTCTGGGTGATAGACGAACGTTAATAACACATCACTATCCCAACAAGGGGGACACATACGCATGGCCCAATACCCGAGCAGCTTTGACCGCGAAGACCTGTTAAAATGCGCCCGTGGCGAACTTTTCGGACCTGGTAACGCTCAGCTGCCGGAACCGCCGATGCTTATGATGGACCGCATCACCGAGATTTCGGAAGATGGCGGCCTGCATGGCAAAGGCCATGTTGTTGCTGAATTCGACATCAAACCAGACCTCTGGTTCTTCGACTGCCACTTCCCTGGCAACCCGATCATGCCGGGCTGCCTTGGCCTTGATGGTCTGTGGCAGCTGACGGGCTTCAACCTCGGTTGGCGTGGTTGGGAAGGTCGCGGTTACGCTCTTGGCGTTGGCGAAGTGAAGCTGACTGGCATGGTGCGCCCAGAACGCAAAATGCTGACCTACAAGGTCGATTTCACCAAAGCAGTGCAGACCCGTCGCCTGACCATGGGTGTGGCTGACGGTATCGTCGAAGCTGACGGTGAAGTGATCTACGTCGTTAAAGACATGAAAGTGGCTCTGTCCGCGTCCTAAGACCGACAGAACATCAAAGACTACAAGGGAGGGTGCCTATGCGCCGTGTTGTCGTAACAGGTCTCGGGATCGTTTCACCGATCGGGAACAATGCTGCCGAGGTAGAGGCCTCTCTTCGTGCGGGTAAATCGGGCATCGAAGCCAGCCCCGAAATGGCAGAGCGCGGGTTCCGCAGCCAAATCGCAGGCACCGTCAAAATCGACGTGACAGAACACGTTGATAAACGCGCTCTGCGTTTCATGGGCCCGGGCGCAGCCTATGCTTACATTTCGATGAAGCAAGCGATCGAAGATGCTGGTCTGTCCGAGGATCAAGTGTCCAACACCCGCACAGGTCTGATCGCAGGCTCTGGTGGCCCGTCCACCAGCGCGATGTATGCAGCGCACCAGATCGTCGACAACAACGGTTCGCCCAAACGGATCGGGCCCTTCGCTGTGCCGAAGTGCATGTCCTCGACCATCTCGGCGAACCTCTCGACCCAGTTCAAGATCAAGGGCATCAACTACTCGATCACCTCGGCTTGTTCGACCTCGCTGCACTGCATCGGCAACGCAGCCGAGCAGATCATGATGGGCAAACAGGACGTTATGTTCGCAGGTGGCGCAGAAGAACTCGACTGGACGCTGTCCTGCTTGTTCGACGCGATGGGCGCGATGTCGTCGAAATACAACGACACACCGACCAAAGCGTCCCGCGCATTCGACGCTGGCCGTGACGGTTTCGTTATCGCAGGTGGCGGCGGTATTGTTGTCCTCGAAGAGCTGGAGCACGCGAAAGCACGCGGCGCGAAAATCTACGCTGAGGTCACAGGCTTTGCCGCGACTTCGGACGGTCACGACATGGTTGCCCCGTCGGGTGAAGGCGGCGAACGCGCGATGCGCCTCGCTCTGGAAACCCTGCCCGAAGGCCGCAAGATCAGCTACATCAACGCACACGGCACATCGACCCCCGTCGGTGACGTTGGCGAGGTTCAGGCCGTGCGCCGCGTCTTTGGCGAAGGCACCACACCGCCGATCTCGTCGACCAAATCGATGACCGGTCACAGCCAAGGCGCAACTGGCGCATCCGAGGCAATTTACTGTCTCCTGATGCTTCAAGGCGACTTCATCGCACCCTCGATCAACGTCGAAACACTCGACCCAGAGTTGAATCCCGCAGAAATAGCGACTTCTCTGGTTGAAAATGCTGGGCTAGACACCATCATGACCAACAGCTTTGGATTTGGTGGCACGAACGGGTCGATGCTGCTCTCCAAGTTTCGAGACTAAGGACTTTTTCACATGACTATTTCGATGCAGGGCAAACGTGGCTTGATCATGGGCGTTGCCAACGAACGCTCCATCGCTTGGGGTATCGCTAAGGCAATGGCGGACGCAGGTGCAGAACTCGCGTTCTCTTATCAAGGCGAAGCCTTTGGCAAACGCGTAGAACCTCTGGCTGCGTCGGTAGGTTCTGACACCCTCATCGACGTAGATGTGACCAACGACGAAAGCATGGACCTCGCCTTTCAAACGCTGAAAGACAAATGGGGCACCATCGATTTCGTGGTCCACGCGATTGCCTATTCGGACAAGAACGAACTGACGGGTCGTTTCATCAACACCAGCCGCGATAACTTCTGCAATTCGATGGTTATCAGCTGCTATTCGTTCATCGAAGTGTCCAAACGCGCATCGGAACTGATGCCAAACGGCGGCACGCTGCTGACACTGACCTACGGCGGTTCCAACCGCGTGACGCCGAACTACAACGTCATGGGCGTTGCAAAGGCTGCGCTGGAATCTTCGGTCCGCTATCTGGCAAACGACCTCGGCCCGCAGGGTATCCGCGTGAACGCGGTCTCTCCTGGCCCGATGAAAACGCTGGCTGGCGCGGCCATCGGTGGCGCACGCGCAACGTTCCGCCACACGGAACAGAACGCCCCGCTGCGGTCGAACGCAACGCTCGAGGCTGTTGGCGGCACCGCGGTTTACCTCGCATCCGATGCTGGCGCTTACACAACGGGCGAAATCATCCGCGTTGACGGTGGCTTCCACGTTCTCGGGATGCCACAGCAAGACCACCTCTGATCCATGGGATTACTGGCCCTTGCCCTCGGGTTTTGCACCGCCTTTTGGCTGGCAACACGCGGGGGCTGGGCTGGGCTTTCCATTGAGTGGCCCGACCGCAAATTCTGGGCCTTTGGCGCACTCGCCGCCGCAGCGATCTTCTACTTTTTCGGTCCGTTTTTTGGTCCCTGCCTGATCGCAACCTTCTACTTCCAAGAACTCGGCCACGTCGTCACGCTTCGCTCTTTCGGCGTGGACGCGAAAATCCGCGCTATCCCCGTCTTTGCGAACCCTCCCAAATGGGATTTGCACAAACTGGACCAAGGCAAAGAAGCCTATGTCGCGCTGATGGGCCCTGCCTTTACCGTGCCTGCGGTGTTTCTATGCCTCGCGATTGCAGCGCTGTTGCTGAACACCTCACCGCTGATGGGCAATTACCTCGCTGGGTTTGCAGCGGTCTCAGCCACCTATGGCGCCTTCACGCTGCTGCCGTTCTGGCCCATGGCTGGAGGACGGATCATTCGTGCCGTGTCAGAGACATTCTGGCCGATGCTTCCATTTGTATTGGGGGGTGCTGCCCTCGCTGTGATCCTGACATTGGCCGCTGGCTTTATGTCATTCACGCTCGGCGCTATCGCCTTTATCGGTATCCGTGGCCTGATGGCCCTTGAACACCCGACGCCACATCAATCCCCGATGTCCAAAGACGCCGCATGGCTTTTGGTCGGGGCCTATCTTGTGGTCACGGCCAGCCTGTATCGGTTCGGCTGGCCGCTCATTGTTCTCGCCTTGGGCCTTTAGGCCGCTTTGATCTCGACCAGTTCGATCGCAAAGATCAGGTCTTTGCCAGCGAGCATGTGGTTCGCGTCCAGAACAACCTGCTCTTCGTTCGCGTCCACAACAGTCACAGGAACAACCTGACCCGTCGGCGCTTGCATCTGAAGCTGGGTGCCGATTTCGGTCGGGATGTGATCAGGGATTTCCGAACGCGGGATCGCTTGGATCGCGTCAGGGCTGGCTTCGCCGTAGGCTTCGGCACAGGGGACTTCGACGGTTTTCTTATCGCCAACGGTCATGCCAGGCAGAGCCTTATCCAGACCAGGGATGATCTGACCCGAACCAACGATGAACTCCAGCGGCTCACGACCTTCGCTGCTGTCAAAGGTTTCGCCAGTGGTCAGGGTGCCAGTGTAATGAATACGAACGGTGTCACCCGATTTTACTTGGGTCATAAAAATCTCCGGTCTGTCAGGAAAGAATGAAAGAGGCCGCACTCTGCGGGTGCTCTGGGATTCGGAGGACACCCTATGGAATGCATGGCTGGATTGCAAATGGCGCCCTTGTTCTTCCTGTCAGAGTTGGTCACTCTGCCCGTCAGGATGGAGGACCTACATTGATCAATACGTGTATTTTTGATGCCTATGGCACATTGTTCGACGTCGCCGCAGCAGCGCGAGAAGCTGCCGCAGAGCCCGGACAAGAAGCATTGGCGCAAGTCTGGCCAACACTGGCCGCAAATTGGCGGCGCAAACAGTTGGAATATTCATGGCTCCGCGCTGTGGCACGCCAACACGTCGATTTCTGGCAAGTGACCCGTGATGGACTTGATTGGGCGATGGAGGCTTCTGGCCTTGATGACACTGCCCTCCGCGAACGTCTTTTGGCGCTCTATTGGGAACTGAGCGCCTACCCCGAAGTGCCCAAAATGCTCGCCACCTTGAAAGAGCGCGGGATGAACACGGCGATCCTCTCGAACGGTTCGCCCGAGATGCTGGATGCGGCGGTGAAATCGGCGGGTCTGTCCGAGCTTCTCGACGATGTTTTGTCGGTCGAAACGGTCGGCGTCTATAAACCCCACGACCTTGTCTACGAAATGGTCGAAAGCCGTTTTGTCTGCGAACGGAACGAAGTCCTCTTTGTCTCGTCGAACGGCTGGGATGCTGCTGGCGCGTCAAACTTTGGCTATCGCACCGCATGGGTAAACCGCAATGGCGACCCGATGGATCGGCTATATGCCGCGCCTGAATGGGTGCTCACTGACCTTAGCACGATACCGGACTTGATCTGATGCCCTATTACAGCGCCCCCGACGGAACCCGACTGCATTACCTCGACGAAGGCGAAGGGCTGCCCGTCCTCGCGCTGGCAGGCCTGACCCGCAACGCGGCTGACTTTGACCACATCGCACCGTTGCTGGACGGGATCAGGCTCATTCGGCCTGACTATCGCGGTCGGGGAAAATCGGACTGGGCATCGTCGGATACCTACACCGTCCCGCACGAGGCGCAGGACATTCTGGCGCTCATGGATCATCTGGGGCTGGAAAAGGCTGCAATCATCGGCACATCGCGCGGTGGGATCATCGGGATGGTTCTGGCAGCAACCGCCAAGGATCGACTGCTGGGCGTTGCGCTCAATGACATTGGTCCCGTGATCGACACCCAAGGGCTGGACATCATCAGCGCCTACGTTGGCCGCAATCCCGCGCAAAAAACCTATGAGGAAGCCGCCCAATTCCGCGACCGCAACTGGGTGCACTTTAAGAACGTCCCGATGGAGCGTTGGTTGGCCGAGGTCCGCGCGCATTACGAACAAACTGCCGATGGGCTCGTCATTCGCTATGATCCAAAGCTGCGCGATGCCTTTACCTCGGCAGGGACGGACATTCCTGCGATGTGGCCGTTTTTCGACGCGCTCGACGGGCTACCGATCGCACTGATCCGTGGCATAAACAGCGATTTGCTCTCGCTCGAGACCGCCGAAGAGATGTCAAAACGCCGTCCCGACATGATCCGCGCAGAAGTTCCAGATCGCGGACATGTGCCGTTTTTGGACGAACCAGAAGCGGTTGAAGCCCTACGGGTCTGGATATCCTTACTCAAATAACACCCTTGGGTAAGGAAACCCCCAATAACGCTCCGATGTCTCATTAGAGATCATTCTCTTAATTGATCCATCGTTATTCGGAGCCATCCATGTGGGACATTGTCGAACGTCCCATCGGCCTCGTTCTGATTTGTGCATTTGGGTATTCAGCGGCCACAATCGCCATGAAATCCAGTAGTATCGAGCATAACCCAGTTACGGGGCTGATGATTATTTTGTTTCTGGGGGCCAGTGTGCTCGCTGAAATCAAATTGCTGAAAACCGCTGAATTAGGTCTGGTTTATGTTGCGATCCTTGGGGTCGAAACCTTGATCATTCTGCTCGCCACCCAACTCATGGGCGAAGGGATGAGTTCGCGTGAAATGGTCGGCGCGGGCATGGTCATTGGCGGGGCCATCGTCATTTCGGTCTAAAGGTTGCCTTTCGGCGGAACCCGCCGCATGTATCGGAAGAAACCGACCGGAGGCGACCATGTCCGAACATTTCATCCAACGGGGCGATGTAACCCTCTACGCACGCGTAGACGGCGTGGATGATCCTGCGGCACCGACCGTTGTGTTTGCGAACTCTCTGGGCACCAACCTTCATCTGTGGGACGCCGTTCTACCGCTCCTGCCCGAAGGCTTGCGGATCGTGCGGATGGACAAACGTGGGCACGGGAAATCCTCGGCCCCAGATGCGCCCTACACAATGGGTGCGCTGATTTCCGATGCGGAAGCCGTATGTGACGCCTTGAACGTGCGCGACGCGATGTTCGTCGGTCTGTCGATTGGCGGCATGATTGCCCAAGGGTTGGCGGTCAAACGGTTCGACATTA
>JAYPVO010000045.1:0-13624 GCA_038134645.1 Paracoccaceae bacterium
GAGGTGCCTCGCCCCGCCTGCGCAAAGTTGAAATCGGACGGTAACTGCACTTCAATGCCCCAAGGCATTCCCTTTCGCCAATTGAAGCGCGCCAAATACGCAGCCGTAGAGGCCAGCGCATCTGTCGGATCATCGGACCAAATATCCCGCCGTCCATCATCGCGAAAATCGACGGCATAAGCCTCAAAGCTTGTCGGGATGAATTGAGTATGACCCATAGCGCCAGCCCAACTCCCTACGAAATTGCGGGAACGGACATGGCCAGCCTCAAGGATACGAAGCGCCGCCATCAGCTGTTGTTCAAAGAACCGCCCTCGCCGTCCATCGTAGGCAAGCGTGGCCAGTGCTTCGATCACTGGAATGTCGCCACGTCGTGCGCCATAGGCACTTTCCACCCCCCAGACCGCGCAAATAATCGCTGCGGGAACCCCAAACCGATTTTCGATCTCTGTCAGAAGGCTACGGTTTTCACGAAAAGCCTGACGGCCATTAGAGACGCGACTGTCTGAAACCACGAGGTCGAGATAGTCCCAAATCTCGCGCCGAAACTCTGCCTGATTGCGATCCCGTTCGACCACTTCGGCGTTGTAGCGAACATTAGCGAAAGCCGCATCAATCGTGGTTTGCGATATGCCCCGCGCATGCGCTCGTGATTTGAAACTGGCCACCCAGCTATCAAATCCAGTTTGTGCGTAAGCCAAACTTGGCAGCGAAAATGCCCCTAAAACAACCGTACGCCGAGACAACACCATTAGACCACTCACACCCCAAAACCTAGCCTCAGGGTAGAACACTCTTTCGAACTTACAACACAGATGGCTCGCCGCTTGCGGGAATACGCCGATCTACTTGCGGGTCCGCTTTACCTTGCGGCGCACCTTTTCAGCTTTCTTTTTGGCAGCATTGGCTTTGCGCCGAACAGGTCGGCCACGGCCACCGCGCATCGGACCCTTCGGCATGATGAAATCATCGAGAGAGATAAGTTCTCCAACGAGGCCACCAGAGATCGGCGCGGCTTCGGTCAATTTCAGAGTGACCCGCTGGCCAAGGCCGATGACCATTCCCGACTGCGACCCAAAGAGCTGCTGCGCTTCGGCATCAAAGTGGAAGAACTCGCTCCCGAGTGAACGCACAGGCACCAGAACGTCTGCGCCCGTTTCGTCCAGTTTTACGAAAACGCCGAACTTTTGAATGCCGCTGATACGACCTGGCAACTCTGTCCCGACACGGTCTTTCATAAACGCGGCGAGATAGCGGTCCGTCGTATCGCGCTCAGCGATCATCGAACGGCGTTCGGTATCGCTGATTTGCTGCCCCGTCGCTTCGAGCATTTCGATGTCCCAATCGCTGAGACCATCGTTACCCCATTTATGCGTCTTAATCAGAGCACGGTGCACGATGAGGTCAGAGTATCGACGGATCGGCGAGGTGAAATGCGCATAGTTGCGCAGCGCCAAACCAAAGTGCCCAAAGTTATTCGGCCCGTAATAGGCCTGCGTCATCGACCGCAGGGTCGACATGTTAATCAACTCATCCTGCGGCGTGCCTTCAGCCTGACGGAGGAGCTGGTTGAGGTGGCGAGTCTGCAAAACCTGCCCTTTGGCCAGCACCAGACCGCTTGCTTGCGCGACCTCACGCAGGCTGTCCAGCTTTTCGGGGCTTGGCTCTTCGTGGACGCGGAACAATAACGGCGTGCGGTGTTTGATCAGTTCTTCGGCGGCGGCGACGTTCGCCAGCACCATGAACTCTTCGATCAATTTGTGCGCATCGAACCGTTCTTTGAACGCGATTGATGTAACCTCGCCCGCGTCATTCAAAACGATCTGACGTTCTGGCAGATCCAATTCGAGAGGCTGACGCACCGCACGCGCCTTTTTCAACGCTTCATAAGCGGCGTAAAGCGGCTTCAAAACGGGCTCGAGCAGCGGGCCTGTTTTTTCATTCGGCATGCCGTCAATGGCGGCCTGTGCCTCTTCATAGGCCAAAGAGGCCGCCGACCGCATCAAGCCGCGCACGAACCTATGGCTGATCTTGCGTCCTTCGGCATCAATCCGCATCTCGACGGCCATACAGGCGCGATCAACGGCTTCGTGCAGCGAACATAGATCACCCGACAAACGGTCAGGCAGCATCGGCACAACACGATCAGGGAAATAGGACGAGTTTCCGCGCTTGCGCGCCTCGCGGTCCAAAGCGGAGTTCGGGCGCACGTAATATGCGACATCGGCAATCGCGACCCAGAGATAGAAACCACCTTCGTTGTCGGGATCACTATCTGGAATTGCGAGGACCGCATCATCCCTGTCGCGAGCATCAGCTGGGTCGATCGTAACCAACGGAAGATGACGCAAATCGGTTCGGTCCTTGAGTTCCGCTGGCTTAACGCTGTCCGCTTCCGCGATCACATCGTCAGGAAATGCGTCGGGAATACCGTGTTGATGGATCGCGATAAGGCTGACTGCTTTAGGTGCTGATGGGTCACCCAGTCGATCGATGATGCGTGCCTTAGGCAGACCAAGCCGCCCTTTTGGGCCGCTCTGCTCTGCTTCGACCAACTCGCCGTCTTTGGCCCCTGCGGTCGCACCCTCGGGAACGATCCATTGTTTGTCGGCTTTTTTATCGATGGGGACGATACGGCCACCCTCGTGGCTCTGCCGAAATACACCAACGATACGCAACGGGTTTGACCCAACGCGACGGATCATACGCGCGGTGTAATCGTAGTCCTCGCCTTTGACCTCGGTCATTCGGCCCAAAATTCGGTCGCCAGGTGCCAAAGCGGGATCGGTGTCACGCTGAATCATAAGAATGCGCGGCATCGCGCCATCACCACGCCATTCGAGCGGACGCGCCCACAGATCGCCGTTGTGGTCAGGGTCAATCACTTGCAGCACCGCAACGGGCGGCAGCTTTTCAGCGTCGCGATACGAGGACCGACGCTTGGTCAATGCACCTTCGTTTTCCAACTCTCGCAACACGCGCTTTAGGTC
This sequence comes from Paracoccaceae bacterium, assembly GCA_038134645.1. Taxonomy (GTDB): domain Bacteria; phylum Pseudomonadota; class Alphaproteobacteria; order Rhodobacterales; family Rhodobacteraceae; genus Marivivens. The sequence continues at coordinate 2,991 of JAYPVO010000045.1, forward strand.
AATGCGCGCAGAGCCTTTGATGCCAAAAGCCTTCGCGATATCGCGTTTAGCGGTGAGGGTCGGGTTCGTGGAAATCCATTCGAGGATTTCCTCTTTTGAAGGAATACGTGTCATTCGACAGCCCTAGCACCAGACAGGGCACAGCGCACCCGCCTTCTTTGATGAAACCTTAATCTGGTCCCGATCCAACGTCTTGCGAAAGTCAGGGATCAGCCGAAATAATCGTTCAGAATTCGGGTGTAGATGGATTTCAACTGACCAATCTGGTCGACCGCAACGCGTTCATCCACCTGATGCATTGTTTTCCCAACAAGGCCGAACTCGACCACGGGGCAGTGGTTTTTGACAAACCGCGCATCCGATGTGCCACCCGAAGTCGATAGCTCGGGCGTTTTACCCGTCACAGCCTGAACCGACTTTGACACCAGATCAGACAACTCACCCGGAGGCGTGACAAAGCTCTCGCCCGAGATTTTCACGCGCATATCGACTTTGACGCCGAACTCTTCGGCGATCTTATCGGCTTCGCCCTGCATCCAAGCGGTCAGGCTTTCACCTGTATGAAGGTCATTGTAACGAATGTTCACCGCCGCGCGGGTCTGCGCAGGGATCACGTTCGTCGCGGGGTTACCCGTGTCGACAGTGACGAAAGCCAGCGTCGATGGATCAAAGTGGTCAGTGCCACTGTCCAACTCGTGCGAGGACATACGATCAACCAGCCGCGCCAACGCAGGAATGGGGTTATTCGCGCGATGCGGATAAGCCGAGTGGCCCTGAACGCCCGTCACGGTGAACCACGCCGTCAGCGATCCACGGCGCCCGATCTTCATCATCTCGCCCATTTCGTTCGGGCAGGTCGGCTCACCAACCAGACAGACCGACATGGATTCACCCTGCTGATCCATCCAATCCAACAGGGCGATCGTACCGTCGTCAGCATCACCCTCTTCGTCACCTGTGATGGCGATCGCAATCGCGCCATCGGGCGGAGTTTGCCGAACAAAATCAATGGCGGCCGCGACGAATGCCGCAACGCCAGACTTCATGTCCGTCGTGCCGCGACCATACATAAAGCCGTCTTTGATCTCTGCGCCAAATGGATCAACGGTCCAATCATCCCGATTTCCCAGCGGCACAACATCCGTGTGACCATTGAACCCAAAGGTGCGGTTCGCCCCTTTGCGGCCCCAACGGGCGTAGAGGTTCGAAATTCCGCCACGATCCACGCGCGTGCAGTCAAAACCAGAGGCACTCAATAGCTCTTCCAAAAGCACCAAAGCGCCACCTTCAGCCGGCGTCACAGAGGGGCAACGGACAAGTTGAGCGGTAAGATCAACGGGATCGATTGGTGCGGTCATGAGCGTCTCCTTTGCACCAGCCCTACCCAAGCCCCAAAGCCGATGCAATCAGGCGAATGTGGCGACCGGAACACAAAAATGCCACATGGGGAAATTTACCTATACAAAAGTGTTAACAAAAAATCTTCTCACAGGTTATGGTTGTTTCAAAATAGAGACCCGAGGCAGGGCAGACCCCAAGATGGTCAGTGGCGAGCAGTAAAGCCACATTTATAGAGTTCGGATTTTGTGTCCGTCTTGAAGCATGCGCTGACCTTGGCAGAGAGCTGAGGCAAAGATGGTTAGTGGAGTCGAAATCGGTTACAACACCGGTGCGAGCGCCATGCAGATGGCCGAAACAATTTTCGGCGATGGCGTCACAGTTGTGTCCGCCTCCTACACGGGCGACAGCAGGTCATCTGCGATCTACACAAACGGTGATCTAACTGGCGGCGTTGCGCCGTCAGACACGGGTGTCATCCTATCTACGGGTCAAGCCGCCAGCTTTACCACGTCGAACAGATGGCAATCGAACACTTCAACCAGCACGACTACAAACACGTCTGGCGTCAACAATAACGCCGATTTCAACGCAATCAGCGGTGGGTCGACCTACGACGCTGCATGGCTCGATGTCAGCTTTATTCCAACTGGCTCAACTCTAACGATGAGCTTTGTGTTCGCCTCTGAAGAATTCCCAGAATACACGACATCGTCTTTCAACGACGCCGTTGGAGTTTGGGTAAACGGTGTTCACGTCCCTCTCTCGATCGGCGACGGCACGACCTCTGTGAACAACGTGGGTGGACCAACTGGCTCGAACCTCTACATCGACAACACCCAAGACCAATACAACACGGAAATGGATGGCTTTACCGTCACCATGACCCTGAACATTCCTGTCGACCCAAACATCCTCAACACGATCAAAATCGGTATCGCGGACGTTGGTGACAGCAGCTACGACTCGAACATCTTGATTGCCGCAGACTCAGGGCAAACATCCCTGATCGCGACAACAGATGATGTGTCGATGTTCGCGGACGGGACCAAGACTTTCGATCTGCTTGGGAACGATGTGAATTCGACCTCAGGCACTCTCCAGATCGTCAAAATTAACGGCATTGCCGTCTCCGTTGGCAGCACAATCACGCTCAATACTGGACAGACGATCACTCTGAATGCGGACGGCACCATCACAGTGGTCGCCGACAACGATGGTGAGGCCGTCAACTTCACTTATCAAGTCAATGCTCTCAACGGATCGAACGTTGTGGGATCCTCCACGGGCATGGTTAACCTCGATGTCATCCCCTGCTTTGTCTCGGGTACATTGATTTCGACCACACGTGGCATGGTCCCGGTCGAAGACCTCTCTATCGGTGACATGGTCCTCACCATGGACGAAGGCCCGCAGCCTTTACGCTGGATTGGCAATCGCGAAGTCGAAGCAACGGGGAAAATGGCGCCGATCCTGATCGAGGCAAACGCCATCGGTGAACATGACGCCTTGATGGTATCGCCACAGCACCGTGTTCTCATGCGCGATCCACTTGCTGCGCTGCTGTTCGGCGAAGAAGAGGTGCTCGTCAAAGCGCGCGATTTGGTGAACGGATCAACCATTCGCCACGTCGAAGGTGGAACGGTCACCTATCACCACATCCTGTTTGACCGCCATCAGGTGGTCTATTCCGAAGGCCTCCCGACAGAGAGCTTCCATCCGGGGCCACAAGCGACAAACCAGTTTGATGCCGAAGTGCTCGATGAGATCTGCACGTTGTTCCCAGAACTCACGCCTGAGACTGGAATGAACCACGGCCCTGCCGCACGCCTGTCGCTAAAATCCTACGAGGCGCGACTTCTTGCAGAGGCCGCTGCATGAGTTGGATCGGACTACGCGATCACAACGGCACCCAGCGGTTTCATCCCGGCGGGTTAATCGGTGATCGAACGAAGGTGAAGCGGGTTTCTGCTGATGCCCCGATTGCCAAGGGCACGCTGCTCATCGAAACGATCCATGACCCCGACAAAGTGCGGCGGAACTTATTACGCTTTGCGGCGAATACGCCGTGGCATAGCGCATTACGCCTAACCCTAGACCCCGACGGAACCCTGCGGCTCTTAATGGCACAAGGGCAAGTCACCGTGGATTTCGCGCTGAAAACAGATCTCCACACCCACAAAGGCACAGCCGCAATTTGGTTCACTTGGGATGCACCTGCCCGTCTGGGTCAGCTAGCGGTATTGACCTCTACAGACGATTTCTACTGCTGCGATCTATGCGCCCCGCTGCCGCTTTGCATTCGCGATGCGGACCGAATTTGCACGCACCCTCAAGCCACACAGATGGATGCTGCGACGACCTTTGTCGCGATTGCAGATAGCATCGAACCAATTGGGCCGCCCGCCACACTGACGGGCCAATCCATCATTGAAACCCCCAGCGGTCATGTTCGCCTTGAGACGCTGAAACCGGGGGCAACCGTGATAACTGCGGACGGTGAACCCGCCCAGATCAGGTCAATCAACGCACAGACAGTACCCGCCCGAGGCATGTTCACGCCGCACATCATCCGTGCGCCGTACTATGGAGCGAGAACAGACCTCGTCATTGGACCACGTCAGCAAGTCGAGCTTGGCGGTTCAAAGATCGAATACCTGTTCTTGACAGAATATGTGCTGACGGAGGTTGGCCATTTGACGGACGGACGCGAGGTTCTGGCCACCAGCCACAGCGACCTCGTCACCTATTACCATGTCCTTCTCGATCGACACGAGATCTTAGAAGTATCAGGGGTTCGGATGACGAGCCTCGACCCTGTGCCATTCCGTAAGAACTCCGCGATGCGCCAACATGGGATACTAAGTCATGTCCCGCAGGAGTTGCTACCCACGGGATCGTCACTCGATCTTCAGCATCTCAGAAATTTCGAGGCTGTCTTGATCCCGAACCGCTGATTAGGCCTCGTCTTCGTCGAAGAATGGGGTCATCTGCGCGACAACCACACTATTTTCGTCGAGCGCACGTTGCATCAGTTCTTGCTCGTCTTCATCGATGTCATGACCTTCGGCCAGACGGTCATCCAGTGTGCCGTAACCCGTCACATCCAGTGGATTTAGATCGGCCTGTTTGAGGATCGCGACCGTTTCACGAACAGCTTCGGCCTCATCTACACCGCTGGAATAGCACATGAGCGCTGCGCCCGTGCTCCCATCAGGAAGCCCATCACCATCTTTACGACCGACTTGAACCAAGAGGGTGTAGACTTGCTGTTTGGTGTCTTTTTTGACCATCGCGGCCCCCTTTTGCCTCATTCGGCACAAATATCGAAGTTGTGACGGTTTGACCGCGAAAACACCGACTTTCAAGTGGCACAGTCGACCGAGTTATACTTTTGCTCCGCGAATTTCGGAAAAACCTATTCAAATGAAACCTAGAAATAACCCTAAGGTGAATAGACCTGTTCACCTAAATGCATCCTAATGCGTGTGTCGAGACACGCCACTACGACCATGTCGCATGTCGTGTCGCTTCAGTCTTTCAGAGACGCGGGTGACTCTCCGTCACGCCCACGTCACGACTTTGCCCCGCGAGCTTTGCTTGCGGGGCTTTTTTCTTTGGACTGAAATAACAAAGGCGCGCCCATTTCTGGACGCGCCCGAAATTCATTGTCGACAGTGAATTAGTCGCGCAGAAGCTCGTTGATCCCTGTTTTTGAACGGGTTCGTTCGTCCACGCGTTTTACGATCACGGCGCAGTACAAATTGATACCGTTTTTCGAAGGCATCGAACCAGAGACCACAACGGAATACGGCGGCACTTCACCGTAGAAAACTTCGCCCGTTTCGCGGTCAACGATTTTGGTCGACTGGCCGATGTAAACACCCATGCCCAGAACCGAACCTTCGCGGATAATGCAGCCCTCAACAACCTCAGAGCGAGCACCGATAAAGCAGTTGTCTTCGATGATGGTCGGGCCAGCTTGCATCGGCTCCAGAACACCGCCGATACCGACGCCACCCGAGAGGTGAACGTTCTTGCCGATCTGAGCGCAGGAACCGACGGTGGCCCAGGTGTCGACCATAGTGCCTTCACCAACGTGCGCGCCAAGGTTCACGAAGGACGGCATCAGAACGACGCCTTTGGCGATGTATGCAGATTTACGAACAACTGCGTTCGGCACAGCACGGAAACCAGCCGCTTGGAACTCTTCAGCGCCCCAGCCTTTGAACTTGCTGTCGACCTTGTCCCACCAGTTGTGACCCTGCGGACCGCCAGACTGAAGCTCCATATCCTTGATACGGAAACCCAAAAGCACGGCCTTTTTCGCCCACTGGTTCACGTGCCATTTGCCGTCATCCTGACGCTCGGCCACACGCAGTGCACCGCTATCGAGCGCATTCAGCGTATCTTCAATCGCTTCACGGGTTTCGCCCGTGGTCGCAGGGGTGATCGTATCGCGGGCTTCCCACGCGGCTTCGATGGCAGCTTCGAGCTGGACGTTCGACATGTGGCCTCTCGGTGTTAGATGTGGTTTGAACCTTTCGAGGGGCTATAGACTGTTTCGCCCCCAAAGAGCAATAAAAGGCACGACCTATGAGAGACGACAACCGACGCCACCCACTTCGCCACTCTGGTGAAGACCGTCAGGCCGCAAAACATATTCCAGACACCCCGCAAACACGGTCGCCAACATATAAACTGGCGTTTTCGGACACTGATTTCTTGTGCCGCGAGGATCTCCGCCCTGTCCGCCTGCAACTCGAACTTCTGAAAACCGAGTTAGCAATGGACGAAGCTCAGATCGAATCAACGATCGTTCTTTTTGGTGGTGCGCGGATTCCAGCGCCCGAAAACAAAGAAACGGCGCGGACTCAGACTCTCTCTGACTTGTCAAAATACTACGAAGAAGCACGACGCTTTGCCCGCATGATGACCGAGCTTTCATTGAAAACTGGGGGCCATGAGAACGTCATTGTCACTGGCGGCGGTCCGGGTGTGATGGAGGCTGGCAACCGTGGCGCGGCTGAGGCGGGCGGTAAATCAATCGGCTTGAACATCGTCCTGCCGCACGAACAAGCGCCGAACCAATACGTGACGCCAGAACTGTGCTTCAACTTCCACTATTTCGCCATTCGGAAGATGCACTTCCTGATGCGCGCAAAAGCGGTTTGCGTGTTCCCAGGCGGCTTCGGAACCTTGGACGAAATGTTCGAGAGTTTGACCCTGATTCAGACAGGTCGGATGGAGCAAGTTCCCTTCTTACTCTTCGGTAAGGAATTCTGGGAGAAGATCATCAACTGGGAGGCACTGGCCGACGCGGGCACCATCTCGGATCAAGATCTGGCGCTCTTCCGCTATGTTGAAACAGCCGAAGAAGCGATGGACGCGCTCGCGAATTGGGAAAACGTGGGTCAAAAGCGCGGGTCTATCCCAGGCCGTTGACCGATAGAGCGGGGCTTTAGAGCCCCGCTTCTGCCTCGATCTGAGCGCGTGATTTACGAGCCCGTTCCGTGGCGGATTTCAACTGACCGCAGGCGGCCATGATGTCCTCACCGCGCGGCGTACGGATCGGTGACGCGTATCCAGCTTCCATCAGAATACGCGCAAACGCGTGGATACGGTTGTTCGACGACCGTTTATACGGCGCGCCCGGCCATTCGTTGAATGGGATCAGGTTCACTTTGGCGGGAATACCGTCAAGCAGTTTGACCAAACGATGCGCGTCCTCGAACGTGTCGTTCACACCATCGAGCATCACATATTCAAACGTAATCCGTTCGCTGTTCGTCGCCTTCGGATATTCGCGAAGTGCGTCCAGAAGCGTCTCAATGTTCCACTTTTTGTTCACTGGAACGAGCTTGTCGCGCACTTCGTCGGTCGTTGCGTGGAACGACACAGCGAGGAGACAGCCGATTTCTTCGGCAGTCCGCGCGATCTCTGGAACAACGCCAGAGGTCGACAGCGTGATACGACGACGGCCCAACGCGATGCCTTCACCATCCATGGTGATCTTCATCGCGTCACGGACGTTTTCAAAGTTATAGAGCGGCTCGCCCATGCCCATCAGAACGATGTTGGACAACAAACGTGGGCCATCATCACCAGTGCCCGTGCCTGGCTCTGGCCATTCATCCAAATCATCGCGTGCCAGCATGATCTGACCAACGATCTCAGATGCGGTCAGGTTGCGTACCAGTTTCTGTGTGCCCGTATGACAGAACGAACAGGTCAATGTGCAGCCAACTTGCGAAGAGACGCAGAGCGTTCCGCGGCCTTCCTCAGGGATATAGACAATCTCGACCTCGTGACCGCCCGCAATGCGAACGAGGTATTTACGGGTGCCATCTTCGGACACCAGTTTTGTCACCAACTCAGGACGCTCGATCACGAAGTTCTCGGAGAGCATCTTGCGATAGTCTTTGGACAGGTTGGTCATGACGTCGAAATCGGTCACGCCCCAATGATAGACCCACTGCCACACCTGATTGAGGCGCATCTTGGCCTGCTTCTCGGGCGTCCCTGCTTCGATCAATGCCTCACGCATCTGTTCGCGGGTCATGCCAGCAAGGTTTTTGGCTCCCTCCGGCAGTTTGCGGGGGATTGTCAGGACGTCTTGGGTAATCGGAGCAGTCGCGGTCATAGCAGCCTCGGGTGCGGGTAGATGGGCGCTCATATAGGATTCGGGGCAGAATTCAAAAGAATTCCGCCCCAATATAAGTCAAATTATGGTGTCGCGGGTCGAAATTAACCAGCGCAGCGGCGCTGAGCCTCTTCCAACGACGCTGTGAAGCCCAAGAGCGAGAAGCTATCTTTGGTCACGGTGCCGCGTGCGGAACGCGCTGTCAGGACCGCTTCAGAGCCTGCACGCATCGCAGCAACGATCTGTGCGTCCGCTTCGGCATTCGCAGGCCAAGCGTTTTCGCCCTGAACGTAGAGATCATACTCACGTCCACCGATTTCCATCTTCACAGTGGATTCACCAGCGAACGGATAGCCGCCCGTGAACACCACTTGGCCAGTCAGACCAGCGGAAGGCTTAAAGAAAACGTAGAGCAGGATATCACCACGGCGCACCGCAACCACGTTGCCATCGCGTGTGTTCACTGTCTCTTTGGGTGCCGAGACGATCCAGCATTCACGCGGATCATTGCCCTCAAAGACGCTCCAGTCGGTGTTGGCGGCTACGCGATTGTCAGAGTCCTGCGCGACAGCAACACCAGCAGTACCGAGCGCAAGAGCGACAACTGCCGCACGCATCATTCCAGAAATCATTAGACAGCCTCCAAGCTGTTTTTGCCTCTTCTTCCACTCGCCCGATGCTCTACCGTCATCGTTCCGCCAGCGGATGTATTCTCTCGATGTTGTATCTTTACCAAGAAAAGAGGCCTATGGGAAAGTCCTATTGGCGCACGAAATTGTGCGGATTCCCGCCTGAACGCCATGAACTCAGGCCATTGCATCCCAAATCAGCTTAATCGCCATCGCTGTAGAGGCGATTACCAGAACGGGTTTGATAACGCGCGAGCCGACTTTCATCGCCAGTTTGGAGCCCAGATAAGCCCCCGCCATCTGCCCCGCGCCCATACATAGCCCTGTCACCCAGAGCGGTTTAGCCACCAGCGCAAAGGCAAGCGTCGCGCCCACGTTTGAGGCGAAGTTCAATAGCTTTGTATGTGCTGTCGCTTTCAACACGCCATATCCACCCAAGGCGACGAACCCGAGCATGAAAAACGCACCCGTTCCCGGCCCGAGGAGGCCGTCATAGAACCCAATGACAGGCACGAACGCGATCATGAACAGAGCCGGGCTGATGCGTTGCACCCGATCCAGATCATCCAAACCGGGTTTAAATGCGAAAAAGAGCGCAACTGCGATCAGCAGAACAGGCAGACCCAAGCGGATCACATCAGTTGGCAGGAATGAAGCGAGCAATGCACCTGCGATCGACGCGGCAAACGACATCAACGCTGAAGGCATCTGTGCAAACAGGTTCACATGCCCTGCCCGCGCATAGTTAATCGCAGCCATGCCTGCGCCGAACAGGCCTTGGACCTTATTCGTCGCGAGCGCCGTAATCGGGTTCAGACCAGCGATCAGAAGCGCGGGGATGGTGATCAACCCACCGCCCCCTGCGATCGAGTCGATAAAGCCCGCCACGAAAGCAGCGCCCGTAAGCAGAACGAGAAGTTCGACAGAATGTTCTAGCACTTAGGATACAAACTCGCTGCGTTTATACCCCTGCAGATAGAGGAGCGCGGTCAAATCACCGTGGTTAATTCGGACGCTGCACTCTGCCTGCACGCTCGGTTTCGCATGAAGCGCGACACCAGTGCCCGCACGGCCGAGCATACCAAGGTCATTCGCGCCATCACCAACGGCAATCACGTCAGCCTCGGAAATCCCCAGACGCGCAGTGATTTCTTCCAGCGCCTGAACCTTGGCTTCGCGACCAAGGATTGGATAGCCGACCTTGCCTGTCAGCTTACCATCTTCGGCAATAAGGGTATTCGCACGGTTCTCATCAAACCCCAACGCCGCCGCGATGCGCGACGTGAACGCGGTAAAGCCACCAGACACCAAGGCCGCGTAACCGCCTTGCGCTTTCATTGTCTGCACCAGTTCATAGCCGCCAGGCATATGGGTGATACGGGTATTCAAAACATGGCCGATAACAGCCTCATCCAACCCCGCCAAAAGACCAACACGCTCTTCCAGCGCTCCGTTAAAATCCAACTCGCCATTCATCGCCCGCTTTGTGATGTCTGCGACTCGTTCACCAACGCCAGCTTCTGCAGCGAGTTCATCGATGCACTCTTGACGGATCATCGTCGAATCCATGTCAGCCAGGAGCATCTTTTTGCGACGTCCTTCAGTCGGTTGGATCACCAAATCGATCCCATTCGACTGAAGGTCGGACCAGACATCCCAGAAATTCGACGGCTCTACTGGAACTTCGAACTCCGCGGCCTCATCAACTGACAGCCAAATCGCGTCGCCACCACCCCACGCATTACGGAGCGATTCCACCAATGGTGTTTCGATTTTCCGCTCAGACGGAGCGCATAGAAGGGTGACTGTGAACATCGGACAACTCCGCTTACGACTTGTTTCGCTAGCGTTTCGCACATCCCTAAGCCGCTGCCAAGCAGGACCGAAGTTTCCGATAGTAGTCGCGGATAGTCCAATTACGACCTTTTGCCGAAAACAAGCGTCATTTTCCCCATTGCAGCTTTCTGCGCTGCCGCATATGTCCGGCGGCGGGACACCTCTCCCCAACGAGAGGCGCTTATCTG
>JAYPVO010000046.1:0-13524 GCA_038134645.1 Paracoccaceae bacterium
ACGCGCAGTGTCAGTTTTCTTAGTCATTGATGTCCTCCCAGACGATTGCAGACACATTGTGTGTCGTTAATCTGTCAACAACGGTAGAAGGCCTTTCATTAAAATCAAGAAAATAAATTTATCTTTTCCGCCTGATGGAAACGACGCGACGGAACACCAATTTTTTCTTAAAATTCAATAACCTTACGTCAATCGGAAAGGCAATAAATCTCAGAATGAGCCTTAGCTCATTTTCCAAAATCGGAACTCGGCAACGGCCAAAAATGGAAAGCTTTTGCGCGAAAAAGTTCCGTATTTACAATGCTTAAGCCAGCATCCTTTAGCTGACCTAATAAGACGCGCCTCTCCGTCATTTTCAGTTTCGTAGGTCCGTACGATGGCGCACGGGCCACAGACCTGACAAACGAAAAAGCGCGCCTTTCACGATGCGGCGGCGTTAACCCGCAGCACGCAGACGTTTAAAGAGAGAAGAGGTATCCCAACGACCCCCACCCATTTTCTGCACGTCCTTGTAGAATTGATCGACAAGTGCAGTCACAGGAAGGCTTGCGCCGGTTTCATCAGCAGTCGACAGACAAATACCAAGGTCTTTGCGCATCCAGTCCACAGCGAACCCGTGTTCGAAATGGTCGTCGAGCATCGTCTTATAACGGTTCGACATTTGCCAGCTACCAGCCGCACCTTGGCTGATCACTTCGACAACCGAAGCCCCATCGAGACCTGCTTTTTCAGCAAAGTGGAGCGCTTCTGCCAGACCTTGCACCAGACCCGCGATCGCAATCTGGTTGCACATCTTGGTCATCTGGCCAGCCCCAGAGTCACCAATGCGGCGACAGATACGTGCATAAGAGGCAATCACAGGCTCAGCGGTGTCATATTGAGCCTGAACCCCGCCACACATCACCGAAAGCACGCCATTTTCAGCGCCCGCCTGCCCGCCCGACACCGGGGCATCGACGAATCCAAGGCCAAGCGCCTCAGCCGCAGCAAAAAGCTCGCGTGTCACCGCTGCGGAAACAGTCGTGTGATCCACAAAAATAGCGCCTTTAGACATCCCAGCAAAAGCACCATCGGCGCCCGTGCACACGCCACGCAAATCGTCGTCATTACCCACACATGCAAAGACCAGCTCTGCGCCCTGCGCAGCCTCACGCGGTGTCAGCGCCATTGCTCCACCGTGTTGTGCAACCCATGCTTCTGCCTTGGATGCCGTCCGATTATAAACCGTGACCTCGTGGCCCTTGGCTTGCAGGTGACCCGCCATCGGGTAGCCCATCACGCCAAGCCCTAAAAATGCTACTTTTGCCATTCACTTCCTCCCTCTTCGATTGTCTGGAATCGGCCAACTCGCGCCCTCAGACTCACCCAATCTAGTTTCCACTCACGATTAAGAAAGGGGGGAATCTAAAAAGAGGGAATTGGTAGGCCCGGCAGGATTTGAACCCGCAACCAAAGCGTTATGAGCGCTCTGCTCTAACCATTGAGCTACAGGCCCCCACCCGCTTGCTACAGTCCTGTGCCAGACGCGTCAATGCGCAACGCACATGAATTCATGGCGGATAAACGGTTAAGAATGTGGGGGAAATGGTGGGTCGTGAGAGACTCGAACTCCCGACATCTTCGGTGTAAACGAAGCGCTCTACCAACTGAGCTAACGACCCGTGGCGGCGTAAGTAGCCGCAGATTCTCAAAGGGGCAAGACCCCAATGTCATCTATTTTTCAAAAATCTCGTGTTGGCCGTTTTTTATCCGAAAAATAACGCCCTGCCCGCCATCGACTTGGCCGATGTCATCCAGCCCCAACCCCAAAGCCCGCGTCCGTAAGAACCGCGAGGTAAAGCCGTGGGTGATAATCACCGTGGGACGGCGGATTTGGTCTAACACCTGACCAACACGGTCCCATAGTGCTGGAAAGGTCTCCGCATTGGGTGCGCGACGGTAAAATTCGATGAAATGTTCATCTGGCGACGGCGCTGGCCATTTCGCGTCGATCTCTGATCGCGATAGCCCGACCCAATCCCCCATGTGTATTTCGCGCAAGTCGTCGACTGCAACGACTGGACACCCCGTCGCCTTTGAAATCGGTTCAGCCGTGGCCAAGGCGCGCCCCTGAGGGCTGCTCCATAAATCATGGGTGTCTGGATGAATTACGCCCGCGAGCGTCTTAGCAACCTGATCCGCCTGCGCACGACCCAGCTCTGTCAGCGCGGAATCCAGACCGCCCTGCATACGCGCAGCGCGGTTCCATTCGGTTTCACCATGTCGGATGATGTAGAGCTCAGGCAGGGTCATGGCGTGACTTATCCACCAAAAAACAAAAGGCGCAACCCGTGGGATGCGCCTTGTATTCTGGTGGGTCGTGAGAGACTCGAACTCCCGACATCTTCGGTGTAAACGAAGCGCTCTACCAACTGAGCTAACGACCCGTGGCGGCGTGATTACCCTTACTCGTCTTCATCCGCAAGAGGGGTTTCGGAAGAATTTCCATCAACCTTCACAACGGGCTTTGACAGTTTCACTTTGGCGATAACAACGGTGCCGTTTGCAGTGTCTTTAGTGCGGTTCACCATGATCTTACCGAACGGCGGCAGCGACAGTTCTTTGTCCTCGGTCAGTTCCTCGCCCAACTGCGCAAGGATCGCCTCAAGCGCAGGTTTGACATCTTTTTTCTTGAGGCCAGAGCGCGCAACAACGCGTTCAATGAATTCAGGTTTCTTCACCACAACAGAGGAAGTTTCGCCCTCGGTCGCCTGCGTTGCCTCTGGGGCTTCTTTGACGGCTGCGGGTTTGCGTTTGGTGGTTTTCGCGGTGGTCGCCATAATAATATGCCTCAAATAGATTGATTGTTTCCACCCTAACAACTCCGCCGATGGTTGTGCAGGGGGTATTCACTGAAAATGATATGATTTTCCAACAAAAAAGGGCGCCTCGCGGCGCCCCTTTCCATTAATGTGCGATGGCCCCTGCCCCATCATCGCCTTTGGCGAGGGCGCGGGCGGCGGCGGCTTCTTCTTCCGCCTCCTCATCCCATTCGACGGGCACAGGCTCTGCGATCAGAGCGTGTTTTAGAACCTCAGACACGTGGGTGACCGGAATGATCTCCAGCCCAGATTTCACGTTGTCTGGGATCTCTGGCAGGTCTTTGACGTTCTCTTCGGGGATCAGCACGGTTTTGATACCGCCGCGCAGCGCCGCCAAGAGTTTCTCTTTCAACCCACCAATCGCGGTCGCATTGCCACGCAGTGTCACCTCACCCGTCATCGCGATGTCCTTGCGAACAGGGATCTGGGTCAGAACCGACACAATCGCGGTAACCATTGCCAGACCAGCCGACGGACCATCCTTGGGCGTTGCGCCATCGGGCACGTGGACGTGGATGTCCAGCTTATCGAAACGCGGCGGTTTCACACCGAGCTGGGGAGAGATCGACCGAACATAAGACGATGCCGCCTCAATCGATTCCTTCATCACATCACCGAGCTTACCCGTGGTTTTCATCCGACCTTTACCCGGCAAACGCAGGGCTTCGATCTGCAACAACTCACCACCGACCGATGTGTAGGCCAGACCCGTGACAACACCGACCTGATCCTCTTTCTCAGCGAGGCCAAAGCGGTGACGCGGCACGCCCAAGAAATCATCGAGGTTCTCAGCCGTCACTTGAACGCGATCGGTTTCCTTTTTCACGATCTTGGTCACGGCCTTGCGGGCAACCTTAGCGATTTCGCGCTCGAGGTTACGCACACCAGCCTCGCGGGTGTAGGTCTGGATGATCGCGGTCAGCGCATCGTCTGTGATCTCGAACTCTTTGGCGTGGAGGCCATGGTTCTTGATCTGCTTGGCCAAAAGATGCTGTTTCGCGATCTCGCGTTTTTCATCTTCGGTGTAGCCAGAAAGCGGGATGATCTCCATCCGGTCGAGAAGCGGACCAGGCATGTTGTAGCTGTTCGACGTGGTCAGGAACATCACGTTCGACAGGTCGTATTCCACCTCAAGGTAGTGGTCCACAAAGGTCGAGTTCTGTTCTGGATCGAGCACCTCAAGCATCGCTGATGCAGGATCGCCACGGAAGTCCTGCCCCATCTTATCGATCTCATCGAGAAGGATCAGCGGGTTCGTGGTCTTTGCCTTTTTCAGCGCCTGAATGATCTTACCAGGCATAGAGCCGATATAGGTCCGACGGTGGCCGCGGATTTCAGATTCATCACGCACACCGCCAAGGCTGATGCGAATGAACTCGCGACCAGTGGCCTTTGCAATCGATTTACCCAACGAGGTCTTACCCACGCCCGGAGGACCGACGAGGCACATAATCGGCCCCTTCAGTTTCGCGCTGCGCGATTGCACGGCGAGGTATTCGACGATCCGCTCTTTGACCTTTTCCAGACCATAGTGTTCCGCGTCGAGGATTTCCTCGGCCCGACCCAAGTCCTTTTTCACGCGGGATTTCGTGCCCCACGGAATATTCAGCATCCAGTCGAGGTAGTTACGCACCACCGTTGCCTCTGCGGACATCGGCGACATGTTCTTGAGCTTCTTAACCTCGGCGTCGGCCTTTTCCTTGGCCTCTTTCGACAGCTTCGTCGCGGCGATCTTTTCTTCGAGTTCGGCGATTTCGTTCGCACCGTCCTCGCCATCGCCCAACTCGCGCTGGATCGCCTTCATCTGTTCGTTCAGATAATACTCGCGCTGGGTCCGCTCCATCTGGGACTTCACGCGGGTTTTGATCTTTTTCTCGACCTGCAGCACAGACATTTCGCCCTGCATCAAGCCGTAGACTTTCTCCAGACGTTCGCTGATCGGCAACGTCTCGAGCAGCGATTGTTTCTGCTGAACATCAACACCCAAATGGCCCGCCACGAGGTCTGCCAATTTCGCAGGCTCGGTCGTGTCGCTGACCGCTGCCAGCGCCTCTTCGGGGATGTTCTTTTTGATCTTGGCGTAGCGTTCGAATTCTTCGCCAACCGACCGCACGAGGGCCGCCAATTCATCCTCGGCACCCGGAACTTCGACCAGCTCATCCGCCATCGCCTCAAAGAAGCTGTCGTTCTCGACAAACTCGGTGATCCGAACGCGTTTCTTACCCTCGACGAGCACCTTCACGGTGCCATCGGGCAGTTTCAGCAATTGCAGCACATTCGCCAAAACACCCGTCTGGTAAATGTCCTTGGTGGTTGGATCGTCCTGCGAAGGGTCAATCTGGCTCGACAGCAAAATCTGCTTGTCGTCCTGCATCACTTCTTCGAGTGCCCGCACCGATTTCTCACGCCCGACAAACAGCGGCACGATCATGTGAGGGAACACAACGATATCGCGCAGCGGCAGGACGGGATAGGAGGTGCTGAAGGTGTCTTCCATGCTCTTGTCCTTATTATTGGCAAAACGATCAGGCCCCGCATTTCGGCAACCGCAACCGTTTCCACTAGAGGATACAGATGGGCCGAAGTGACCCCAGTTTCAAGCATCCCCGTTTGTTCTAATGTGCCTTTTGCCGCGAACGGGGGCAAGGGCCAGTTCCGTAAAATACCGCCCTTTCGCCCTTTGCAGGACACATTCACCTGCAACCCATAGGGGATTAATTCTGATTTTATTACTCCCCAACGGGATAGGCGCATAAAATGAAAGAGTTCGTAGGTCATTACTATCGCAGGGTCGCATTCACGGCCGTCTTTACGCTGTTTGGCGCGATTTTGATTTCGGGCCCGACACTTGCCGCTTTTTTGGCGGGCGCTGCCGCGGCTTTTGCAGCGGTCTTTATGGTCTATGCGATGCCAAAATACCGTAAGGCCTGCGAAAGCGGCGCGATTGGCCTGTTCGTGGCCGCACTTATCCCGATCCCTGCGGACGCCCTGCCCCCTGCCATCATCGGCCTCGCGTTTTTGTCTCACAGCATTTTGTATGGTCAGTGGTCTGATAGCCTCGGCCTTAACCTCTCTGTCCATGCGCAGCACAAAGGTGAACTCGGCGGCCAAGCCGAAGATGTCTGGCTCAGCCTTGTTCCTGCCGAAGGACACCCGTCCGATTTCTGGAACCCTGACCTAATCGATTACAACCGCGACCCAGAGGACACCGACACGGTTTACCTCCGCTTCCGCGACGAAACAGGATTGGTCGAAGAGATGACGCTCACCTTTGTCGCCAAAACCACAGGGAACTACTGCCGCTACTTCCTAGAACGCGCAGAGCCGTTGGGCCGCGATGACATGACCGTCACTATCGCCATCGCGGAAATAGACGACGGCCTCTGCCTCGTTGAGACGCAAATCGAACAAGACGCCCTGCCCCCGCGCATCGCGCTTGCCCGTTGGTTTGACAATCAAATCGGTGTAGGGATCGATGGCGTGGCCGCAGCCCTCAAGGGCAATCGCGCCCTCAAGTTGCAGCAGAAACCGAACGGGAAAATCGTAGGATTCGCATGAGCGGTCTATGCCGTCGGCGATTATCAGAGCACAAACGCGACACCCGTATTCCAAATGCGTCTCATTACGCCACGTAAATATACCATCGCGCAAAGCCACTTATAAGATAGCGCACTAAAATGTCGAACCATTAAGCTTAAGTTCACAGACCGTTAGCGCACATAAAATTTCCTTTGGTTGAAGTGGCGGCCAATACATATGAACACGGTTACCCTGGATGATATGCTTGCAGTTGCAACACCCCAAGACGTGTTGGACAAAATCGAGCTGTCCAGTTCACCCCTCTTGGACCAATTAGCCCGAAGCTGTGCTAAGGTCACGAACCGACCCCATGTGAATGTTTATCTGTATTCGGCAACCGAAGTTTACACTTTGGGCAGCTACAATCCGCTGAACATCCGCGCAAAGCGCACGATTTTCGACCCGATCCTGAACAAAGATTTCTTTGAGTTTGACGACATTTCGAAACACTTCGAAAACAAAGACCATTTCGCCCACGAAGACGGCGAACAGGTGATGCACGCTTTTGCCGTGGCCACCATCAAAATCGCCGGTGAAACCGTCGGCGGTGTCAGCGTTTACGACTTTGTCGAACGTGAACCGCTCAATGAGACGCAAAAAGAATTCCTAATCAACGCGGCCAACCTCGCCGCTTGTGTGATTGAAACCAAAGCCAGACTGAAAACAACGCTCATGAATGCGTTCAGCCTCGCCAACTTCTAGGATTATTAAATGCACAACATCCTAGAGCTGCTCAGCCAAACTGACAGCGAAGACGAGCTTATCAATATTGGTATCAACCCAGGCAAACATTTCGATATGTTGGCTGCGATGTTTGCACTTGCCACGAACGCAGAGATGTCCGCGATTTGGTTGGTGCTCAAAGGGAAACGTTCGCTGATCGGGTCGCACAATACGCCGATGCAACTTCCTGAACCGCCGTTTTTGCATCGCGATTTGGGTGGGAAGGTCTATTACGAGCCGATCTCTGACGAAGAGGCCGCAGTGATTGATTACCCCCTAATCAATGGTGAACTCGCCAGCCTTCGCAGCGGATATTACCTCGACATCACATACAAAGACCAAAAAGTCGGCTATGTCGCGATGGCCTTTAACGATCGCGTTGGGGAACCCTCGCCAGAATTGACAGATACGCTCTTTTCTCTGCGCGACCTGACGGTATCCGTGCTCCAAGGACGCGCGAATGCCCGTAAAATGCTAGGTGAAATGAAGGCCTACAGCGGCTAGCCCTTAGACGGGTTCAATGTCGCCTTCAGCCCGCTGCGCATGGAACGCAGCTTCCCACGCGGCAAAACGGCCCTCTGCAATCGCATCGCGCATACCCTGCATAATCTCTTGGTAGTAATGCAGGTTATGCCAGGTCAGCAGCATCCCCGAAATCATCTCTCCCGCGCGGAACACGTGGTGCAGATAGGCGCGGCTGTAGTTGCGGCACGCTGGGCATGTGCAATGTTCATCGAGAGGACGCGGATCGTCCTGATGGCGGGCGTTTTTGATGTTCACTTGACCGCGACGGGTCCACGCCTGCCCCGTGCGCCCCGACCGTGACGGCAGAACGCAGTCCATCATATCGATCCCGCGTTTCACCGCGCCCACGATGTCGTCAGGCTTACCAACGCCCATGAGGTAACGCGGCTTGTCGGTCGGCAGGAAATCAGGCGCATAGTCCAGAACGCCGAACATCGCCTCCTGCCCTTCACCCACGGCAAGGCCGCCCACTGCATAGCCATCAAAGCCGATATCGACCAAGGCCTTAGCGGATTCCTCGCGCAGATGCGGCGTCACCCCGCCCTGCATAATCCCAAACAGAGCATGCCCTGGACGGTCGCCAAAGGCATCGCGGCTCCGCTGTGCCCACCGCATCGACAGACGCATCGATTCAGCGACACGCTGATCATCGGCAGGCAGCGCAGGACATTCGTCAAAACACATCACAATGTCAGAGCCGAGGAGTTTCTGGATTTCCATCGACCGCTCTGGCGTCAGGAAATGTTTGGACCCGTCAACGTGGCTACGGAAGGTCACGCCCTCTTCGGTCAGTTTCCGCAGTTCAGCGAGAGACATCACCTGAAACCCGCCGCTGTCGGTCAGGATCGGCTTGTCCCAGTTCATAAACTTGTGCAGCCCGCCCAGACGATCAATCCGCTCTGCCGTCGGTCGCAGCATCAAATGGTAGGTATTGCCCAGAAGGATATCCGCACCCGTTGCCGCAACGCTTTCGGGCATCATCGCCTTTACTGTGGCAGCCGTCCCAACGGGCATAAAAGCAGGCGTGCGAATATCGCCGCGCGGCGTGTGGATTACACCCGTGCGGGCCTTGCCATCAGTTGCGTTCAGGTCGAATGAAAAACGGGTCATATCTCTCTCCGGTCGGACCGTGTGCTGATACGCCGATCCCAACCAGATGAAAAGATGATCAGACGCTGTAGGCGGCGGTTAGGTCGTTTAGCATCGCTCTAACGTTAGATTGATCAACCAAAATCTGCATAACGATTTCGGCCCATTCCGCGCCGAAGTCTAACGACTCTTGGCTCACAGTATCGGCTAGACGTTCAAAACCAATGGTAATTTGCCCAAAAAGCTCATTCTTATTCACGAGAGGTATGGCCAAGACAGACCGACACTTTCCCGCCTCACCGTTGACCATCGGATGATCCGAATGAACCTCTGGGTCCAAAACCATGACGGACATTTTTGAGGAATTGGTCAGTCGCGTCTGCTCGAGCATTGCAACGTCGTCGGGCACTTTGTAGCCACCAACCATAAGCTCCACACCATCAGGCAGGAACAGCCAGATCGCGCCATGATCCCCGCCAGCAGATAGAGTGGCGATACACGCAGCACGATCATAAAACTCGGATCGCTTGACCCCTAATTCGACCAGCTTCTCTCTGGTGCTTTCTTTGGTGATAAAACGGGGTCTTTGCATGTTACACCTTGTAAGAAACGGATCGTGGTTGAAGAAGGAATGCAACGTATTTGAGCAGCGCTCTCCGAGCGACCAAATCCTCGGTCATTTTTGCGAGTTCGCTGAGCATTTTTCGTTCGATGTCTGACAGAGGTTGGCAAAGTTGGGGCGAATGCACCGAGATGCCCCCGATCACTTCGCCTTCGTATTTCATTTGAAACAGCGCCAAGGCACGAACATCAGGCACGACAGGATTGAAACGGCCCCCAAGATCAAGCTGGCAAATCGCGTCATCGTATTCTGCGACACCGTCAATGAAATCTTCATCGGGGATCGTTCGATTGATGACACCACGCGCAACGTTATAACCGCCGATCACGTAGACCTCATTCTCCCAGCACAGGTATATGCTGGCGGCTGGACGATGGGTCGCGAACGCCGCAAAGCGGGCGATGTCATCCAAGTCACTAAAGTCCATTTCGAGTTGCCGAAGTGCTCCGGCAATCCCATGAAGTGCTACGAAGTCGTCGAATGACAATGAAAACATGCCATTACCCCCAAGGCTTCATTCACAAATACCAATAAGTTGTGTCTAAATTTGGAAGAATCGCTAAAAGGTGCAATTTTTATCGGCTCTATTGTACTTCAATTGGCGAATTTACGCTACCCGAGAAACAATAACGAGGCATTGCTGGTCTTTACCCTGACGGGATTAAAACCTATATGAATGGTCAGGAATTTACAGGGCCGTGACATGACTGACTCTCAAGCCAAACTCGAAGGCACACCGCTGATCGAACCATCGACAACCGACCACCCGCTTTATGACGGCGTGGTAGAGGCGTGCCGCACCGTGTTTGACCCCGAAATTCCGGTGAATATCTTCGATCTTGGTCTGGTCTATACGATCAAGATTAACGACGAAAACGATGTTAAGATCATCATGACCCTCACCGCCCCCGGCTGCCCCGTCGCAGGCGAGATGCCCGGTTGGCTCTACGACGCGATCAGCCCCGTGGCTGGCATTAAATCCGTCGACGTGGAACTGACATGGGAACCCCAGTGGGGCATGGACATGATGAGCGACGAGGCCCGTCTCGAACTGGGCTTTATGTAAGCTGACCGCCCTGCTGCAAAGGGCAAGGAGAGACCGATGTTCGGCATTCCTGGTAAACAGGCCGTAACAATCACCGACCGCGCTGCGGCACAAATCGCGAAACTGATGGCCAAGGATGGGCATCAGGGGCTGCGCATTGGCGTGAAAAAAGGCGGCTGCGCGGGCATGGAATACACCATGGATTACGTGGACGAGGTGAACCCGCTCGACGAAGTCGTCGAACAGGGCGGCGCGCGCGTCATGATCGCCCCGATGGCACAGATGTTCCTCTTTGGGACTGAGATCGACTACGAAGTCTCGCTCCTCGAATCCGGTTTCAAATTCAAGAACCCGAACGTTGTCGATGCCTGCGGCTGTGGCGAGTCGATCAAATTCGACGAAAGCCTGACGAAATCGGAATGATCGCCCTGCCCTACGCGCTCTTTAGGTGCAGGTAGGTTTCGTCGAACCGTTTCTGCAAATGATCGACCGCACGGATCACTTTACCTGATCCGATCGGCGCGACATTCGTGTCGTGGTTCGGGTTAAAGAACAGCGGCACCGAAATCCGTTCATGATCCTGACCAACCACACGGTGCGGGGTCGCAACAACACGACCATCGGTCCACATTTCCAGCATCTCACCAAAGTTGATGATGAAATCACCGGGTTCCGCGCTCACCGCGATCCAGCCGCCACCGCGCTGACGCACTTCCAACCCATCCGACCCGTCCGTAGCAAGGAGCGTCAGACAGCCGTAGTCCGTATGCGTGCCGATGCCAAAATCCTTTTCGGTCGCCCATTCGGGCCGCTCTGGGTAGAAATTCCCGCGCAATAGCGCCATCGGGGTCGAGAATTTATCGGTGAAATAATCCCGATCTTCGCCAATCGCACCCGCAACCGATTTCAGTAAATCAAGCGCAAAACCCGTCGCATCGCGGTAGTAATCGCGCAAGAGATCGGCAAAGCCCGCTGGCGTCGCAGGCCAGAGATTTGGCGCATAAGCTGAGAGTTGCGCCAAAGGATCGTTCGCAGCCAATTCCAAACCACAGTCGAAAACCTGTTTGTAATCAGGGTTCGCATCAGGATCGACCTGTTCAGATCCAGCCGCACCCCATCCACGGTTCGATCCCGTTTTGGCCATATCCACCGCTTCTTTGGCCGCAGCAGGCAGATGGAAAAACTGACGGTAGCCTTCGATGACCTTGCGCACGCGATCGCCTGAAATCGGTGTGTTATGGATGGTCAGGAACCCAACCTCAGACGCCCCTACTTGCACATCCGCGATGGCCTTTGCATGGCCCTCGTGCGTGGGATCAATCAAGGCTGCGGCGTCAATACGCGGGATCATGGCACACTCCAGTTTACGTTGGGGCGCGTTTTTGAAGATATAGCCAGCGAACGCAAGGGCTTTTCCATTCTCACGCCAGTTGCTAACCCTTGTGCAACCATATTTGAGGAGACACACATGCGCCGCAAACTCGCCGCCGGAAACTGGAAGATGAACGGAACCGGAGGCAGCCTGTCAGAGGTCACCGCCCTCGCTGCGGCCTACCCTGCGCCCAAAGTGGACCTCCTCCTTTGCCCGCCTGCCACGCTAGTCGCGCGTATGGCTGACACGGCAAAGGGCAGCGCGATTGCGGTTGGTGGTCAGGATTGCCACGCGAAATCGAACGGCGCGCATACGGGCGATACCTCTGCCGAGATGCTGATTGATGCAGGCGCGTCCCATGTGATCCTCGGCCACTCTGAACGCCGCACGGACCATGGTGAAACGGACGCCATCGTTCTGGCGAAATCTGAGGCCGCGATTGCCGCTGGCCTGATCGCAGTGATCTGCATCGGTGAAACGCTCGACGAACGCGAAGGCGGCAAGACGCTTGATGTCGTCGGCACGCAACTCAATGGGTCGACCCCAGATGCTGCGACAGGCGCGAATACCGTGATCGCTTACGAACCCGTTTGGGCGATTGGCACGGGCAAGGTTCCGACCCTCGACCAAATCGCAGAAGTGCACGGCTTTATCCGTGCGGAACTGGTGAAACGGTTCGGCGATGCGGGCAATGCGTTCCGCGTGCTCTACGGTGGCTCTGTGAAACCCTCGAACGCGGCAGAGATTTTCGCGGTTCAGGATGTGGACGGTGCCTTGGTCGGTGGCGCGAGCCTCAAGGCCGCAGACTTTGGCGGGATCATCGACGCGCTCGAAGCTGCCGTTTAACACCCCCACCCTACCCAATGAAAAACGGCGCCCCGAGAGGCGCCGTTTGTCGTTTTAGCGGACCACAATCTCTGGTCCCATCAGACTGGTCGGCAAGACCGTCGAAATCCACGGGACGTAGGTGATCAGGATCAAGAAGACAAAGAGCACAGCGAGGAACGGCAGTGCGGCCTTGACCACTTTCATCATCGGCATCCCTGCCACGCCCGAGGTCACAAAGAGGTTCAGACCAACGGGCGGGGTGATCATGCCGATCTCCATGTTCACGACCATGATGATACCGAGGTGGATCGGGTCAATGCCCAGCTCCATTGCAATCGGGAACACCAGCGGCGCGACGATCACGATCAGACCCGACGGCTCCATGAACTGACCACCGATCAGCAGGATCACGTTCACCATGATCAGGAACATGATCGGGCCAAAGCCAGCGTCGAGCATCATGCCCGCGATATGCTGCGGGATTTGCTCGTCGGTCAGAACGTGCTTCAGGATCAGCGCGTTGGCGATGATGAACATCAGGGTGATGGTCAGCTTGCCCGAGTCGAGCAAGGTGCGGCGGGTGTCCTTGTGGAAGAACGCCGTAACCAGTGCCTGCGGTTTCTTCCACAGCGGGATCGCACCGTTTTCACCAGCCAGAGGGCCCATGTCGCGGTAGATAAAGGTCGCAACGATGAACGAATAGATCGCAGCAACGGCCGCAGCCTCGGTCGGAGTGAACGCGCCACCCTTCCAGTAGAACAGGCTCGCCCCTTCTTCAAAGCGGATCCAAGGGTGGCCATAGATGCCGCCCATGATGATCACGATCAGCAACAGGCCCCAGAGCGCATCTTTGAACGACGCGCCGATCTCGCCCCAGCCC
>JAYPVO010000047.1:0-13245 GCA_038134645.1 Paracoccaceae bacterium
GATGTTGAGGCGCGCCGCCTTGCCAATATGCTCAGGGCGCTGAACGAAATGCCAAAGCCGTTGATTGGGCGCGTGCATGGGAATGCTTTTGGCGGCGGGGTCGGTATGGCCTGTGTCTGCGATATTGCGATTGCGGCGGATACGGCGCTGTTTGGATTGACGGAAACGCGGCTTGGTTTGATCCCCGCGACGATCGGGCCTTATGTCCTCGCTCGGATGGGAGAGGCGATGGCCCGCCGCGTGTTCATGTCGTCACGTCGGTTTGGCGCGGATGAGGCTGTCACACTGGGGATCGTTGCAAAGTCGGTTGCGGCAGATGATTTGGATGCGGCTGTTGAGGCCGAGGTTGTGCCTTATCTATCCTGCGCCCCCGGTGCGGTGGCCGAGGCCAAGGCACTGGCGCGTCGTTTGGGGCCGCCGATCAATGATCAAGTGATCGACGACACCATTGCGGCCCTCGCGCAGCGTTGGGAAAGCCCCGAGGCGGTCGAAGGTATCGGGGCTTTTTTCGACAAACGTAAACCGCAGTGGCAGAACTAGGCCGCGATTTCCATTCGCGCACGGCCTGCTGTTTTCGCCCGATAGAGAGCGATGTCTGCGTCGCGCAGGGCCTCGTCCAATGTCATATGCGGTCCGACACTCGCCGCCCCGACCGAGACGGTGAAATGCAAGGATGAACCGCTTCCTGTTTCGACGAGAAGTCCCATGCTGATCCGTTGTCCGATCTGGCGTGCGGTCTCCATCGTTGCCTTGGGCAGGAAGATCGCAAACTCTTCACCTCCGACGCGGCCAATGACATCATCAGACCGTAACAGCCCCTGTAAATGATCGGCCATCACCTGAAGGCAATGATCCCCAGCGGCATGGCCGTAATTGTCGTTGATGTCCTTAAAGTGGTCCGCATCCAGCAACAGCATCACACCTTTATTGAGAGACAGCGCAGACCGCGCCCGCTCCATAAAGGCGCGACGATTGGGGAGGCGGGTGAGCATATCAGTGGTCGCCATTTCAACCAATCGATCCTTGGTCGCGACCTGCCGTGCGCCGATGAACTGCCCACCTAACATAAAAGGGGTTCCAACGATTGATGTCAGAAGAATGAGATCCTGCAACGGAATCGCATCTGCGCCCAGAACCAAGAACTGCACCACAATGGCCAACAAATTCAGTGGAACCAGCAAAACAACCAAGTTGAAAATTGCCCGCCTTGTAGAGCGTGGCGACATAAAGAAAATGAGCAGTCTTAACACAATATACCTATAATAAAGGGCGATTGTGCGGTTGTAGTCGGGAAGTGTTAACAGATCCTTGTGATTTGCCGATGAATTTGGATTAAGAAAAACAGCGTTAACAATAGCGGCGCTTGGTTGACCCTCTGTCGCGGCAGGGGTAAAGCCATGTCGAACGAACGGACCGTGATAGGTCCGTCCTGCAGGAAAGGACCTGTCGTGGAAGAGATGCTTCGCGAATACCTCCCCATTATCGTGTTCCTTGGCCTTGCCATCGCTATCGGCCTGATTCTGGTTCTGGCCGCTGTGGTGGTTGCCGTGCGGAACCCGGACCCAGAAAAAGTGTCGGCCTACGAATGTGGCTTTAACGCCTTCGACGATGCGCGGATGAAATTTGATGTTCGGTTCTACCTTGTGTCGATCCTCTTCATCATCTTCGACCTCGAAGTCGCGTTCCTCTTCCCATGGGCCGTCGCGTTCAAAGATATGAGCATGGTTGGCTTCTGGTCGATGATGGTATTCCTCGCCGTTCTGACGATCGGCTTTGCCTATGAGTGGAAAAAGGGAGCTCTGGAATGGGAGTGATGACTGGCGTCAACACCGCCGGCGTAGACAAGGAAATTGTCACGCAGGAGATCAACCGCGAGCTTCAGGACAAGGGTTTCCTTGTCACGTCCACTGCTGACATCATCAACTGGGCACGTACCGGTTCGCTACACTGGATGACCTTTGGTCTGGCCTGTTGTGCGGTTGAGATGATGCACACCTCTATGCCGCGCTACGACCTCGAACGTTTCGGCACCGCACCGCGCGCATCTCCGCGCCAGTCGGACCTGATGATCGTTGCGGGCACGCTGACCAACAAAATGGCGCCTGCGCTGCGTAAGGTTTACGACCAGATGCCAGAGCCGCGCTATGTGATCTCGATGGGGTCCTGTGCGAACGGCGGTGGTTACTACCACTATTCCTATTCGGTCGTTCGTGGCTGTGACCGCATTGTTCCGGTCGACGTTTACGTTCCGGGCTGCCCTCCGACAGCAGAAGCTCTGCTCTACGGTATCCTGCAGCTTCAGCGCAAAATCCGCCGCACCGGCACTATCGTTCGCTAAGAGGGGGTTGTCATGTCCGAAGCACTTAAGGAACTTGGCGCTCTTCTCGAGCTGAAGAAATCCGATGCCGTTCTCGGTTGGGATGTCACCTATGGTGAGCTGAACGTCGATGTTGCGCCGTCGCAATTGGTGGCTTTTGTCGATTTTCTGAAAACCGACCAGTCCTGCCAGTTCTCGTCGCTCGTCGATATCACGGCTGTTGACTATCCGGGCCGCGCAAAACGGTTCGACGTCGTTTACCACTTCCTGTCGATGTATCAGAACCACCGCATTCGTCTGCGCGTGTCGATCCGCGAAGAAGAGATGGTTCCGTCGATCATCGAAGTTCACCCCTCGGCCAACTGGTTCGAGCGTGAAGTCTTTGACATGTTCGGTATCCTGTTCTCGGGTCACCCAGACCTGCGCCGCATTCTGACCGACTACGGTTTCCGTGGTTATCCGCTGCGCAAGGACTTCCCGACCACTGGTTACACCGAGGTTCGCTACGACGAAGCGCAAAAGCGCGTTGTCTATGAGCCCGTGAAACTGGTTCAGGAATACCGTCAGTTCGACTTTATGTCGCCGTGGGAAGGTGCTGAATACATCCTTCCGGGTGACGACAAGGCAGCGGCGAAGTAATCGAATGACAGATCAGACCCTCCTTTACTGTGTAGGTGCGACGAAGGCAGGCACGTCCTGGCTTTATCGTATGCTGCATGGTCATCCGGAGTGTCTGGTGCGCGATGTGAAGGAAGCCCACTACTGGGATACCTTCGACGCGAAACGCTGTGCGGGCCAGTTGTCGGCTTTCACCGCTAACCATTCGAAAATGCTCGAAACCCGCGAAATGGTGCGCCGTAATGGCAATAAGCACCGTGAGGCGAACCTGACCCGTCAAATCGACGATATGGTTGGTCTGGTCGACGTGCTGGAGAGCCCGCGTGAGGATGATGCTCGGTATTGGGCATGGTTGTCGAACGGGGGCGAGGGCAAACGCGTAGTGGCAGAAATGACCCCTGCGTATGGTCTGCTGGATGAGGCAATGCTGACCCGTATGGCGGCGCTGCGTCCGATGACAAAGTTTGTCTATCTGATCCGCGACCCGCTTGACCGTTTGTGGAGCCATATCCGCATGGTCGTCTCGCGCCAGCATGGTGATGCGGACCTAGAGGCGCGCGCCAATGATGCGATGGCGAAAGTGATCGCGGGGCAAAAGCACGCTGATGTCGCTGAACGCGGTGACTATCGTGCGACCATCGAAAAACTGCGCCGCGTTGTTCCTGCATCGCGGTTGCTGGTAGAATTTTCCGAACGCCTGATGACGGCGGAAGGCTGGGCGCGTGTTTGCGCGTTTCTCGGCCTGACCCACATCGCGGCAGACAAAGAACGCAAAGTCCATGAAGGCGCCAAAGCCCGCATGGACGCAGGACTGGCAGCGGATGCTGTTCGGTTCCTCAAAGATCAATACGACTGGGTCGCCGATAACGTCGGCCCGCTGCCAATGAACTGGCAGAATAACCTTGCGAGGGCATACGCATGATGGATGGTGGCAAAGGCTTCGAGGACGCTCAGACGGGCGAACAGAAGATCCGTAACTTCAACATCAACTTCGGCCCGCAGCACCCTGCGGCTCACGGCGTGTTGCGTCTGGTTCTGGAACTGGACGGCGAGATTGTTGAACGCTGCGACCCGCATATCGGTCTGCTGCACCGTGGCACCGAAAAGCTGATGGAAAGCCGCACCTATCTGCAGAACCTTCCGTATTTCGACCGTCTCGACTACGTGGCGCCGATGAACCAAGAACACGCTTGGTGCTTGGCCATCGAACGTCTGACGGGCACCGAAGTTCCGCGTCGTGCATCGCTGATCCGCGTTCTCTATTCCGAAATCGGCCGCGTTCTGAACCACCTTCTGAACGTCACCACTCAGGCTATGGACGTTGGTGCGCTGACACCGCCGCTCTGGGGCTTTGAAGAGCGTGAAAAGCTGATGATTTTCTACGAACGTGCCTGTGGCGCACGTTTGCACGCAGCATATTTCCGTCCCGGTGGTGTTCACCAAGACCTGCCTGATGCGCTTCTTGACGATATCGAAGAGTGGGCGAACCACTTCCCGAACGTTCTTGACGACATCGACGGCCTGCTGACCGAGAACCGTATTTTCAAACAGCGTAACGTTGATATCGGCGTTGTGACCGAAGAAGACATCCAGAAATGGGGCTTCTCGGGCGTGATGGTGCGTGGTTCTGGCCTCGCTTGGGACCTGCGTCGTGCGCAGCCCTACGAATGTTACGACGAGTTCGAGTTCCAGATCCCAGTTGGCAAAAACGGTGACTGTTTCGACCGCTACCTCGTCCGCATGGAAGAGATGCGTCAGTCGACTTCGATCATCAAACAAGCGATTGCGAAATTGCGTGTTGAAGGTGGCGACGTTCTGGCCCGTGGTAAGATCACCCCGCCGAAGCGTGGCGACATGAAAACCAACATGGAATCGCTGATCCACCACTTCAAACTCTACACCGAAGGCTTCCACGTGCCCGAGGGCGAGGTTTACGCAGCGGTTGAAGCACCGAAAGGTGAATTCGGCGTCTACCTGAAGGCAGATGGTTCGAACAAACCGTATCGTGCTAAGCTCCGCGCGCCGGGTTACCTGCACCTGCAGGCGATGGACCACATTGCGTCTGGCCACCAGCTGGCTGACGTGGCTGCCATCATCGGCACCATGGACGTTGTGTTCGGGGAGATTGACCGCTGATGAAGCGACTTGGTTTGGTTGTGTTAGCCTGTTTGCCCGGCAGCGTTTTTGCCGATGTAGCGGCCGATCAGGCCGCACTCGCCCAAGCCATCGAGGCAGCAGGTTGTGTGGTTAACGCCGAAAACGGCGATGCTATTTTTCAGGCCTCTGGTCTGACCGAAGAACAAGTTTTTGCTGCCGTTGCCGCGCTATACGAGGCGGGGCAGGCGGTTCTTCAACCCGACGGGAGCATGTCGCTCCAGACTGAGGCGTGCAAGTGAGCCGCCGCGCAGAAATTGAAACCAAGGTTGGTGCATATCGCGCCGCCGAAAAGACCGGAGCCTGACGCCGATGCTTCGCCGTTTGCACCACGAACAGCCCTCGTCCTTTGCTTTTACCCCTGCAAACCTTGCATGGGCTGAAGGTCAAATTCAAAAGTATCCCGAAGGCCGTCAGGCATCAGCGATCATTCCGCTGCTTTGGCGTGCACAAGAACAAGAAGGTTGGCTGACCCGTCCAGCAATCGAAACGGTCGCTGACATGCTCGGCATGGCCTATATTCGTGCGCTTGAAGTGGCTTCGTTCTACTTCATGTTCCAGCTGCAACCGACTGGTTCTATCGCGCACATCCAGATTTGCGGCACTCTGTCCTGCATGATCTGTGGTGCCGAAGACCTGATCGGCGTCTGCAAAGAAAAGATCAACGAAGCACCGTTCACTCTGTCCGCTGACGGCAAATTCACTTGGGAAGAAGTGGAATGTCTGGGTGCCTGCACCAACGCGCCGATGGCTCAGATCGGTAAAGACTACTACGAAGACCTCACCGCTGATGGTCTGCGCAAACTGCTCGACGATCTTGCCGCTGGTAAGGTTCCGACACCTGGTCCGCAGAACGGTCGTTACGCGGCAGAGCCTCTGTCGGGTCTGACCTCGCTGACCGACCACGAGAGCGGCAAGCACCAGTATAACGCTTCTGCTCAGTTGGCTGTTGATATCGGTGATACCGTGAAACGCATCGATGGCACCGAAGTTCCGCTTTTGACACCGTGGATCAAATCGGGCGCAACCGCAGCTAAGGCACCTGCGAAAAAAGCGGCTGCAAAGCCAGCAGCAGCGAAAAAAGCTCCCGCAGCTAAGGCGGCAAAGCCTGCTGCGAAGCCAGCGAAGGCTGCTGAAGTCGCTTCTGTAGAGGAAAAACAGCCTGAAGTTCTGACCGCACCGCGCGCGTCGGGCAAAGATGACCTCAAGAAGATCTCTGGCGTTGGTCCAAAACTCGAAGCTCTGCTGAACGAGATGGGCTTCTACCATTACGACCAAATCGCAAAGTGGACCGCTCAAGAGGTTGCGTGGGTTGACGCGCGTCTCAAGTTCAAAGGTCGCATTGAGCGTGATGATTGGATGGCTCAGGCCTCCAAACTCGCCTCTGAATCGTAAGAATTTCTGCTCATATCGCGCCTAGTTGTGTAAATATTGCACTTTAGGCGCGATCTGAGGTGGATTTGCTATCAAATTTTACAAATTTGAGTAGTCTTCCTTTAGAAGGGCACAGAAGCCTCCTGAACAAAAGAGGCTCATGGGACGTTGAAGGAGTTTAGACTATGACTAATTCGAATACTGGTTGGGGCTGTCGGCAAATTAGCTGGCTTGCGGCCGCGATTATCGGCGTTGTTGCAGCCATCATTCTTGGGGCTTCCGCGCATTGGGGTTGGTTCCTCGCAATTCTTGCAGGGATCGTTGTGGCGGTGATCGCTGGCCTCATCCTTACTTATTTCTTCTGTGGCGAGGCTGCTGCACCGGCAAGCAGCGCATCGACGACATCGGCATCCGCAGCTTCTGCGGCACCCGCTCCGGTTGCTGCGGCGCCTGCTGACGCGGCATCTACACAGTCGGCCGCATCTGCTGCACCAGCCGCTGCTGCCGCCGCACCTGCTGCGGTGATCAAGCCGTCCAAAGCTCTCGCTGGCGAAGAAGAACTCGCTTCGCAGAAGGGTGACTGGAAATACGAGGCACCTGCTGCGGCCGCTGCGAAACCTGCGAAAAAACCAGCTGCGAAAGCAGCGAAGCCAGCAGCAAAGCCCGCCGCGAAAGCTGCTCCGAAGGCAGAAAAAGCAGCGAAACCTGCGGCTAAGGCAACCGCTGCAAAAACGACCAAAGCCAAAGCATCCAATGGCAAAGCTGCTGCCGCTAAGGCACCCGCCGCTGCTGCTGAAGGTGGCAAACCTGCTGGGCTGAGTGCTCCGCGTGGTGGCAAAGCTGATGACCTGAAGATCATCGAAGGCATCGGACCGAAACTGGAAGAAGTGATCAACAGCCACGGCGTGTATCACTACGACCAGATTGCGGCTTGGGGCGCGGAAGAGGTTGCTTGGATGGATGGCAACATGCCGCGCTTTAAAGGGCGTGTGACCCGTGACAAATGGGTGGCACAGGCTAAAATCATTGTTGCGGATGGCATCGAAGCGTTCCTTGAACGTGCCAAGACCAACGATTACTAACTGACGCACCATGACCCACGATCCGAAACAACCGACACCTCAAAATGGTCAACGTTCTGCGTTGTTCCTCGCTGGTGTTGGTGTGTTTTGGATCGTGGCGACATGGGCCGGAGGTCAATTTGGGCTGTCCAATCGGACCCGTGCCCTTTTTGATATTATCGCCCTCGTCGGATTCGGCTGGGCTTTATGGATGACTTATGGCATCTGGCGGTCACGCCAGAAGTGATGAAAGGTGAGCCATGCTCAAGGATCAGGACCGGATTTTCACCAACCTCTACGGCATGCACGACCGCACCCTCGCTGGTGCGAAGGCGCGCGGGCATTGGGATGGTACTGCGGATATTATTAAAAAAGGCCGCGACTGGATCATTGATGAAATGAAAGCCTCCGGTCTGCGTGGCCGTGGTGGTGCAGGCTTCCCCACCGGTTTGAAGTGGTCCTTCATGCCGAAAGAATCAGATGGTCGCCCCAGCTACCTCGTCGTGAACGCTGACGAATCAGAGCCGGGCACCTGTAAAGACCGCGAAATCATGCGCCACGACCCGCACACGCTGGTCGAAGGCTGCCTGATCGCGTCTTTCGCAATGAATGCTCACGCCTGCTACATCTACATTCGCGGTGAATACATCCGCGAACGTGAAGCTCTGCAGGCTGCGATCGACGAAGCTTATGACGCTGGCCTTCTGGGTAAGAACGCTGCTGGCTCTGGCTGGGACTTCGATCTTTATCTGCACCACGGTGCAGGCGCTTACATCTGCGGTGAAGAAACTGCGCTGCTCGAAAGCCTTGAAGGCAAAAAGGGTATGCCGCGTATGAAGCCGCCGTTCCCTGCTGGTGCGGGTCTCTACGGTTGCCCGACCACTGTGAACAACGTCGAATCGATTGCTGTTTGCCCGACCATCCTGCGTCGTGGCGCATCGTGGTTCTCGAGCATGGGTCGCCCGAACAACGTCGGCACCAAGCTGTTCGCGATCTCTGGTCACGTAAACAACCCCTGTGTTGTTGAAGAGCAGATGTCGATTTCGTTCGAAGAACTGATCGAAAAGCACTGCGGTGGCATCCGTGGCGGCTGGGATAACCTGCTTGCTGTTATTCCGGGTGGTTCGTCTGTTCCCTGCGTTCGCGGCGAAAAGATGAAAGACGCGATCATGGACTTCGATTACCTGCGCGGTGAACTGGGCTCTGGCCTCGGCACGGCAGCGGTGATCGTCATGGATAAGTCGGTCGACATCGTGAAAGCGATCTGGCGTCTGTCCAAGTTCTACAAGCACGAATCCTGTGGTCAGTGCACCCCATGCCGTGAAGGCACAGGCTGGATGATGCGCGTGATGGAACGTCTGGTTCAGGGCAATGCATCGGTTGAGGAAATCGACATGCTTTGGGACGTGACCAAACAGGTCGAAGGCCACACCATCTGTGCGCTTGGCGACGCGGCGGCTTGGCCGATCCAAGGTCTGATCCGCAACTTCCGCCCAGAGATCGAAGAGCGTCTCAAGGGCCGCGCAATCGCTGCGGAATAATCGAGACTGACAGAGTTTCATAAGGCCACCCTTCGGGGTGGCCTTTTTCGTTTTGAATGGGCCGAATTTCCTTACTTGCAAAAGGCGAAATGTAATTCGATTAGTCCTCCATAGATTTAGTTGGAGGATGTAATGAGAGCTCTGTTTGCTGCAGGATCGTTTGTTGTTTTGATTTTAGCGGGTTGTGTGGAAACCCGTGCCCCGATTTCGACGGTCGCGGCTCCTCCGCCCGCTGACGGTGAAATGTAAGCATTTCGACCGAATTTCCTCCGCGCCCGTGGTTAACGGCGAAAACTTACCGAAAAAACCAATGACACGCCGTTGCTATTGAATAGCAGCGGCGTAAGTCTTTTGTATCCGACCATGATCCGGACCGATCTGCGCCGGAAGATTGGATATTAGATGCGTTACCTTTTGCCTTTCACATTTGTCTTTATGGCGACCCAAGCCTCGGCTTTGCCCCCGCTCAAGGATGTTGCGGAAATTCGTGACGGGATTATCGCAGCAGGCATGGCGATTGAGATCGGCGATAAATGCGAAAGCATTTCTGTTCGGTTGCTGCGCGGGGCGCTCTATCTCAACAGCCTAAAGTCGCGAGCCGAGGACCTTGGTTATTCGCGGGCCGAAATTGACGCCTATGTTGATGATCGTGCGGAGAAGTCACGGCTCGAGGGGATCGCGCGGGAACGGTTGGCCGAACTCGGTGCGGTGGCGGGGCAGGGTGATACCTATTGCGCGGTCGGGCGGTCGGAAATCGACGCACAAACAGCTGTCGGTCGGTTGCTCCGTTGATTCTATGGTGAATACTGTCTGTGGTGGGGGCAGCGACGCTCTTATTTGTAAAACCGACGCGGATAGCACTGTTTGCGCTGTCAGATTCGTATGAACAGCCCAAGGCCCCTTTTTCATAGCGGTTTCCGCCGATTTGACTGCTGTTTTTGCGGCGCCGAAGGCCTTTGCTATGGTGCTCTGACCCCAAAAGAAATCGCTAAAAGCTGAAATTTCCATCAGTTTTGGTGACGTTCGCGCTGGCATAGCGCGGCAAGCCGCGTTAGAACCGCCGCGACTGTATGCATCTGCGTGCGTGCCATGCGGAGCTTTGGGTCGTAGCGACAAGAACCAAAAGGCTGGCCATGTCCGATCTTAAGAAAATCATCATCGACGGGATTGAGGTAGAAGTGCCCGGTGCCATGACCCTGATTCAAGCCTGTGAAGAGGCTGGGGTTGAAGTTCCGCGTTTCTGCTATCACGAGCGTTTGTCCATCGCGGGCAACTGCCGCATGTGCCTCGTTGAGGTGGTCGGCGGCCCGCCGAAACCTGCGGCCTCCTGTGCGATGCAGGTCAAAGACCTGCGCCCTGGCCCTGAGGGTCAGCCGCCTGTTGTGAAAACCAACAGCCCGATGGTTAAGAAGGCGCGTGAAGGCGTGATGGAGTTTCTCCTGATCAACCACCCGCTGGATTGCCCGATCTGTGACCAAGGTGGCGAATGCGACCTTCAGGATCAGGCGATGGCCTACGGCGTGGACTTCTCGCGCTACCGCGAACCGAAACGTGCGTCGGACGACCTGAACCTCGGCCCGCTCGTTGAAACCCACATGACCCGTTGTATTTCGTGCACCCGCTGTGTGCGCTTTACGACTGAGGTCGCTGGCATCACCCAGATGGGCCAAACTGGCCGTGGCGAAGATGCAGAGATTACATCTTACCTGAACCAGACGCTCGATTCGAACATGCAGGGCAACATCGTTGACCTCTGCCCAGTTGGTGCTCTGGTTTCCAAACCTTACTCGTTCACCGCGCGTCCGTGGGAACTGACCAAGACCGAAACCATCGACGTGATGGATGCGCTTGGGTCGAACATCCGCGTTGATACCAAAGGCCGTAAGGTCATGCGTATCCTGCCGCGCAACCACGACGGCGTGAACGAAGAGTGGATTTCGGATAAGTCGCGTTACGTTTGGGACGGCCTGAGCCGCCAACGTCTCGACACACCTTATATCCGTGAGAACGGCAAGTTGCGCAAAGCGGGCTGGGACGAAGCTCTGACCGCTGTTGCTGCGGCGATGAAGGGCAAGAAAGTCGCTGGTCTGATTGGTGATCTGGCGAACGTCGAATCCGCATTCAGCCTCAAAACCCTGATCGAAGGTCTGGGCGGCAAGGTTGAGGCGCGCACTGACAAGGCCCGTCTGCCTGCTGGCAACCGTTCCGCTTATGTCGGTACGGCTTCTATTGAAGACATCGACAATGCTGAGATGATCCAGATCATCGGTTCCAACCCACGTGTTGAAGCACCGGTTCTGAACTCTCGTATCCGCAAGGCTTGGCTGCGTGGCGCGACTGTCGGTCTGGTCGGTGAAGCTGTCGATCTGACCTATGATTATGTCCATGTTGGCACCGACCGCGCTGCTCTCGAAGAGCTGTCGTCCAAGAAGATTGGCGATGCGAAGGATATGCGCACCGTTGTGATCATCGGGCAGGGCGCGCTGACCGAAGCGGATGGTGAAGCTGTCCTCGGTCATGCGATGAAGCTTGCTGAAAACTCGAACTCCAAGTTCCTCGTTCTCCACACCGCAGCAGGTCGCGTTGGTGCGCTGGACGTTAACGCTGTGACCGAAGGTGGCCTCGAGGCTGCTCTTGATGGTGCGGAAGTTGTTTACAACCTCGGCGCAGACGAAGTTGAGATCGGTGACGGCGCATTCGTGATCTACCAAGGTTCGCATGGCGACCGTGGTGCACACCGCGCTGACATCATCCTGCCGGCTGCTGCCTACACCGAAGAAAACGGTCTCTTTGTGAACACCGAAGGTCGTCCGCAGCTCGCAATGCGTGCAGCGTTTGCACCTGGTGAAGCAAAAGAGAACTGGGCGATCCTGCGTGCACTGTCCGCAGAGCTGGGCGCGACCCTTCCGTGGGATTCGCTGGCTCAACTGCGTCAGGCACTGGTTGCTGCGGTTCCGCATCTGGCTGACATCGACGGTGTTGCTGAAAACACTTGGGCTGCGGTTCCTGCAGGCAAGCTGGGCAAGGCAACCTTCCGCAATGCGGTCAAAGATTTCTACCTGACCAACCCGATTGCTCGGTCGTCTGCATTGATGGCTGAACTCTCGGCAGCGGCCAAGGCACGCGCCGAATCGACTAAGGTCGCGGCGGAGTAAAAGACAATGAGAGCCATCGTCATATCGGCGTTGGCTCTTATGGGGTGCACCGCATCCCACGACACTGGAGCAGGGGACGGACCATTGGTCCCGACTTACAAAGGTGTCGAAACTCGGCTCTTAGATGGTGACCTTGTTGGTTTTAAGGTTGCTATGACGGGGGCAAGGGGGCCAGAGGACGTAGAACGTTACGCCCGATGCGCCGCCGCACAATACACGCTGATCCGTGGTTACGGGTTTGCACGACACGTTCGCACTCTGGTCGATGAAGAGGCTGGAACTTGGGTCGCGGATGCTGTTTACACCATCTCGCCGGCGCTACCGCGCGGGTTAAGAACAATAGACGCCGAAGTTACGGTGGCCGATTGCGGCGCATCGGGCATACCGACGGTGTAAGGGGACGAATATGGTTGAATTTTTCACCACGACCAACCTTGGGATCCTTCTGCTGACAGTGGGTCAGTGCCTTTTGGTTCTGGTACCGCTTCTGGTGGCTTTGGCCTTCCTGATGTATGCCGACCGTAAGGTCTGGGCTGCGGTGCAGATGCGTAAGGGCCCGAACATCGTAGGTGTGTTTGGTCTGCTGCAATCCTTTGCGGACTTTATCAAATATATCGTGAAGGAAATTGTCGTGCCTGCTGGCGCTGACAAATTCGTCTTCTTCCTCGCGCCACTGATTTCCTTCGTGATGGCCGTGATCGCTTGGGCGGTTATCCCGTTCAACGACGGTTGGGTCCTCGCTGACATCAACGTTGCGATCCTCTACGTCTTCGCGATCTCGTCGCTCGAAGTTTACGGCGTGATCATGGGCGGTTGGGCATCGAACTCCAAATATCCGTTCCTCGGCTCGCTCCGCTCTGCGGCGCAGATGATCTCTTATGAGGTCTCGATCGGCCTGATCATCATCGGTGTGATTATCTCGACCGGTTCGATGAACTTTGGCGACATCGTTCGTGCGCAAGATGGCTACGGCATCCTGTCGTGGTATTTCATCCCGCACTTCCCGATGCTGTTCCTCTTCTTCA
>JAYPVO010000048.1:0-4119 GCA_038134645.1 Paracoccaceae bacterium
GCCCAACCAGCCGACGAACGTGCGTCCTTAACGGTCGGAACCGTGAAGAAGCGAACGATAACGTGCGGCAGACCTGCGGTACCGATCATCAGCGATACGGTGAACAGGAACATGTTCAGGGTGGTGTCAGACTGATCAAGGTAGGACTTGAAGCCGAGATCGCTCAGAAGACCTTCGAGGTCCTGAAGGATCGGCTGGCCAGTCGCAACAGAGTCAGAGAACAGACCCAGACCCGGGATCGGGTTACCAGTCAGCTGGAGCGAGATGAACACAGCAGGAATGGTATATGCGATGATCAGAACAACGTACTGAGCAACCTGAGTGTAGGTGATGCCTTTCATGCCGCCGAGAACAGCGTACATGAATACGATTGCAGCACCGATGAACAGGCCGGTCGAGTTCGACACTTCAAGGAAGCGCGAGAACGCAACACCAACGCCGGTCATCTGACCGATAACGTAGGTTACAGAAGCGATGATCAGACAGATAACTGCAACGGTACGTGCAGTTTGGCTGTAGAAACGGTCGCCGATGAATTCCGGCACGGTGAATTTACCGAACTTACGCAGGTAAGGTGCCAGAAGCATTGCGAGCAGAACGTAACCACCGGTCCAACCCATGAGGTAGGCCGAAGTGTCGTAGCCGCCGAATGCGATAATACCAGCCATCGAGATGAACGATGCTGCCGACATCCAGTCAGCGCCGGTTGCCATGCCGTTCAGAACCGGGTGAACACCGCGGCCTGCTGCATAGAATTCAGAAGTGGTGCCCGCGCGGGCCCAGATTGCGATGCCGATGTAGAGCGCGAAAGTCGCACCAACAACCAGCAGGTTAAGCGTAAACTGATCCATTGGTTTTGCTCCTTACTCGTCCACGCCGTGCTCTTTGTCGAGCTTGTTCATCTTTGCAGCGTAGACAAAGATAAGAACAAGAAAGACAAGGATCGAACCTTGTTGTGCGAACCAGAAGCCCAGATCGGTGCCACCGATTGCGATGCCCGAAAGCATCGGACGCAGCAGAATGCCAAAACCGAACGAAACAACAAACCAGATCACGAGGCTGATGCCGATGATCCGTTTGTTGGCTGCCCAGTAGGCGTTGTTGTCGCCATTGTTAGCCATTGAATTTCCTCCAAGTTACCCCACCTTCGGTCCCTCAACCGAAGGGTAATATAACAGGGCGCGTACGCCCTGCTCCCTCCCCCCTTTCGGGGTTTTAGTAGAACGCGGATCAGTAAATCCGCGTTCGTACGGTTCAGCCCTTATTGTGGACCGAATTCTTAATAAGATCGTCTACAACGGACGGATCGGCAAGAGTAGATGTGTCGCCGAGGCTTCCAGTGTCATTTTCTGCGATTTTACGCAGGATTCGACGCATAATTTTGCCCGAACGGGTCTTTGGCAGACCAGGTGCCCACTGGATCACGTCCGGTTTTGCGATCGGACCGATCTCTGTGCGGACCCAAACTTCGAGTTCTTTCTGAAGTTCAGCCGACGGTTCAACACCGTTCATCAAGGTGACGTAGCAGTAGATGCCCTGACCTTTGATGTCGTGCGGGTAGCCAACCACAGCGGCCTCAGCGACAGCAGCGTGAGCCACCAGCGCGGATTCCACTTCGGCGGTGCCCATACGGTGACCCGATACGTTGATCACGTCATCGACGCGGCCAGTGATCCAGTAGTAACCGTCTGCGTCACGGCGGCAGCCGTCACCAGTGAAGTAGTAGCCTTTGAAGTCAGAGAAGTAGGTCTGCATAAAGCGCTCGTGGTCACCGTAAACGGTGCGCATCTGACCCGGCCAAGAGTCTTTGATGCAGAGAACGCCTTCAGCTTCGGTCTCTTCGATCTCTTTACCAGTGGTCGAGTCCAGCAGAACTGGCTGCACACCAAAGAACGGTGTGGTTGCCGAACCCGGCTTCGTCGGGGTCGCACCCGGAAGCGGTGTCAGCATGTGACCACCGGTTTCGGTCTGCCACCATGTGTCAACGATCGGACGTGTGCCTTTACCGACAACGTCGTTGTACCAGTTCCAAGCTTCTGGGTTGATCGGCTCACCCACGGTGCCGAGGATGCGGAGCGACGACAGGTCGTATTTCTCAACAAACTCTTTGCCCATGCCCATCAGCGAACGGATCGCGGTCGGTGCAGTGTAGAACTGAGTGACTTTGTGCTTTTCACAAACAGCCCAGAAACGGCCAGCGTCTGGGTAGGTCGGAACGCCTTCGAACATCAGGGTGGTGCCGCCGTTAGCGAGCGGACCGTAGACGATGTAGGAGTGGCCAGTAACCCAACCCACGTCAGCGGTACACCAGTATACGTCGCCTTCATGGTAGTCGAAGGTGTATTCGTGGGTCATCGCTGCGTAGACCAGATAACCACCGGTCGAGTGCACAACGCCCTTCGGCTTACCAGTCGAACCCGAGGTGTAGAGAATGAACAGCGGGTCTTCTGCGTTCATCGGACGTGCAGGGCACTCTGGCGAAGCGTGGGACATGAGGTATTTCACGTCAACGTCACGGCCATCAACCCAAGTGGTCTGATCACCAGTGTGTTTCACAACAAGGCAACGCACCTTGTCCGAGCAGTGCAGAAGCGCTGCGTCACAGTTGGATTTCAGTGCAGTGCGACGACCACCACGCGGAGCGGTGTCAGCAGTGATAACAACCTTCGCACCAGAGTCGTTGATGCGGTTTGCCAGTGCGTCAGGCGAGAAGCCCGCGAACACGATCGAGTGGATCGCACCGATACGCGCACAAGCGAGCATCGCGTAAGCAGCTTCCGGGATCATCGGGAGATAGATCACAACGCGGTCGCCGCGCATCACGCCTTGGCTCAGCAGGACGTTCGCGAAACGGTTCACCTTCTCGGACAGCTCGTTATAGGTGATGTGCTGTGCAGGCTCGTCTGGCGAGTCAGGCTCGAAAATGATTGCGGTCTGGTCGCCGCGGGTCGCGAGGTGACGGTCTACACAGTTATATGCTGCGTTGATCACGCCGTCTTCGAACCACTTGATGTCGACTTTGCCGTGCTCGAACGAAGTGTTCTTCACTTGCGAGTAAGGCTGCATCCAGTCGAGACGCTTACCGTGCTCACCCCAGAATGCCACGGGATCGTTAACCGAAGCCGCATACATCTCTTTGTATTTAGCCGCATCGATATGAGCGCGCTTCACCATCTCTTCTGACGGCGGATAGATCTTATCAGTCATGAGATTCCTCCCGAGCATTTATGTAAATCTCGGCTCGGGGCTCCTCTCCCCAAGCTTACTTGACTGTGGTCATACACCATTTTCCTGTCAACGGTCGCGTAAACATAAGCGCTAACAGTATTTTTTTGTAAAATCTTTTACCAAGCGAATTGAAAACTAGTAAACCGTTTTGCAGATTCGAGAAATTTCCTTTGTTTTTCGGCAGTTTGACGCAACGGCACTTTCTGGCCTTTGACAGACGGGACGGGACAACCGATATACGCGTATACGACCAAAGAACGGGAAAAACGGGCCGGTGGCTTTTCAACGCGACATAGACGGGTTCAAGACGGCCATCGAAAGCGTCTACGCAGACCTGCGCGACTCTCTTCTCACGGGGGCGATCGCGCCCTCGGCGAAAATGCGAGTCGAAGAACTGCGCACGCGCTATGGCGTCGGCTCTTCTACCGTGCGCGAGGCGCTGTCGCGTCTGCTCGTGGAAAACCTCGTTACGACCGAAGGGCAGCGCGGGTTTAAAGCCGCCCCTGTGTCCCTGTCCGACTTCCGCGAATTGGTCGATATGCGCTGCATGATCGAAGTGCAGGGCGTCCGCCTAGCCATCGAACGCGGCGATGAAAATTGGGAAAGCGGCGTCGTCGTCGCTCACCACCGCCTCGCCCGCGTCGAAGAGTCGATCCCCGCTGAACGTGCGAAACACTGGGAACAGGCCAACCGCGATTTCCACGATGCCACCGTCGCCGCCCACGGCAACCGTTGGCTCGCCGATATGCGCGATCTGCACCAGACCCACTGGATGCGCTACATCCAGATCGCGGCCCCGTGGCGCAAGATGCCCATCGACAGCCGCGCCGAACACCAAGACATCTTTGACGCCGTCATCGCCCGCAAAGCCGACGCCGCCGCCCACCTCAT
>JAYPVO010000048.1:4219-13109 GCA_038134645.1 Paracoccaceae bacterium
CCGCTGCTATAGGGGCTGCGGACCCCGGCTAAGGGTCCGCAGCTGGAGGAAGCAAGGCTTAGAAGAAGCCCAGCTTGTTCGGGTTGTAGCTCATCAGGATGTTCTTGGTTTGCTGGTAGTGGTCCAGCATCATCTTGTGAGTTTCACGGCCAATACCCGACTGCTTGTAGCCGCCGAATGCAGCGTGTGCAGGGTATGCGTGGTAGTTGTTTACCCAGACGCGGCCAGCCTCGATGGCGCGGCCAAAGCGGTAGCAACGGGTCGCATCACGGGTCCAAACACCAGCGCCGAGGCCGTACATGGTGTCGTTTGCGATCTGCAGCGCTTCTGCTTCGTCTTTAAAGGTGGTGACAGAGACGACAGGTCCAAAGATCTCTTCTTGGAACACGCGCATCTTGTTGTGGCCTTTCAGAACGGTCGGCTGAACGTAGAAACCGTTCGCGATGTCGCCGTTGAAACGAGCAGCATCACCACCAACCAGAACTTCCGCGCCTTCGTCACGACCGATTTGCAGGTAGGACATGATTTTGTCCTGCTGCTCTTGGGACGCCTGAGCACCAACCATGGTGTTCATGTCGCGCGGGTCGCCTTGTTTGATCGCTTTCACACGCTCGATGCACTTCTCGATGAAGCGATCGTAGATGTCTTCTTGGATCAGAGCGCGCGACGGGCAGGTGCAAACTTCGCCTTGGTTAAAGGCAAAGAGAACGAAACCTTCGACCGCTTTGTCGAGGAACGCATCGTCTTCGGCCATAACGTCCGAGAAGAAGATGTTCGGGGATTTACCGCCGAGTTCCAGAGTCACAGGGATCAGGTTTTCGGTCGCTGCCTGCATGATTTTGCGGCCAGTTTCGGTCGAACCTGTGAACGCGATTTTCGCGATGCGCGGCGAACGTGCCAGCGGTGCGCCAACTTCTGCGCCCATGCCGTTCACGATGTTCAGAACGCCAGCTGGCAGAAGGTCTGCGATGATGTCGATCAGAACCATGATCGCAGCAGGGGTTTGCTCTGCTGGTTTCAGCACGATGCAGTTACCTGCAGCCAGCGCAGGCGCCAGTTTCCATGCCGCCATCAGAACCGAGAAGTTCCACGGAATGATCTGACCAACAACGCCGAGAGGCTCGTGGAAGTGATACGCAACGGTGTCGTGGTCGATTTCCGACATGTTGCCTTCTTGGGCGCGCAGAACGCCAGCAAAGTAACGGAAGTGGTCAACCGACAGGGGGATGTCAGCGTTTACGGTTTCGCGGATCGGCTTACCGTTGTCCCAGGTTTCAGCGCATGCCAGCTGGTGCAGGTTTTCTTCGAGACGATCTGCGATTTTCAGCAGGATGTTCGAACGCTCTGCGGGCGAAGTTTTGCCCCATGCGTCTTTTGCAGCATGCGCTGCGTCGAGTGCGAGCTCGATGTCTGCTGCGTCAGAACGGGCAACCTGACATACGACTTCACCAGTGATCGGGGTGATGTTGTCAAAGTATTTGCCGGAAACTGGGGCAACCCATTTGCCGCCGATAAAGTTGTCGTAGCGATCTTTGAATGGGTTAACGAAATAGTCGACGACTTGGGTCATCTGGTTCATGTGATTTCTCCTCCTTAAAACCGCGTGTCCCGCGGAATGGAGAAGAGATGAAGGGAATCACGGGGCCTTGTGCAGGGGGGTGTCTCAGCCGCCCTGCCCCACCTGTCTCACTACTGAGACAGGTCAGCGCCACTTTCGCTTAGGCCGAGGCGTTTCATACGGCGATACATCGTGGCGCGCCCAATACCCAAAGCCCGCGCCGCCGCCGACACATTGCCCTCTGCACGGACAAGCGCACGTTTCACCGCCGCCTTTTCCCCACGATCAAAGCCCGTTTCCTGCCCGTCACGCCCCAAAAGATCGACCGCAGGACGCGGCGCGAGGCGCCCCATCGCGTTCAAGCCGAACGTCTTACGTGCCGCGCGGGTCGCACCCACGACAATATCATCCCCATCGACCGCCAAAAGCGCCGCACCCGTTGCGTCACCTTCGGCCACGAGGATGCGTTTGCCCGCGAACGACGACCGAAACACTTCCGCTTCGATCTGCTGGGCGGTTTGTACAACCATCGCGCCGATCAAACGGTTATAGCCTTCGGTCTGATCCGCCCGCGCCGACGACACATCAAGCGCCGCGATCAACGCGCCATCAGGCCCAAAAATCGGCGCATCCATGCAACTCATCGCGATGTTCTTCGCCATGAAATGGTCTGTGCGGTGAATGGTGATCTGTCGTTGCTCTGCCAAACAGGTGCCGATGCCGTTTGTGCCCTCGGCAGCCTCGCTCCAATCATGACCGGGCCAGAGGCCCCATTCCTTGAACACTTCGGAATCCGCGTCAGAGCAGCGTTTTTCCAAAACGATCCCATCCGCGTCGGTTAACAGCACACCGCAGCCCGAATGACCAATCAGCCCAAAGAGATTGTCCAATTTCGGCGCCGCCACGTGCAACACGCGGTCCATCGCCTCCCTGCGACCCCTCAAAGACGAAGAATCGAGCGAGTCGCGCATCTCTCTCATTGCGGGAT
The DNA here is from genome assembly GCA_038134645.1 of Paracoccaceae bacterium. Lineage (GTDB taxonomy): Bacteria > Pseudomonadota > Alphaproteobacteria > Rhodobacterales > Rhodobacteraceae > Marivivens. The sequence continues at coordinate 6,766 of JAYPVO010000048.1, forward strand.
CGAGGCCGTAATTCTTGGCCGACCGCAGCCACGACGCCGCCAAACGCGATCGCGCCGCCGCCGATCCGGACGAAAGGGACTGCATCACGCGGTCGATATGAGAGCTACGAGTCATGTCGCGAAACCCTTAACATACAGTCGTATAAAGCAACGTCGCGACTTTGGTCTCAACTCATGGGTAAGTGCAACCGCTCTGCCCAAAAAGAAGTTTGCACAAATTCTGTGGAAAACTCTTGCCAGAATCCAAATCCTGTCGCAGTAATATACGCAAAATACGAAAATAACGGCAAAAACCGTAACAAACGGTGGCCACAGAGGCGAGAAGAGAGGGTCAGATGGGTCAAGAACCCAAGGCAAACTTACGTATTGATACCATCGTTGGTCAACACGCCGCGATGCTCTCAGAACGACTGCAAGCACACCGCGCCCAGCTTTTTCCGCCGAACGCGAGCAAGGAACTGCGCAAATTCACCAGTGGTGAAGTCGCTGACCTGCTCGGCGTCAAAGATGCCTATTTGCGCAAGCTTAGTCTCGATTCCAAGGGACCAGAGCCTGAAATCCGTGGCAACGGACGCCGCTATTATTCGCCCGACGACATCGTAGCCCTCCGTGAATACCTCGAAAAAGGCGCGAAGGTCCCCGGCACCTATATGCCCGGCCGTCGCGACGGCGATCACCTACAGGTGATTTCGGTCATCAACTTCAAAGGTGGCTCTGGTAAAACGACGACTTCGGCGCACCTCGCGCAAAAGATGGCGCTCGACGGCTACCGCGTTTTGGCGATCGACATCGACCCTCAGGCGTCTTTCTCGGCGTTGCATGGGTTCCAGCCAGAGTTTGACCTCTTGGACGGTGGAACGCTCTATGACGCGATCCGCTATGATAACCCCGTTCCAATTCGTGACGTGATTCAAAAGACTTACTTCCGAAATCTGGACATTATTCCGGGCAACCTCGACCTCATGGAGTTCGAGCACGATACCCCCCGCGCGCTGGCCCAACGGGATGGTAACCTATTTTTCACTAGAGTGGGCGACGCGCTCGCTGATGTGGAAGAGGATTATGACGTGGTTATCGTAGACTGCCCGCCCCAGTTGGGGTTCTTAACAATGTCGGCCCTTTCGGCCGCTACCGCCGTGTTAGTGACGGTTCACCCGCAGATGCTCGACGTGATGTCGATGTGTCAGTTCCTGTTGATGACATCGAACCTCCTCGGCGTTGTGGCCGAAGCAGGCGGTGACATGTCCTATGACTGGCTGCGTTACGTGGTGACCCGCTACGAACCCGGTGATGGCCCGCAAAACCAAATGGTGTCTTTCATGCGCTCCATGTTCGGAGAGCATGTTTTGAACCACACGATGCTGAAATCCACCGCGATCTCAGACGCTGGCCTGACAAAACAAACCTTGTGGGAGATCGAAAAGTCCCAATTCACGCGGTCCACCTATGACCGCGCGATTGAGAGTATTTCAGCCGTTTGCGGTGAAATAGAGACACTTGTTCAAGAGGCATGGGGGCGGACCAATGGCGCGTAAAGGTATTCTGAACGGCTTGATGGATCAAACTGCGGCCCCTGCGACCGACACCCGTGTTGATCCCGCAAAACCCCGTTACGGCAAGGGCGCCATCGGTGCCGTGAGCCAATCCATCGCCGAACTCAAATCCCGTTCGATCATTCAGGTCGATCCGCGGATGATCGACGATGCGGGCATGCAGGACCGTCTGGAAACGGATGACATCCCTGCCCTCGCCGAAAGTATCAAACTTTACGGCCAGCAAGTTCCCGTTCTGCTCCGCCCCAATCCGAATGATCCCGAACGTTATCAGGTGGTCTATGGTCGGCGGCGTGTTGCGGCTCTGAAACTGCTAAAACAGCCCGTTGCGGCCATGGTTAGGGTCTTAAATGACCGCGAACTGGTCATTGCCCAGGGTCAGGAAAACTCTGCCCGTCGCGATCTGTCGTTCATCGAACGCGCAAACTTTGCCCGCCAAATGCGGGACGCTGGTTACGAACGTAAAGTGATCTGTGACGCGCTCAACGTCGATAAAACCGTGATTTCGCGGATGTTGTCGATCGTCGACTCGATCCCCCTGCCCCTGATCGAAGCCATCGGCGCCGCGCCCACTATCGGCCGCGATCGGTGGAGCAAACTTGCCGATCAGCTCAACGGTCGGGATCTCACCGCGAACGCCGTCGGTGAAGGATCAGATCAACGGTTCGAGGCCGTGTTTAAGTCTCTAACCTTGCCCAAAACGCCCGCAGCCAAGCCGAACCGGATCACCGCCAATGGTGCCGAGATCGCGCAGGTTGCCCGCAAACCGAATAAAACAGTGCTCACCCTGCCCAAAGACGGCTTTGACGATTGGTTGGTGGCGCATCTGGAAGAAATTCACCGCGACTGGAAACGGTCGAACGGCTGAATAATAGAGCAGTAACAACAACTTAGGAGGCACGACCCAGCAAAACCCAAAGAAAAAGGCCCCCCAAAGCAGATACCTCAGAGAGCCCTATTCGTGTTTTAGCACTTCCGAATATCAGGCTAAAGTTGACAGCTGTCAACAGGCGTCGAATCTGGCGGGCAAAAAAGTTTTGCTCCGTGATGAACTATGGACATTTACGCAACGACGCCTTTTGGGCGGCGACCGGTAACGGCTGGTTTGATCGAACGCGCCGCCCTTCGCCAACAGGCCCCTGCCCTCCCGACCGCGAACAAATGGGAGCTTTTCCGCGAACTTTGCACCGCACGCAAAGAATTCGGCCTCTCTGACCGCGATCTCACGGTCCTGAACGCGCTGTTAACCTTTCATCGCGGCGATGACCTCTCTGCGTCAGAGCAATTGATCGTGTTTCCATCCAACGAAACGCTCTCTTCTCGCGCTCACGGCATGCCAGAAAGCACACTTCGCCGACACATCGCCGCTCTGGTCGAGGCGGGCATCATTCTGCGCAACGATAGCCCGAATGGTAAACGCTACGCCGTCAAAAGTAGAACGGGCGTTCTACGGGCTTACGGCTTCGATTTGCGGCCCCTTTTGGTGCGTGCCGACGAAATCATCGAAACAGCCACAAAGATCCGCGAAGAAGACGCGCAAAAAAAAGAACTGCGCGATACCGTCGTGATCCTGAAACGCGATGCCGACAAACTCATCAGTTTTGGCATGGAAGATCACGCTGACGACCGCTGGACCAAACCACGCGAAGCGCTCATCGAACTCGGCAAAATGCTCCGCCGAAAATTGGACATTTCGACACTAACATCGCTCAAAACGCGGCTCCACGCGCTTGTGGAAAACCTCCATCATTTGCTGGGAATGACTGTTGGTAAAACACCAGAAATGAGCGGCACCGACAGCCAAAATGAGCGGCACCATTCTAATTCAAATAATACTTCCATTGAATCTGAACAAAGCACCGTTCCGCTTCCGATGGTTCTAACCGCTTGCCCTGATGTCGCCGACTTCGCCAATCGACCGCTCCGCAGTTGGCACGATTTCATCTCTGCGATGTCAGTCATCAAAGCCATGATGGGGATCTCGACCGAAACGTGGGATCATGCCATGAAAATCATGGGGCCAAAAAACACCTCTGTTGTCTGTGCTGGCATCCTTCAGCGCATGGGAGAGATCAAATCCCCTGGTGGTTACCTACGTCGGCTCACGCAAAAGGCCGAAGAAGGCGGATTTTCACCGATGCCGATGATGATTGCCCTTTCCCGTCGACAAAGTTGACAGCTGTCAACTCTCACCCCTTTACATCGTTCTTCAGCTATGACCCCCTAACCCCATGATCCAGATACAGTCCCTTTCCTGCCAATACGGCGACAAAACCGTGCTCGACGCGATTACCCTCGAACTGACCGAGGCGCGGGTGGGTATTGTCGGTCGAAATGGCTCTGGAAAATCGACACTGGCGCGGGCGATTTCGGGTCTAATACGCCCAGAACAGGGTCGAATTTTCATCGACGGCATTGATGTGCTGATTGACAGAAAATCCGCGCTCTCTGCGGTGGGCATTTTGTTCCAGAATCCCGATCATCAGATCATTTTTCCAACCGTCGAAGAGGAAATTTCCTTCGGTTTACGTCAGCTCGGCCAGTCCAAAGCCGATGCGACCGCGAAAACGAGCGAAATCCTGGGGTCCTTCGGCAAATCAGACTGGGCCAAGCGTCCGGTTTCGACCCTAAGTCAAGGCCAACGCCATCTGGTTTGCCTCATGTCCGTCCTCGCGATGGCTCCTTCTGTGATCATTCTGGACGAACCGTTCAGTGGGCTCGACATTCCCACGACGCGCGCTCTGCAAAAGAGACTAAATCAGCTAGATCAGACTCTAATGCACATCACACACGACCCTTCGGTGATTGCGGATTATGACCGAGTTCTCTGGATCGAGGGCGGGAAAATTATCGCAGACGGTGCGCCAGAGGCGGTTTTGCCCGAATATTTGCGGGTGATGGAGGCGGATGATGCTGGCGCTCACCTCTGACATCCACACACCGCTGCATGATTGGCGCGCTGGGGTCAAACTCGGGCTGCTTTCCATCGCAATTGTGACCCTATTCCTGCTTAAATCGCCTATTTTGCTCGCAGGTGCTGCGGGTCTAACCGCCCTGCTCTATCGGTCGTTTGGAGCGAAATTCGCGGCCCAAGGGCTCCGGATGTTGAAACCACTGCGGTTTTTCCTTGGGTTTATCCTGCTTTGGCAGGTTGTTTTGGGTGATGCAGCCACGGGATTCGCGATTGTGTTGCGGTTGGCAACTGCGGTGAGTTTGGCCAATTTAGTGACGCTTTCGACCCGTTTGGACGATCTGATTGACCTCGTGATCTGGCTCGCCTCCCCTGCCCGCTTTATCGGGCTGTCACCCAAGCCTCTTGCACTCTCGATTGCCCTCGTTGTGCGGTTCGTGCCTGTTCTTTTGGAACGGGCTAACCACATGGCGGACGCCTTTCGTGCTCGGTCCACCAAACGGCCCACGTTTTACATCATTCTGCCCCTGATCATCAGCGTTCTTGAGGATGCTGACCATGTTGCGCTGGCGTTGCGAGCGCGAGGTGGGCTGGATGGGGCGTTTAATCCCTGATATGTCCCCCCTCAAATGAGGGAGATATCATGCAAACCAAAGAAAATGATCTTGTGATGATCGCGCTTTTCGCCGCGCTCGTTGCTGTTTTGGGCCTTTTGCCCGCGATTCCGATGCCGTGGGGTATTCCCGTGACGGCGCAGAGCCTTGGCGTCATGCTCGCTGGCGCTGTTTTGGGCGCGAAACGGGGTGGCCTGTCGATGCTGTTGTTTATTGGCCTTGTGGCCTTGGGTCTGCCGCTTTTGGCGGGTGGACGCGGTGGTTTGGGCGTGTTTGTGTCGCCGACCGCTGGTTTCGTCGTCGGTTTCCCCGTCGCGGCCTTTGTAACGGGCCTTGTGATGCAGAATTTGCGTATTGATGCGATGATTGCATCGGGCATCGCATCGCTGATTGGCGGGATTGTCGTGCTTTATGTCATGGGCATTGGCGGGTTCTGGATGCTGACGGACAAAGGGCTGATGGCCTCGATCACCATCATGGCGACCTACATTCCTGGCGATCTGGTCAAAGTCGTGCTGACCGCCATCGTGGTTGGAGCCTTGGTAAAGGCCCGTCCGCAGAGCCTTCTGTCGCGTCAGTAATGGAAACGCGGCGGGCCATAGAGGATCGTCGATCGGTTCGCGCCTTCACGGATAAACCCGTGGATCGCGCTGTATTAGAGACGATTTTGACCTTGGCCCGCTGTGCACCTTCGGGTGCAAACCTCCAGCCCGGTCGGTTCCATGTCCTGACCGGAGCACCGCTGAAATCCCTATCCGATGCCCTGCTCGACGGGATTGCAGAGGATCGGCCTCAGGTCAGCGAATACAGCTACTTCCCCCGCCCTATGCCCGCCGATCTAAAAGCCCGTCAGAGGGCGGCTGGGTTCGCGCTCTATGATGCTTTGGGCATTGAGAAACGCGATCTTGAGGGGCGTAAGGCTCAGTTTCAGCACAATTACCGTTTCTTTGGCGCGCCTGTGGGCATGATCATCACGATCCATCGCGAGATGGGCGCGGGGTGCTTTATGGACCTCGGGATGGCGATCCAGACGATGTTGCTCGCCGTGCATGATGCGGGGCTTGCGGCCTGTGGGATCGGGGCGATGGCGAATTACGGTGATCTGATCCATGACCATCTGGGGCTAGATGCCGATGAAATGGTCGTGGCTGGCGTGGCGATTGGCTATGCGGCGGACCATCCTGTGAACGATTTTCGGACAGAGCGGGACGCGCTGGATGTCTTTGCGACCTTCCGTGGGTTTGAAAGTTGACAGCTGTCAACTTT
>JAYPVO010000049.1:0-13095 GCA_038134645.1 Paracoccaceae bacterium
TCGCGAAATGGATTTGAACGTCTGGGAAAACGAACCGAGGAGCAGAGGCCGATGCTCCGAACGGTCCCGCCTTTTCGATCTGTTCAACCAGTTCCACCGTGGCAGCGCCGGGCATGAGGATGCCATCGAGCCGTAGGTCAGCGGGCCCCAAGCGATCAGCACCTTGGCGCGCCATAAGTTCGGCCAACCGTTCCATCGCAGCATCGAGTTTATCCCGATGCACCGTCAGGCCCGCCGCCATTTTGTGGCCGCCGCCCTTGATCAGTAGCCCTTCCATGGTAAGCTTTTGGATCGACGCACCGAGGTCGATACCCGTCACCGAACGACCCGAACCTTTGCCAATGTCGCCGTCAAAACCAATCACGATGGACGGGCGGTTGGTGGCTTCTTTGAGACGGCTTGCCACGATGCCGACGACACCCGGATGCCAACCTTCGCCCGCAGCCCAAACAAGTGGGCTATCAAACCCTCGCTCTTCGGCCTGCAACAGCGCCAAATCACGCACTTCGTTTTCGATTTCGCGGCGTTCGCGGTTCAGTTGGTCCAGTTGTTTAGCGAGGCTTTCGGCCTCGCGGGGGTCATCTGTTGCCAAAAGGCGCGCGCCCAGATCGGCTGCCCCAATGCGACCACCCGCGTTAACGCGAGGGCCGAGTAGAAACCCGAGGTGATAGGATGTCGGCGCACTGTCCATTCCCGCGACATCCGCCAAAGCCGTTAGGCCGATACGTTCGCGCTGCGCCATAACGGCGAGGCCTTGACGCACGAACGCTCGGTTCACGCCGATCAGCGGGGCCACGTCCGCAACCGTTGCCAATGCGACGAGGTCGAGGAATGACATCAAGTTAGGCCCTGTCACGCCCTTAGCCCGAAGGCGGCGGTTCACATCGACGAGCATCATCAAGACGACGCCGGCAGCACAGAGGTGCGCGAGTTCGCCCGTTTCATCTTGGCGGTTTGGGTTCACGACGGCGACACAATCGGGCAGAGTTTCAGCGCCTAAGTGGTGGTCGAGCACCATCACATCTGCACCTTTTGCAGCCGCAATCGGCCCATGCGAGAGGGTTCCGCAGTCAACGCAAATGATCAGGTCGTGATCTTTGGCGAGCGCCTCCATCGCGGGCTCATTAGGGCCATAGCCTTCGTCGATGCGGTCAGGGATATAGAGCGTTGCACGATGTCCCATCGCCCTCAACCACGTCAAAAGAAGCGCGGCAGAGGTGCCGCCATCCACGTCGTAATCGGCAAAAACGGCGATCTTTTCGCGGCGATCTAGGGCGGCGATAAAGCGTTCAGATGCCTTTTCCATGTCGAGCAAGGTCAGCGGATCGGGGAGGAGATCCCGCAACGTTGGCGCCAGAAAACTGTCTGCTTCGTGCGGTTCAACGCCGCGTCGCGCCAATGTCCGACAAACGGGTGCGGGCAGGCCTGTCGCCTGTTCCATCGCTTCGGCGAGGCGGTCTTCTTCGATGCTCGGGCCAATCCAGCGGCGGCCCGTTGCGGACTGTTCGACGTTGAGAAATGCTTTCATGCCTTGCTTATCGCCCAGAGAGCAAAGCGGCGCAATGATATGAAAAGGGCCAGAGCGATGCTCTGGCCCGATCAGATTTTAGATGGGGTTGGTGTAGGTCATCCGACGCACCGAACCTGTTTTGGACCGCATCAGGATCGTTTCAGCGGTCAAATAACCTGGTTCGCGTTTGATCCCAGCCAAGAGGCTGCCATCGGTCACACCTGTCGCTGCAAAGATCACGTCGCCTTTGACCAGATCATCGCGGGTGTAGACGCGGTCAAAGTTGGTGATGCCAGCTTTGGCAGCGCGGCCACGTTCGTCGTCATTGCGGAAGAGCAGTTTGCCAAAGAACTGGCCGCCCATGCATTTCAGCGCCGCAGCAGCGAGGACACCCTCAGGTGCACCGCCAGAGCCCATATACATGTCGATGCCTGTCTTTTCAGGTTCGGCACAGTGCATAACGCCTGCAACGTCACCATCGGTGATCAGGCGGATAGCTGCGCCAGTGGTGCGCAGTTCTGCGATCATTTCGTCATGGCGCGGACGTTCGAGAACGCAAACGGTGATGTCTTCGGTCGAACAGCCTTTGGCGGCGGCCAGTGCGGAAACGCGCTGGGACGGGGACATGTCCATGGTGACAACGCCCGCTTTGTAACCCGGTCCAATGGCAAGCTTTTCCATGTAGACGTCAGGAGCATGCAGCATCGACCCGCGCGGACCCATCGCGATAACGGTAAGCGCGTTGGGCATATCTTTCGCGGTGAGGGTCGTCCCTTCGAGCGGGTCGAGCGCGATATCCACCGCTGGACCTTCGCCTGTGCCCACTTCTTCGCCGATGTAGAGCATTGGCGCTTCGTCACGTTCGCCTTCACCGATGACGACGACGCCTTTGATGTCGAGTTTGTTCAGCTGATCCCGCATCGCGTTTACGGCAGCTTGGTCGGCAGCTTTTTCGTCACCACGCCCGATCAGTTTCGCCGATGCGAGAGCCGCAGCTTCGGAGACGCGGGCAAGCCCGAGCGAAAGCATACGGTCGTGGAATTCAGTGGTCTGCGACATGTCAAAAGTCCTCAAGTAACATTCGGGTGCATCTACGCAGGGCAAGCCTATGGGGGCAAGGCTGTGGGCGCTAACAGTTTTTCGCTAAAATCGCTTTGGGTCAAAATTTCTTTGAAATGATACAAAAAAGGCAGGGTTTGCGCCCTGCCTTTATCGTTTTGACCTGTAGTCTGGTCTTAAACCTGTTCGATCCGCAGGGCGACGGGTGCCCCCGAAACGACGCCCGTCGCAGCAAAGCCTTCGATTGCCTGATCGACGGCCTGACGAGTGGTTTTGTGGGTGACGATCACGACAGGAGCGTGGGTGCCATCGTGGTCGTGTTGGCGCATGCGGTGGATAGATACACCCGCGTCGCCCAATACGCTCGCAACCTTGGCCATCGCACCTGGTTTGTCCAAAAGCGAAAGGCGGAGGTAGTAGGGCGCAGGGATCGCGGCGCGTGCAGATTTCGCGCAACGCAGTGTGTTCGCGGGCTGCCCAAACGTCGGGAGGCGCAGACCACGCGCGATATCGCAGACATCACCCATAACCGCGCTCGCGGTGGGGCCTTCGCCCGCACCAGCACCGCGAAGGACGATTTGTCCAACGGCGTCGCCTTCAAGCACGACCATGTTCGTTCCGCCAACCAATTGGCCCAAGGGCGAGGTTGCTGGAACGAGGCAAGGCGACATGCGTTGTTCAAGCCCACGGCCCGTCATCTGCGTCACGCCCAGCAGTTTGATCTTGTAGCCCATGTCGGCCGCGTTGCGGATGTCTTCGATGGTGATCGCGCCGATCCCTTCGAGTTCGACACCGTCAAAATCGACCTGTGTCCCAAAGGCGATGGCCGAGAGGATCGACAGTTTGTGGCCCGCATCAATGCCGCCCACGTCCAAGTTCGGATCAGCTTCGAGGTAGCCCAGACCGTCTGCTTCGGCAAAGGCCTCTTCGTAGCTCAGGCCCGCGTCTTCCATGCGGGTGAGGATGTAGTTGCAGGTGCCGTTCATGACGCCCATCACGCGGGTGATGCCGTTCGCAGCCAACCCTTCGGTCAGGGCTTTGATCACGGGGATGCCACCTGCGACGGCGGCTTCATAGCGCACGACACAGCCTTTGGCTTCGGCTTGCTCTGCGATGGATTGGCCGTGATGTGCCAGCAACGCCTTGTTGGCGGTGACGACATCTTTGCCAGCGGCAATCGCTGCCTCGATCGAGGCTTTTGCGGGGCCATTTTCACCGCCCATGAGCTCGACATAAACGTCGACGTCGTCACGAGTGGCGAGAGCGACAGGATCGTCTTCCCATGCGTAGCCCGACAGATCAACGCCGCGATCTTTGTCTTTGGACCGTGCGCTTACAGCGCTGATGACGATCGATTTCCCAGTGCGCTGGGCGAGAAGGGCAGCCTGTTTTTCGACGATGCGGATGACGCCAACACCGACCGTTCCGAGACCGGCAATACCAAGGCGAAGGGTGTCAGACATATTAATTTCCGCTTTTTGTATTTTGAACAATCCGCTGTTACCGCGTCCTTGCGGTCACTGCAACGCGCAGGTGCTATTGAACGGCACTGTTACGCAATTGTTCAGCGCGATTTTGTAATGATGTCGTGCGATAGGCCAACTGATCAGCGGCTTCGCTGGCGGTTGTACCATCGTCTGGGGTGACAATCGTTTCGAACGGAACGAAATCGGGGAATGCCGCCTGTGTGGCAGCGGGGTCAATTGCCTCATCCAATGCGGGAAAGGTAGCGCAGGCAGGCAAGAGCGCCAAAAGCGACAGAATGAAAAGGCGCATAATGAGGTCCGACGGGTTGTAATCGTTGAACCTTACCTTTGGTTGCATTTATTGGGCAAGCTCAGATCAGGCTTTTCAAATGAACGTTTGTTCAGTTAAAGGTTAAATATGGCGCGAAAACAGGGATCACATTCTGATATTACTGGACCGAAGGTTCGGGAAGCTGCTCTCAAGCTGATTGCTCAGCATGGATACGCGGCTGTTTCGATGCGCCAGATTGCAGCTGAGGTCGGTGTTCAGGCAGGTGCCCTATATAACTACACCGCCGACAAACAGAGCCTCTTGTTCGATATCGTGCTCGATCACATGGAAGAGCTGTCGGCTGCGCTTAAAAAAGTCGATCTCTCAGGATCGCCTTGGTCCGCGCTCGAGGCGTTTATCCGTTTTCACATCGTGTTCCACGTTCCCCGCGTCGAGCAGGTTTTCATTTCCTACATGGAATTGCGGAACCTCGATCCCGACAACTTTGCCGTTATCGAAGGGCGTCGTCGGGACTACGAACAGGTCCTTGCGGGTATCCTGAAGGCGGGCAAGGAAAGCGGTGATTTCACGATCACCGATCCGCGCATTACCTCGATCGCGTTGATTGGTATGTTGACCGCAATCCCCCAATGGTATCGCGAAGGCGGTCGTTTGCCGCTGAGCGAGATCGAAGAGATTTATTGGGGTATTGTGCGTCGGTCAGTAACGACCTGACCGACGCATTCCCGTATCAATGGGCGGGTTTGATGAAGGTGCCGTTGCGCAAATCTGCGATGGCTTGGCGAATTTCTTCTTTGGTGTTCATGACGATCGGCCCGTGCCATGCGACGGGTTCTTCGATCGGCGCACCAGAGATCAGAAGGAACCGAATGCCTTCTTCGCCTGCCTGTACGGTCACTTCATCACCTGTGCCAAAGCGGATCAGGGTGCGGTTGCCTGACATGTCGCGAATGTTCACCTCTTCGCCCATGACCTCTTTTTCGAGGAGAACGCCTTCGGGTTTCGACGCATCCGCAAAGGCGCCAGCGCCTTGGAATACATAGGCAAACGCGCGGCGGTAGGTATCAACCTTAAAGGTCTTGCGAACACCTGCAGGCACGAAAATGTCCAGATATTGTGGATCAGCCGCAATTCCATCAACGGGTCCGCGCTTGCCCCAGAATTCACCGATGATGACTTTGACGCGGGTGCCATCGTCGTCGATGATTTCGGGAATTTCTTTGCCTTTAACGTCCTGATAGCGGGGCGCGGTCATTTTGAGTTGGCTCGGGAGGTTCGCCCAGAGCTGGAAGCCGTGCATTTGGCCCGCGATGTTTCCCTTTGGCATCTCTTGGTGGAGAATGCCCGATCCAGCGGTCATCCACTGAACATCACCAGCGCCCAAAGTCCCCGAGTTGCCGAGGCTGTCACCATGTTCGACAGTGCCGTTCAGAACGTAAGTGATCGTTTCGATGCCGCGATGTGGGTGCCACGGGAAACCGCGGATGTAATCATCCGGATGATCGCCACGGAAATCATCAAACATCAAAAACGGGTCGAGCTCGCTCGGGTCATGGAAACCAAAGGCACGATGAAGGCGCACGCCAGCACCTTCCATGTGAGGTGTCGCGCGACGGGCTTCGAGGGTGGGTCTGATGGACATGATGTATCTCCTTTGAGCAAGAAATAGTCCTGCTCAAAGAAACCATCAATCGATGAGACACGCTCTGCTTCGCACAGATCCCCTGCGCCAATTAGCAGGTCGCCGTCGACACGCCGCCGTTTTCCACGGAATTCCAGCACAGTTGAGCCGAGTTGAAACGGGGACGCGTTACAATCAAGTTCTCAAATTCGAAGGCCTTCAGGCCAACGCTGAACATCGGTTCGTAGCTCAACCAGTTCTGAATAACGATGATAACCTCGTTGTCAGGCATGACGGGCAGCTTGTCCAAAATATCGGCCAGTCCTGCATCGTTGAGGGCGCCAGCGCCACCACGTCCTTGGGACCAGCGGACTTCATATCCATCATCGTCCGTATACCGAACAATGCTCAACCGTAGTTTTGTCGGGTGGTTTGATGAGGTCAGAAACTCGTGCAGATTATACAACGACGTCATGTAATTAGGCGTGATGTAGCCTGTTTCCCGACTTACCTGATCGCTGATCGTATAGGCCGCTTTGTTTGTCGTGCTCTGAATGCGGAACGCATCAAAATAGACAAACGTTGCGAGGTAAGCCCAGCACAGGATCGGAAAAATCAGAACGGTTTCAATAGCCAAGCTGCCGCGTTCGTCATCGCGAAACTCGCGTAAAATGCGGAAGAAATTCATGGTTCCCTCACAAATGCAGAGCGCGACACAAGTGCGTATTCATCGCCAGATTCACGCGGAATCTGCTTGCCCAGACCGAGCGTCGGGAAAACTGGATTGAACAGTGCGCAGGCACGAACAATTACCATTTGGTTTGCACCACCTTGTTGGAATGCGACCAAGGGGGCCGCAGGGTCATTGCGATCAATACAGTCTGCCGCCGCTGGAATGTTCGTCCAATTCAGGAGGTCGATGCGGCGCATTTCGATTTTCAGCGCATCTGCACAATTCGGAATAATGCCGGCGTTGTTACAAATCGAATTTTTCAGCGTGTCATGTGTGACAGGCGACATGGCCCCAATGCGGACTTCACGCATTGCAATCTCAAGACCGCGTTCAAGCATCACTTGGCGGGTCATCAACATGCCGGATTCAAACGCTGACAACAGAAGAATGATGTAAACTGGGAAAATAAGCGCGAATTCAACTGTAGCTGTCCCACGGTCATCCCGTGCGAACCGCGACAGCGGGCGCATTAGGCCAGACCAGAGATTTTGGAGCAGTTGTTTCATTAGTGTGTAAGCTTTAGGTTGTTAATCTGGGTCGCGATCGCAGAGAACGCGTTGGAAATTTCGATGCCGTCCACGTCAAAGAAGTGGCTTGGGGATGTCGCACAGTCTGACAGAACCTGGTTGCCAAGAGGGTCAGGGATCTCAAAGCCAATGGTCCAGATGACGATACCTTGGGCTTTGGCTGCGTCGCAGATGTCGTCCATCAACTCGTTGCCGAGGGTTCGGTTGTATTTCAGGTAGGAATACTGACCGTGTTTCCAGCTCGATACGTAGTTGTCGAGATACCAGTTAAAGTTATAGCGGCTCCAGTGTGCGTAATCACTGCTCGAGTCATAGGCCCAGCTCTGGATGCGGCTCGAGTTAGAGTTCTCACCATCTGTCATCAGAATGATGAATTTCACAGTTTCATCATCGTCATAGGCAGCTGGGCGACCGGCAAAGCTACCGTCAACTTTGTTGCTCGCGACGAGGCTGGACAGGATCGGCTTGGTCGATGGGTCAAGCAGTGCAGCACCCCATTTCAGACCCAAGAAGATCGACGTACCAGCGCGGCCTCTGAGTTGGTTGATCTGAGTCACCAATTCGGTGCGGCTGGATTCCCAAGCGTTGATGCGTTCGTAGTCCCAGCGCGGACAAACGGTTTCAGAGAGGTCATTCCCGTAGCGATAGCTGCCGTTATAGTTCCACTGGAAATACTGCATCTGATCATAACGCTCAGTCAGGCTCAGCGATGTGCTGGTGAACTCGTCGTTGTCGAATTCGATGCAGTGGGAATAGTTGTGGACCTTGCGCACGTTCAACTGGTCGAAAATGTCAGGACCTGCGTTCACGTGTTCGGAGTAGGGGATCAGTGAGACCGAAACGAGGTCTTCGTTGCCATCTTTGAGCACCGTGTTCACAAACTCAGTTGCCGCAGTGTGCAAGTTGGTCATGCGACTGTTGCTCTCCATCGAACCAGAGATGTCGAGGACGAGCGAAATTTCTACTTTGGACACGCGCTCCTCTGCGACGGAGAACGCAGGGACAGTCATCGATTCATGGATTTTAGCATCCGCGTCCAGAATTCGGGCAAGGCCCGAGAACATCATTGGGACCTGCGCTTCGGCGACGGCGGAGACTTCGCGGAAGTTCAGACCTTCGGATACGGTAGGCGTGCCTTGCAATGCGTCGCCCAGACCAGCCTTTTCCATATAGTCTTGAACGACTTCTTCGCGCGGGAGCGTTTGACCAAGGTCAGCCGCAGCAAGAACAGCACGGTCAAGCGTGCCTTGAATACGTGTGCGCGTGGATTCCACACGCATAAAGTCCACTGCCATACCAGTGATGAGCAGAATGAGGATCAGCATGAACACCGCGAAAATGACCATCGTGCCATCTTCGCGGGTTTGGAACGCACGCAGGTGGCGGGCGATGCGAGCTGCCATCGTCTGCGTCTGTGTTTCCAAATTCATCATTATCGACCGACCTTTCGGAGGCTTCACTTCTTTTTGGTGGGATTACCACCTCTGTTGGACCTATTTATATCCTTTAGAGAGTGGCAGAAATTGGGCAGCAACGCGCCACTTTTGGTCCAATTGTGTGGTGTGTGCGGACGATCATCCGTCTGGCCGGCCTTTGTTTCCTAATATTTTAAGGAAATGTGGCTTTCGGCAGGCAATTGTCCGAGATGAGCCCCGTTACGCAGACATGTGCGGTCGATAATTCACATGACTGAGTCGCAATAAACGAGTCGCACTACCGCGTTTGGGCGGTGCGATCCCTCTCGGTGATGGATATTCACTGGGTACAGATTGGCGCGCATTGGTAAACAAACCGATAACGTGGTGACGAAACTTACCCCCAACCTTCTGCGTCCGAGCGCTGGACTTGCGCGGGTCCAACGCCGATATTGTCGGCATGAGTCTGCCCCCTGGTTTTCTGGATGAATTGCGAACACGCCTATCGCTGACCCAAGTGGTCGGTCGCAAAGTGATGTGGGACAATAAGAAGTCGAACCCAGGCAAAGGCGACATGTGGGCGCCTTGTCCATTTCACCAAGAAAAGAGCGCGTCGTTTCACGTCGATGACCGCAAGGGTTACTACTACTGCTTTGGGTGTCACGCCAAAGGCGACGCGATTTCGTTTGTTCGTGAAACGGAAAACGTCAGCTTTATGGAGGCGATCGAAATTTTGGCCCGTGAAGCTGGGCTGCCGATGCCAGAACGTGACCCGCGCGCTCAGGTAAAGGCGGATCATCGGACCCAATTGGCCGAGGTCATGGAAGAAGCGGTGAAGTTTTACCGCCTTCAATTGCGCACAGGCGCTGCCGCCGAGGCGCGTGCCTATTTGACGAAACGTGGGCTGTCTGAGGCTGCGCAGGAGCGTTGGGAAATAGGCTTTGCACCTCAGGGGTGGCAGAATTTGTTCGACGCCATGTCGGCCAAAGGGATTTCGCCAGAGTTGCTGATCGGTGCGGGGCTCGCCAAACCTTCCGACAAAGGCAAAGCGCCCTATGACGTTTTCCGTCACCGGATCATGTTCCCGATCCGCGATGTGCGCGGGCGTGCCATTGCCTTTGGTGGTCGGGCGATGGACCCCAACGACAATGCTAAATACCTCAACAGCCCAGAGACGGATTTGTTCGACAAAGGGCGCAACCTGTTTAACCACAAGAACGCCCGCGAGGCTTCTGGTAAAGGTCAGCCACTGATCGTCGCCGAAGGTTATATGGACGTAATTGCGCTCTCTGAGGCAGGCTTCACTGGGGCAGTTGCGCCCTTGGGTACAGCTGTCACGGAACACCAGTTGCAACTTATGTGGCGGATGGCGGACGAGCCGATCATTGCGCTTGATGGTGATACGGCGGGCATCCGTGCCGCGATGCGGGTGATTGATCTGGCTCTGCCCGTGCTGGAAGCGGGTAAATCATTGCGGTTTGCGGTGATGCCTGACGGGATGGATCCTGACGATCTGATCCGCGCCAAAGGGGCAGGGGCCGTTCAAAAGGTTCTGGATGGTGCGATGCCGATGGTGCGTCTTCTCTGGCAACGTGAGACGGACGGGAAGGTGTTTGACAGTCCCGAACGTCGAGCGGCCTTGGATAAATCGCTCCGTGAGAAGATCAAACTGATACAAGACCCGTCGATCCGTCATCACTACGGCGAAGCGATCAAAGAACTGCGGTATGAGTTGTTTGGCGCGAACCGACGGCCCGCATTCCAGCCGCGCAAACCGTGGCAGCCCGGCAAATCGGTCGTCATCGCGCCGAGCGCTTCGGCTAAAAAATCAGAGTTGGTTCAACGGGACGATCAGCAAATTCATCTGCGTGAGACGGTGATCCTCGCCATTCTGATCGCCAATCCGACCGAAGTGCCAGCGTTCGAGATGCAGCTTGAACGGATGGAATGTCAGGACCAGCGCAACAGAACCCTGCGGGACGCGATTTTGCGGTTGGTCGGCGAAGACGATTTGCGCGACCGTATCGAAGAGCAAATTGGCGCTGGCCCCCTTGAAAGCCTCTTTGCCGAGCGCCACGTAAAGATCACCCCTGCGATCCGCCGCGCTGGCGACAGCGAGTTTGCCTATAACTCGGTCAAGGAAGAGTTTCTCAAGCTCGAGGCGTTGCGCGGTCATTCGATGGAGGTGTTAGAGGCTCAGATCGAGATCGCCGAGGCCGAAGATAGGGAGGATTTGACGTGGCGTTTAGGTGTATCTGCGCTGGCCGTTGATCCAACCACTCAGCGGGATGTTGATGACACAACAGAAACTGTCACCGCAGATAACGGTCTGTCCTTGTCCAAAGACGAACGGAACGACTTTCTCAAGGTGCTCGAATCGCTCGATCCCGCCAAATCGGGTCGTAAAAAGCCCAGAACCTAATTAATGGGTGAAAAATCGTGGCCCAGAGGTTGCGAATCACCCCGCGAAACCGTTGATTCGATTTTAACCGAATCAGCACAGACTTGCTGAACCGCTTAGGAGCATTTCATGGCCGCCAAAGATACCGACGACAACAAGGTTGACGACAAGGACGACGAAATCTCCATGGACGTCAGTCAGGCGGCGGTTAAACGGATGATCGCTGAGGCGCGCGAGCGTGGGTATATCACCTACGATCAGCTGAACGCTGTGCTGCCGCCGGATCAGGTGTCCTCTGACCAAATCGAAGACGTGATGTCGATGCTCTCTGAAATGGGCATTCAGGTCACCGAAGAAGAAGAATCCGAGGAGTCGGACGACAACGCTGGCGGCACCGATCTGGTCGCTGTTGGCGGCAATCGTGATGTGGCCCTTTCGGGTGGCGAAACCGAAAAGCTGGACCGCACCGACGATCCTGTTCGTATGTATCTGCGCGAGATGGGCAGCGTTGAACTGCTGTCGCGCGAAGGTGAGATCGCGATCGCAAAACGGATCGAGGCTGGTCGTAATACGATGATCCTCGGGCTCTGCGAAAGCCCGCTGACGTTCCAAGCTATCACCATTTGGCGCGACGAACTTCTGTCCGAAGACATTCTGCTGCGCGATGTGATCGACCTTGAGGCGACATTTGGCAACCAACTCGACGAAGATGGCGATGAGCCTGTTGTCGACACCTCTGCTGTGTCGTCCGAGTCTGGTTCGAAAGAAAAAGAAGAAGAATACGATGCGGACGGTAACCCGATCCGCTCTGACGACGATGACGACGATGACGAACAGGCCAACATGTCGCTGGCCGCGATGGAAACCGCGCTCAAACCGCGTGTCCTCGAAACGTTGGAAATCATCGCACGCGACTTTGCTGACCTGTCGGACATGCAGGACGCTCGTATGTCGGCGACCCTGAACGAGGATGGATCGTTCTCTGAGGCTGATGAAGATCGATACCAGAAACTTCGTTCGGAAATCGTTGAACTGGTGAACTCGCTTCACCTGCACAACAACCGTATCGAAGCGCTGATCGACCAGCTCTACGGCATTAACCGCCGCATCATGTCGATCGACTCGAACATGGTTAAACTCGCCGACCAAGCGCGTATTAACCGCCGCGAATTCATCGACGAATATCGTGGCGCCGAACTCGATCCGACTTGGATGGATCGCATGAACGAAAAGCCGGGTCGCGGCTGGCAGATGTTCGTTGAGAAATTCACCGACAAGGTCGAAGAACTGCGTGCTGAGATGGCGCAGGTTGGTCAGTATGTTGGTGTTGATATCTCTGAATTCCGCCGCATCGTTCAGCAGGTTCAGAAGGGCGAAAAAGAAGCGCGTCAGGCCAAGAAAGAAATGGTCGAGGCGAACCTCCGTCTCGTTATCTCGATCGCGAAGAAATACACCAACCGTGGTCTTCAGTTCCTCGACCTTATTCAGGAAGGTAACATCGGCCTGATGAAAGCGGTCGATAAGTTCGAATATCGCCGTGGTTACAAGTTCTCGACCTACGCGACATGGTGGATCCGTCAGGCGATCACCCGTTCGATCGCAGACCAAGCACGCACCATCCGTATTCCAGTTCACATGATCGAAACGATCAACAAACTGGTCCGCACGGGTCGTCAGATGCTGCACGAAATTGGCCGCGAACCGACGCCGGAAGAATTGGCCGAAAAGCTGCAAATGCCGCTCGATAAGGTTCGCAAGGTGATGAAAATCGCTAAGGAACCGATCTCGCTCGAAACGCCGATTGGTGACGAAGAAGATTCGCAGCTCGGCGATTTCATTGAGGATAAGAACGCGATCCTGCCGCTGGACTCGGCTATTCAGGAAAACCTGAAAGAGACCACCACCCGCGTTCTTGCATCGCTGACCCCGCGCGAAGAGCGCGTCCTGCGTATGCGTTTCGGTATCGGTATGAACACCGACCACACACTCGAAGAGGTCGGTCAGCAGTTCAGCGTAACCCGCGAACGTATCCGTCAGATCGAAGCCAAGGCGCTGCGGAAACTCAAACACC
>JAYPVO010000050.1:0-12964 GCA_038134645.1 Paracoccaceae bacterium
TTGCCTTTGATGTCCCACAGCGCGATGTCGATCCCCGACAGCGCCGTGATCGCCAACCCGCGCTGCCCTTGATCGCGCAGCGCGTTGTAGCAGGTCGCCCAGATCTTTTCGGTTTCCAGTGGGTTTTGACCGATCAGCCAGTTGCGATAGGCCGCAACCACTGCCGCATTGGGACGCGCAGGGCCGAGGCATTCGCCCCACCCTATTGTGCCATCATCACAGATCACCTCGACCAGCACATGTTGGCGTCGATCAAATCGCATCGATGCGCTCTCAAACGGAACGTCGAGACGGTGTTCAAGCAGGTGAGTGCGGACCTCGGTGATCTTCATGATGTGTCCTTAGACTGGGTTGGCGTCGATGATCTGTTGCAGGATCGCTTCTTCTTCTTTGGTCAGATCGTCGAGAGGTGCGCGAACGTGACCCGCATCGAACCCCATGAGACGCACACCTGCCTTGATCGCAGAAACGGCATAACCTTTGCGGCGCGCGCGCAGGTCCATGAACGGATAGAAGAACCCTTTCAGGATCTCTTCGCAAGTGGCACGATCACCAGCCCGCAGTGCCGCGTAGAATTTGTTCGCCAAAGCAGGGACAAAGTTGAACACGGCCGAGGAATAGGTGGTAAAGCCAGCGCCCAGATAGGCTTCGGCAAAGAGTTCCGCAGTGGGCATACCACCCAGATAAATCAGACGGTCACCCATCTTTGCGGTGATCTGACGGACGAGGCCAATGTCGCCTGTGCCGTCCTTAAAGCCGATCAGGTTCGGACATTCGTCACATAGACGCGCCAAGGTGTCAGCCTGTAGAACAGCGTTATCACGGTTATAGAC
Source organism: Paracoccaceae bacterium (assembly GCA_038134645.1). Taxonomy (GTDB): domain Bacteria; phylum Pseudomonadota; class Alphaproteobacteria; order Rhodobacterales; family Rhodobacteraceae; genus Marivivens. The sequence goes on from JAYPVO010000050.1 coordinate 834, forward strand.
CATCACGCCGAAATCGACCGATTGGCAGATTTTCTTAACGTGGTTGTAGAGGCCTTCTTGCGGGGCATCGATCAGGTAGTGCGGCAGAAGGAGGATACCGTCCGCGCCGACCTTTTGAACCGATTGCGCGATCTCGACCGCCATTTCGGTGCCATAGCCACAGCCCGACACAATTGCCGTCTTGCCCGCGCTCTCTTTGGCGGCTTGCACGATTGTCGGGATTTCCGATGGCGTCAGAGAAAAGAACTCGCCCGTGCCGCCAGCCGCGAACAGCACAGGGGCATCGTAGCCCGCCAGCCATTCAACGTGTTTTTGGTAGCTACCCGCGTTAAAGCGGCCTTCGGCGTCAAAGTGAGTGACGGGAAAGGACAGAAGCCCAGAACCCAGCGCAGCTTTAATTTCATTCGGAGTCATCGTTCGTTCCTTTCACTCACACCAAATCGTCGGGAAGGACGTTGGCGGGGATATTTTGATAACAGACGGGTCGGAGGAACCGTCGGATTGAGAGGGTGCCGACCGAAGTCGCACCGAAATTTGTCGAAGCAGGATAAGGGCCGCCGTGAACCATCGTGTCGGAGACTTCGACCCCTGTCGGGAACCCATTGGCGAGGATACGACCCGCTTTGCGTTCCAGCACTGGCATCAGCGTCTTTGCTTCTGCCGCGTCGTCGTCATCCATGTGCAATGTGCAGGTCAGTTGCCCCTGAAGGCTCTTTGCGATTTCCAGCATTGTATCAATGTTCGGGGCCGTGACGATCAGACCGAGCGGGCCAAAGACCTCTTCGGATAATGCGTGGTTGGACAACCAATCCGCCGCTGATACGCGGAACAGATAGGGCGTCGCGTTGCGCATATCACAGACCGAGGTGAGCACGGTTTGCACCCCTGCCCCAGCCTGAACGCGGTCACGGCCATCACGGTAGGCCGCAGCGATCCCATCGGTGAGCATAACCTGCGCACCCATCGGCTCTAGCGCCTTCGCAGCAGCGGCAGCAAAGGCGTCCGCTTGATCGTCGAGAACAACTGCGATCCCAGGGTTCGTACAAAACTGTCCAGCCCCCATCGTGAGCGATCCAGCCCAGCCAGTCGCAATCGCTTCACCGCGAGAAGATCCGGCATTTGGAAGAATAAACATGGGGTTAACGCTGCCCAACTCGCCGAAGAACGGGATAGGTTCGGGACGTTGGGCGCAAAGGTCGAACAAGGCACGTCCGCCCGCCAGCGATCCTGTAAAGCCCACGGCTTTGATCAGGGGATGCTGGACCAAAGCGGTGCCGACATCGCGTTTGCCGCCTTGGATCAGGCTGAACACACCCGCATGAAGGCCGCATTTTGCGATGGCCGCATGGATGGCTTCGGCAACGATTTCGCCTGTGCCAGGGTGTGCCGAATGGCCTTTGACCACCACAGGACACCCCGCAGCCAGCGCCGCTGCCGTGTCACCACCCGCTGTCGAGAACGCCAGCGGGAAGTTCGACGCGCCAAAGACCGCAACAGGTCCGATTGGACGCTGCATCATGTGCAATTCAGGACGCGGCAAAGGCTGACGATCGGGCAAGGCCGCATCATGGCGACGATCCAGATAATCGCCCGCCAGAATATGGGTCGCGAACAACCGCAGCTGACCTGTCGTGCGTCCACGTTCGCCAATCAACCGCGCTTCGGGGAGGCCAGTTTCCTCTGTCCCGATTTGGGTGATCGCATCGCCGCGCGCATCAATCTCATCTGCAATCGCATTCAAAAACGCCGCCCGCTCTGCCCGTGTGGAATAGCCGTAGGACCAGAACGCCTCCTCGGCGGCGTCGCAGGCGCGGTTGACCAGATCAACCGTCCCAACGCTAAACTCATGGGCATCGCCATGCGCAGGCTCTGACCGAAACGTAGCGCCGCCACCGATCCATTCGCCTGCGATCAGGTGTTTGCCGTGCGGTTTGAAAGTCATACCATTCTCTCCTCTTGGCGGCAGTGCTCCGCCATTTGAAACCCGTTTGGTTTCCGTCGTGTTCGTTAGTCTTTGAAAATCGGGTCCGAGGTAAACTTACCGCCCTGCCAGAGAACATCAGGCGCATCGCTTGGACGTTGGGGCAGTTTTTCGATCTCTTCGCGGAAAATCTCGCTGTTGTCCTTTGGTGCCCAGCCCAGCCAGTTGATGTGGCTGTTGTCCCACCATCCGCAGCTATTGGCCGATGCGCCCCAGATCACAGGGCAACCCAATTTGGGCACGTTGAAAATCCGCTCCATCAGGCTGCAGAAGTCATCATAGCTGAACCATGTTGCCATCATGCGGCGGTCTACGGGCTTTTCAAAGCACGACCCGATACGCAGGCGCGCGGTCTCTTGGCCGAATTTCGCGTGATACATCTTGGCCACTTCTTCGCCGAACACTTTGGACACGCCATACCAACCATCTGGGCGGGTCGGCACGTCGGCGTTCAGGCGTTCGGACTGCGGGTAAAACCCGATGGTGTGGTTCGAGCTGGCAAAGACGATGCGGGGCATTCCATGCGCACGGGCCGCCTCGTAGAGGTTATGGACCCCACGGATGTTCGCCGCTTCGATCAGGTCATAAGACCGTTCGACCGACACGCCGCCCAAGTGCAAAATCCCGTCACAGCCTTCAACCAAGGCATCCACGGCAGCAGCGTCCGACAGGTCACATTGAATGACCTCTTCGTTGGCTTTTGCGGGCTCCATCTCGGATATGTCGGACAGGCGGATCACATTTGCCAGATGACTTAGGCGTTCACGCGCCATGCGCCCAACGTTGCCGGCCGCTCCGGTGATTAAAAGTCTTTCCATTTTTTACTCCATCAGGCTCGGCAGATACATTGAGAAGGCAGGCACATAGGTTACCAACATGAGTGCGATGAATATCGCGAGGTAGAACGGCCAGATCGTTTTGACCGCATGTTCGATCCTCACCCCGCCGACCACACAGCCGACGAATAGGCAGGCCCCGACCGGAGGTGTGCAGAGCCCCAATCCAAGGTTCATCATCAGGATGACACCAAACTGGATCGGATCCATGCCCAGACCGATCACGATCGGCAAAAAGATTGGCGTGCAGATCAGGATGAGCGCCGCCATATCCATGATCATGCCCAAAACCAGCAAAATCAAGTTGATCATGAGCAAAATGATGATCGGATTGTCACTGACGCCAGTCACCACATCGGCCAACAATTGCGGCACGCGGTAGAGCGCCAGAAGGTAGCTAAACGCCGAAGCTGTCGCGACCAACATCATCACCAGCGCGGTGGTGCGCACTGCCGTCAGCACGGCACGTTTGAACGCAGGCCATGTCAGTTCGCGGTAGACCAACAGGGTGACAAGGAAGGCCCAGATCGCGCCAAACGCACCAGACTCTGTCACCGTCATCACGCCCGACAACACGCCACCCACGATGATCACCGCGGTCATCAATCCTGGCAGGGCCACGATGGTGGCAATGCCGAGCGCTTTGAACCCTGGGAAGGTTTCGGCTGGGTAGCCACGGCGCACCGCGACCCAATAAGCCACCACAGCGAGGCAGAGGCACATCAGCATGCCCGGCACGATGCCTGCGATGAACAGCTTGGACACAGACATGCCACCCGCAGCCACGGCAAAGAGGATCATGTTATGCGACGGCGGGATCACAACGCCCGCAATCGACGAGGTAACCGTGACGTTCACCGCATAATCGGCGTCATAGCCTTTGTCCTTCATCACGGGGATCAGGATCGATCCCAGCGCGGAAGTATCCGCCACCGCAGATCCCGAAATCCCGCCGAACAGCATCGACGATAAGACGTTCACCACGCCCAAACCGCCGCGCAAAGATCCGACCGCAGAGGCCGCAAGACGGACGAGGCGATTGGCGATCCCGCCCTGCATCATCAGCTCGCCCGCAAAGATAAAGAACGGGATCGCGAGCAGGGAAAAGACAGAGACGCCAGATAGGACACGCTGGAACCCGATAAAGAGCGGCAGCCCTTCGTAAAGGAAGCCGCAGACCGCAGCCAAACCGAGCGCAAAAGCAACGGGCATGCCGACCAAGAGGCCGAGGAAAAACATGCCAAAGAGGATAGACAGGCCCACTTAGTTTTCTCCTGTCAGACGGAATTCGCCACGCGCCAATTCGCCCAAATGATAAAGTGAAAAGACAACGGTCAGGGCGCCAGAAATTGCCATCGGCATCGCGCGCCAGCCTTCGTTAATACCGAGCATGGGGATGATCCGAGGCCAAGTTTTCAAGGCCAATGTGTATCCCTGCCATGCAAGGAAACCGCCAAATACCATGACCCCGATAACGGCCAGCCAGCGCATCGGAACGCGTAGGATCGAGGGGAACATCTCGCGGACGAAATCGATCGACAGGTGGCTTTTGTACCAGACCCCTGCCCCCGCTCCGAGGAAGGTGATCCAGACGACCAGCAACAGCGACAATTGTTCGACCCACGTCGGGGTGTCGTTCATCACGTAGCGCCCCCAAACCAACCATCCAAAGATCAGGATCAACGTGACCAACTGAACGCCCGCAATGACAAGGCACGTATACGCGACGCCATTCAGGACTTTGTAAATTGGCCCGTTGGTATGAGTATTCTCGCTCAACTCGACCTCCCCCTCGTGTGAGTGACGGGCCACTGAACGCAGCCCGCCACGTTTGGATTACTCAGTTGCCTGAATGTCTTTGATCAGCTGTTCCAGATCGGGGTTCGCCGCGATGAAGTTCGTGTAGATCGGCGCCATCGCTGCTTGGAATGCAGCAGGATCGTCTACGTTGTTGATCTTCACGCCTGCTTCTTCGACCTTCGCACGGCTAGCGAGTTCGCGGTCAGCCCATAGCGAACGCTGGAGGACAGCTGCCTCTTGAGCCGCTTCGGTGATCGCCGCTTTGTCCTCGTCCGAGACGCCTTCCCAAACGGATGCCGCAACACAGAGGCACTCGGGGATGATCAGGTGGTTCGAGATCGAGTAGAAGCCAGCGACTTCGTAGTGGCCCGAGCTTTCGAACGACGGGTAGTTGTTTTCTGCGCCGTCAATCACGCCAGTCTGAAGGGACTGATACACCTCACCATAGGCCATCGGGGTCGCGTTGCCGCCGAGTTGTTCAACCATCTGCACGTAGAGGTCGTTGTTCATCACGCGGAACTTCAGACCGTCCATGTCAGCGGGCGACGCAATCGGGTGTTTGGTGTTGTAGAAGCTGCGCGAACCGCTGTCGAACCACGACAGAGCAACGATGCCAGCTTCGCTCAATGCGTCAGAGAATTGCTGGCCAACCGCGCCGTCCATTGCCGCGTGCATTTGGTCCACATCACGGAAGATGAACGGCAGCGACAGAACGTTGGTCGCCGGAACGATTTCGCCCATCGGCCCCATGTTAAAGTTCGCCCATTCCAGAGCGCCCGCACGAACCTGTTCGATCGCGTCAGGCTGCGAACCAAGGATACCGTTTGCATAAACGGTCGGGGTAATGCGGCCTTCGGTCACTTCAGCGACTTTTTCGGCAAAGGCCTGCATGGCCACAGTGTTCGGATAATCATCCGGATGGATCGCCCAACCGCGCCATTCATCTGCTTGAGCAGACATAGCACCCGTCAGGGCAATGGCAGACACAGTCGCGAACGCAAAAATCTTAGTCATAATTTGTCCTCCCTCGGTGTGGGGATCACACCGCCTATGCCAACCTGTATGACAAATTTATAAAAAGAAGGTCAAGAGGCTACGGATCATCGACGATAATTCGCGATTTTTGGTTATAAAACGGGAATTTACAGGACGTTTTGCGCAAAAATATGCATGACAAGTTGAAAAAATTTATCAGGAAAGTGATTCACTTATATGATAGGTTGACCGATACGCGGACACAAAAAAGGCCCGAGGGGGCTAAACCTCGGGCCTCTTGAAACCGTGTTTTGGGTCTGATCGATTACGCGCCAGTCACCCGCCAGATCACGTCACCCACGTCATCCGCCATCAAGAGCGACTTTCCATCGGCACCAATTGCGACACCCACGGGGCGACCATAAGCCAGCTTTTCGTCGTCCGAGAGGAACCCGCTAAGGATGTCCCGCGCAGGGCCGCTCGGTTTACCGTTTTCGAACGGGATAAAGATCATCTTATAGCCGCTGAGCTTGGAGCGGTTCCATGACCCGTGCTGACCGATCACCATGCCGTCACCAAATCCAGGCAGCGTGCCCGCTGGCATCCAGCATAGACCCAGCGATGCCGTGTGACCGCCAAGCGCATAGTCAGGCGTAATCGCGCGCGCGACCAATTCAGGGTCTTGCGGCACACGATCATCGACCGTCTGCCCCCAGTAGCAATAGGGCCAACCGTAGAACCCGCCGTCCTGAACCGATGTCAGATAATCGGGCGGGGTTTCATCGCCCAAACCGTCGCGTTCGTTCACCACAGTCCAAAGCGCACCCGTCGTCGGCTCCCACGCCATGCCAACGGCATTGCGCAAACCGCTCGCGAAAATGCGTGCTTCACCCGTTGCGACATCCAGTTCCCAGATCGTGGCGCGGCCTTCTTCGGCCTCCATACCTTGATCCCCGATGTTGGTGAGCGACCCAACGCCAGCGTAAATCTTGGTCTCGTCGGGCGATACGATCAGGCTGCGGGTCCAGTGACCATGAGCCTCGAAGGTGAGCAGGGTTTTCCCCTCGCCTACCAGCTTGCCAGTCGCGGCGTCATAATCGAACTGAACAATCCCGTCCGTGTTGCCGAGGTAGAACTTCGACCCGATCAACGCCATCCCGAACGGTTGGTTCTGGTTCTCGACAAAGATCTCGCGGATTTCCGCGACCCCGTCCCCATCCGCATCACGCCATAGCGTTACACGGTTCGCACTTTTGCCAATCGCTTTGACGCGGCGCATCGTAGCTTGGGCGGCGTGATCCATGAGCGTTTTCGGCGGCGCGGCCTGCTCTTTGGATTCTGCGATCAGAACATCACCGTTCGGCATCACCTGAATCCAGCGCGGATGGTCGAGGCCCGTCGCAAATGCGTTGACCTTTAGCCCAGCCGCACAGGTCGGCACATGCCCGTTTTTCCACCCTTCGGCAGCGGGCATCTTGAGCGTCATAATGCCTTGTTTCTTGGCCTCTGGAATATTTGGCGCAGTGCCAAAAGCCTGATGCGACGGCGCACCAATTCGGCGCATCAACGCCACTGTTCCACCGACAATCGCGGTCGCTTGTGCAAGAAGTCCCATCGGCACTCTCCCTTTATGTTGCCGCTAACTTAGCGAGAAGCGCGAGAACAACAACACCGAGTTTGTACCCCACAAATAAGAACGGCGACCCGAAGGTCGCCGTATCCCCTACACGGGAGAGAGAGATTGTGCAGGGTATGGGGTTAGAGGATTTTCTGGCCCGTTGCGGCCCAATCCTTGGCAAATTGGTCTAGACCTTTGTCGGTCAAAACGTGGTTCGCGAGCGATTTGATAACCGAGGCAGGGATCGTCGCAACGTCTGCGCCCGCAAGAGCGGCCTCTTTGACGTGGTTCGCTGTCCGTACCGAAGCAGCGAGGATCTCTGTCTCGAAGCCATAGTTGTCAAAGATGGTGCGGATGTCCTCGATCAGCTCCATGCCGTTGATGTTGATGTCATCGAGACGACCAATGAACGGCGAAATATATGTGGCACCCGCTTTGGCGGCGAGCAGCGCTTGGTTCGCGGTAAAGCAGAGGGTCACGTTGGTTTTAATGCCCTTCGCTGCAAAATAACGGCACGCTTTTAGGCCATCGAGCGTCAGCGGCAGTTTGATCACGACGTTATCCGCGATCTTCGCGAGGTGATCCCCTTCGGCGATCATGCCGTCGTAATCCATTGCGGCGACCTCGGCAGAAACGGGGCCATCCACAAAGGAACAAATCTCGGCGATGACTTCTTTGAAATCACGGCCCGACTTCGCGATCAGCGACGGGTTCGTGGTGACGCCATCCAAAAGGCCATAGTCGTTCAGTTCCTTGATTTCCGAAACGACGGCGGTGTCGGCGAAAAATTTCATAAGAAGCCCCCTCTAGCCCTGACTGCTGACGATGCGAGGCAAAGACTCGCCTCTGTGTCTTGGCAGCGTTCGTAACGGGAGTCGTAAAATATCACAACATAAAATCACAAAATCACAAAATAAATGTTGTAAGCCGCCGCGACGTTGTTAGAACTACCCTATCGCGACCGATCCCTTTACACAGGTGTCAGACCCGCGATCCGGAGGACTATCATTTGCGACGTGACGAACGCCGGCAGGCAATCATGGACCTATTGGTCGAATTGGGGGCGGTTGATCTCGATGATCTGTCGCAACGGTTCGATGTGTCCAAAATGACAATCCATCGTGACCTAGACGACCTTGAAAACTTGGGTCTTTTGCGAAAAATCAGGGGCGGTGCGACGATTGAATCTGGCACCCAGTTCGAAGCCGATTTCCGCTATCGCCTCTTGCAAAACGTCGATGTGAAGCGCGCCATTGCGAATAAGGCCGCCGCGATTGTTGAACCGGGAATGACCGTGTTGATCAACGATGGCACGACTGCTGGCATGATGGCAGATGCGCTGGCATCGGTCCGACCGCTGACTGTGATAACTAACAATTTGGCTGCGATTAACACGCTGACGGATGTCCAAGGGATCAACCTGATCGCGCTCGGCGGCACCTATAGTCGTAAATTCAACGGGTTCTTCGGCATGATGACCGAAGAAAGCCTGTCGCGCCTCCGCGTTGACATCGCCTTTCTATCGACCCCCGCCGTTACGGGCATGACCTGCTATCACATGGACGAAAGCGTCACCCGCTGCAAACGCGCGATGATCAGCGCTGGGGCCAAGGTCGTGCTTTTGGCGGATGGGCGCAAATTTGGCCGCACGGCGCTGCATCAATTGGCGGATATGTCGGCGTTCCAGACGCTTGTCACGCTGGACCTCGCCCCCGAACACGCTGCTCCGCTCATCGAAGCGGGCATTGAGATTTTGAACGCAAAGGATTGATGGAATGGCTGATTTCTGGATCGGAACCAGTTGGAAAATGAACAAGACCTTGGCCGAGGCAAAGGTGTTCGCAACGGCCCTCGCGCAGGCAGACGGCGACCGTGACGACCGTATTCAACGCTTTGTCATCCCGTCCTTTACCAACGTCCGCGAGGTGAAACAGATCCTCGCTGAGACTTCGGTTAAAGTGGGCGCACAGAACATGCATTGGGCCGATGAAGGCGCATGGACGGGCGAAGTGTCACCGCTGATGCTGAAGGACTGCAACCTCGACATCGTCGAACTGGGCCACTCTGAGCGTCGTGAATTTTTCGGCGAAACTGACGAAACCGTTGGCCTCAAAACCGAAGCTGCGGTGCGTCACGGCCTGATCCCGCTGATCTGCATCGGAGAAACCCTTGCTGAACGCGAAGCTGGTCGCGCCCAAGAGGTTCTCGAGGCTCAGGTGCGAGGCGCATTGAGCAAACTGTCCGAGGCACAAAAATCCGCGCCGATCCTGCTGGCCTATGAACCCGTCTGGGCCATTGGCGTGAACGGCATCCCAGCGACCTCGGATTATGCCGACGACCGTCAGGCCGAAATCATCGCAGTCGCGCAGGACGTATTGGGCCGCAAGGTGCCCTGCCTCTACGGTGGATCGGTCAATCCGCAGAACTGCGAAGAACTCATCCAATGCCCGCATATCGACGGGCTCTTTATTGGCCGCTCGGCGTGGAACGTCGAAGGCTACCTCGACATCCTCGCCAAATGCGCGGCGAAAATCTGAACTTCAGGAGAACCCCATGAAAATTGCAGTTGCAGGCGATAGCGCTGGTGAAGGTCTGGCGAAAATCCTCGCCGATCACTTGACCGCCAACTACGACGTTACCTTTATCCCGATGTCCGCAGCGGGAGAGTTCTATGCGAACCTCTCTGATCACGTGGCATCGGCAGTGATTGCGGGTGACTATGACCGTGCAATCCTGTGCTGCGGCACGGGCATCGGTGTGTGCCTCGCGGCGAACAAGGTTCCGGGTATCCGCGCTGCGCAGACACACGACACCTATTCCGCAGGCAAAGCCGCGACATCGAACAACGCGCAGATCATCACGATGGGTGCGCGCGTGATTGGGTCGGAACTGGCCAAGGACATCGCGGATGCGTTCCTTTCGGCGTCCTTCGATCCCCAAGGCCGTTCTGCCTCTAACGTTGATGCGATCAACGCTGTGGATGCGAAATACAACAAAGCCTAAGCGAACAGCCCAACCGGATTAGAGGATGGCTCTAATCCGGTTGATGGCTTCAAGGATGTTCTCGGTCGAATTGGCGTAAGAGAACCGAAGATACCCTTCACCATATTTCCCAAAGCTGGTCCCCGCGATCGTCGCCACGCCCGCTTCGTCCAGAAACTTGTTCTGGGCCTCCATCGCGGTCAGCCCCGTGCCCGTGATATTCGGGAAGGCATAGAACGCGCCCGCCGCATCGGTGCAGGTCACACCGGGGAGGCTGTTCAGCTCTTTCACGATAACTTTGCGCCGTGCATCAAACTGCGCGAGCATCTCGTGCACCGCGTCTTGTGGCCCTTCCAGCGCTGCGATCCCCGCGAATTGAGTGGCCGCATTTACGCAGGAATGATCGTTGATACAGAGGCGGGTGACATGCGGCACCGCGCTATCAGGCCAAACGGCATAACCCAACCGCCAGCCCGTCATCGCATAGGTCTTTGACCAGCCGTCGAGCATAATCAGACGATCGCGAATTTCAGGGTATTGCAGCAGCGAAACATGTTCCCGCCCATCGTAGAGCATGTTGGAATAAATCTCGTCCGACATCAGCGCGACATGCGGGTGCTCCATCAGGCCCGCGACCAGTTTGTCGATCTCTTCCTTGGGAGTGACACCACCCGTTGGGTTGGCGGGGCTGTTGATGATGATCAACCGCGTGCGTGGCGTGATTTGCGACAGCACTTCATCGGCGGAAAAGGCAAAGCCGTTTTCCTCTTTCAGCTCAATCGGCACGGGGGTCGCGCCAGAGTAGCGGATCACGGATTCATAAATGGGGAAGCCAGGGTTGGGATACATGATCTCTGCACCAACCTCCCCGAACATCATGACGGCAAAGAACATGGTCGGCTTGCCCCCCGGCACGACGACCACGTTGTCAGGGTTTACCTCAACCCCATGACGGCGGTGCAGATCAGCGGCAACCGCTTCGCGCAAACGCGGCAGACCGTTCGCAGGGGTATATCCGTGATGCCCATCCCGAAGCGCCTGAATCCCCGCCTCGACAATGTGTTCGGGCGTGCGGAAATCGGGCTGTCCGATGCCGAGGTTGATGATGTCTTTACCCGCCGCGGCCAAGGCCTGCGCACGGGCTAACACGACAAAGGCCGACTCTGTTCCGAGCCGCGACAGGCTCTGTGCGTAGATCAGGTCGGTCATTGATGTTTCCTCCGAGAATGAATGTCACAATAAATGGTATACCAAACTTGCGAGAGTCAAATGCTATCGTTATTCAGGGTTCAAACTATATGTGTGGACGGTCGGTTTTTGCACCGCCACGCTTGAGGGAGAACATCATGGTGAAACTGGCAGCGGTCGGACTTGGGTCGATGGGGTATGGCATGGCAGCGTCAGCGCTGCGGGCAGGCCATACGGTTTGGGGCTATGACATCAACCCTGCTCAGGTCGCTCGTTTGACTGACGAAGGCGGGCAGAGTGAGCCGATTGCTGACGTTGCAGGATCGCTCGATGCGGTGATGGTCGTCGTTTTGAACGCGGCACAGACAGAGACGGTTCTCTTTGGCGATGACGGTATCGTGCCGCATCTGCGCAAAGGCGCGGTCGTCTTGTCCTGCGCCACCGTTTCCCCCGAATTTGCCCGCGAGATGGAGAGCCGTTGCCACGCGCATGGCGTTGAATACCTCGATGCGCCGATCTCTGGTGGTGCGGCCAAGGCTGCGGCGGGACAATTGACGATCATGTCCTCGGGCACCCCTGCGGCCTATTCCGCTGCGCGCCCTGTTCTCGATGCCATTGCGCAGACTGTGTTCGAACTGGGTGACACGGCAGGACCAGGGTCCGCGATGAAAGCCACGAACCAATTGCTTGCAGGCGTGCACATCGCTGCAATGGCCGAAGCGATCACCTTTGGCATGACCCAAGGCATTGA
>JAYPVO010000051.1:0-12948 GCA_038134645.1 Paracoccaceae bacterium
AGCGTAATACCCATGTCGCGGTCAGCCTTCTCGGCGGCTTCCTCAATCGCGTGCAGATATTCGCGCCACGCGCTCACATCCGCGCCACCGCAGAAATCGGGCGATAGGAACGTCTCGCAGTAGACCACACCGTTTTCCGCGCTGCGTTCTAGCACCGCAGAGCAGAGCCGCGCGAAATGCTCTGGCGTTTTCAGAACCGACGTCGCGGCCTCATAGACCTCAAGGAAATGGTCAAAGTCGCGATATTTATAGCTGCCGTCCTCGTTGAAAATCTTGGACAAATCGACCTTTTGTTCAAACGCCAATTGGCGAATGAAATCAGGCGGTGCAGCCCCTTCGAAATGGAGGTGAAGCTCGACCTTCGGGGTGGATTTATAGCTCATATCACTGATTTTCCTGTGCCTTGGGCGGGAACACCCAGATGGGCGGCAATCGTCGCGGCCACGTCGGAGAACCCGATATGCCCCAGCGCGCGCGGCCCAAGTCCGTGGATCAAAACGGGCACACGTTCACGGGTGTGATCGGTGCCTGTCCATGTCGGATCATTGCCGTGATCGGCGGTGACGACCAGCAGGTCGCCCTCACGCAATCGCGGCAAAATCTCATTTAGTTTAACATTAAACCATTCAAGGTGTGCCGCATACCCCGCCACATCCCGACGGTGCCCATATTCGCTGTCGAACTCGACGAAATTGGCAAAGGTCAGCGACCCATCGACCGCCTCATCGACCAGATCGGATAGATGTCCCATCAACACATCGTCGCGGCCCTTACGGACCTCGTTGATGCCCCGCATAGAGAAGATATCTCCAATCTTACCAACGGCATAGACATGCCGCCCAGCGCCCTGCACCCAATCACAGAGCGTCGACGCAGGCGGTTCAATCGCGAAATCCTTGCGGTTTGCGGTGCGGGCAAAGGCGCCGACCTCCCCCACAAAGGGCCGCGCAATCACGCGCCCGATTTTCATCTCGTGCAGCATCGGCGCAATGCCTTTGCAGAGGTCCATCAGGCGATCAAGGCCAAAGCTCTCTTCATGCGCGGCTATCTGAAATACGCTATCTGCAGAGGTATAACAAATCGGATAGCCCGTCCGCAGATGCTCTGCCCCAAGGCGGGCGATGATCTCTGTCCCAGAGGCGTGGCAATTGCCCAAGATCCCATCGACGCCCGCGACCTTGCAGACCTCGGCGATCACAGCCTCAGGGAACGAATTCTCGTGGTCGGTGAAATAACCCCAGTCCCAAGGCACGGGCACGCCCGCCAACTCCCAATGACCTGACGGCGTATCCTTACCCTTGGACACCTCGGTCGCCGCAGCCCACGCGCCCACGGGGTCAGCACCCAAGCCCTCGACCTCTAGCCCAGACGCCAGCCGCAACGCCGCGCCCAACCCGAGCGCGTCCAAGGTCCCGACCTGCAACGGTTTCCCCGCCGCAGCCATCGCCTGCGCGATATGACCCACGGTATTCGCGCCCGTATCAGGCCGCCCGTCGTTGAAATAGCTGTCCGCATCGGGCGCGCCACCAATCCCGACAGAGTCGATCACGACCAGAAACGCGCGGCTCATGGATCGATCCTTTCGTGCATCAAGGGGTGATCGGGATCCGCCCCGCCAATCGTTACCGCCGCTTGAACCTCAGCCACCGCACGCGCCGCATCGTCGTCTCGCCGCGCATGGACAAAGGCAATCGGATCGCCCTTTTGCACCTCACGGCCCAGCGGGATCGCAGCCGACAGGCCAACCGCAGGATCGACCTTATCCGTCTCAACCTGACGCCCGCCGCCCAATCCTACAACGGTGAGGCCGAGTGCCTGACCATTCCAGCCAGAGACCATTCCAGCCTCGGGCGCGGGCACAGGCACCACAATCGGCGCGTCAGGCAAATGGGTGCGCCAGTCTTTATCCATGTCGGGCGGTCCGCCCATTTCGAACACCATCTGCGCAAAGCGATCCATCGCGGCACCGCTTTCAATCGCGGCACGGATTTTCTCTTCGCCCTCACCTTCGGCCCCGCCAGCCAGCGCCAAAAGCCGCCCGCCCAGCGCGACCGTCAGGTCAAAGAGCCGAGGAGCCGCAAGCCGATCCCCACCCATCACTTCCAAACACGTCGCCACCTCGAGCGCATTGCCCAATGTCGGCGCGAGCGGTTCGTTCATATCGGTGATCATCGCAGCCGTCGGGCACCCTGCCCCGTTCGCCGTATCCACCAACGATCGCGCCAAGGCCCGCGCCTCGTCGGGTGTTTTCATGAACGCACCTGTGCCGACCTTCACATCGAGGATCAGCCCTTCTAGCCCCGCCGCCAATTTCTTGGACAGGATCGACGCGGTGATCAGATCCACGCTTTCGACCGCCGCGCAAACGTCCCGCACCGCATAAAGCCGTTTGTCCGCTGGCGCGATTGACCCTGTAGCACCAACGACCGCACAGCCGACCTTGGCCACGATACGGCGCAACTCTGCCTCAGAAATCTGGGCCGTCACACCGGGGATGGCTTCCATTTTATCCAACGTGCCGCCCGTATGCCCCAGCCCCCGACCAGAGATCATCGGCACGAACACACCACAGGCCGCCAATGCAGGCGCGAGGATCAACGACACGCAATCCCCCACGCCGCCCGTCGAATGTTTGTCCATCACAGGACCGTCCATCCGCCATTTCAGCACATCACCAGAATCGCGCATACCGAGCGTCAGAGCGATCCGCCCCTCTTCGCCCAGCCCATTCAACAGCGCCGCCATCGCAAAGGCCCCCGCCTGCGCGTCCGACACCGCACCCGAGGCAAGCCCATTGGCAAACCACCGAAGCTCTTCGGTCGTGGGCGACTGGCGGTCGCGGACTTTGGCAATGATTGCGCGGGCGTCCATCTTAGCTATTGGCCATATGATCTGCGGTGAACACACCGGGCAGCAATTGTGCCACGGTCATGTCCAGCTGTGCCCCACCCGTCGTATACATCCGCACGATCGTATCAGGCTGCGCAAATTCCGCGATTTTCTGGCGGCAGCCGCCGCAGGGCGTCACAGGCATCGGGCTATCGGCGATCACCGCAACCTCAACAATTTGCCGTTCACCCGCCGCACACATGGCCGCAATCGCGCCCGCTTCGGCGCAAGTGCCTTCGGGATAGGCCACGTTTTCAACGTTGACGCCTGTGTAAATCGTCCCACTTACGGTCTGAACCGCAGCACCGACCTTAAAATTGGAATAGGGCGCATAGGCATTTTCACGAACGGCTTTGGCATGATCGAGCAGCGACATAGGACCCTCTTTGATCGTTTGGTAAAATGTGCAGCGTCCAGCGGACGGTTGCAAGCGATATGACTTAAATACGGACTATATCAGCCGATAAGGTTTGCAACGAGAGGTCAATCCCCTGTATGGAGGCCTTGGACCAATGGAAAATTTAGTTTAACGCTAAACTAAAAAGGGATGACCACATGACCGACACGAGCAAGGACAACCTGCGTCAGGCAGCGCTGGACTATCACCAGTTCCCGAAACCGGGGAAACTGGAAATCCGCGCGACCAAACCTCTGGCAAACGGACGTGACCTTGCCCGCGCCTACAGCCCCGGCGTGGCCGAAGCCTGCCTCGAGATTAAAGCCGACGCAGACACAGCACGCGCTTATACCTCGCGCGGTAACCTTGTTGGTGTTGTGACAAACGGCACGGCGGTTCTGGGCCTCGGCAATATCGGCGCATTGGCGTCCAAGCCTGTTATGGAAGGCAAGGCTGTTCTCTTTAAGAAGTTCGCAAACATCGACTGTTTCGACATCGAATTGAACGAACCCGACCCCTACAAACTGGCCGATATCGTTTGTTCGCTCGAACCGACCTTTGGTGCGATCAACCTCGAAGACATCAAAGCGCCCGATTGCTTTATCGTTGAAAAGATCTGCCGCGAACGCATGAACATTCCTGTGTTCCACGACGACCAGCACGGCACCGCGATTGTTGTGGGCGCTGCTGCCACCAACGCGCTGCATGTGGCGGGCAAGAAATTCGAAGACATTAAGGTCGTCTCCACAGGTGGCGGTGCAGCAGGTATTGCCTGCCTCAACATGCTCCTGAAACTCGGCGTAAAGCGTGAAAACGTTTGGCTCTGCGACATCGCGGGTCTGGTCTATCAGGGCCGCACCGAAGAAATGACCCCGCAGAAAGAAGCCTACGCACAGGCCTCTGACCTGCGCACTCTGGACGATGTGATCGAAGGCGCGGACCTCTTCCTCGGCCTCTCTGGTCCGGGTGTTCTGAAACCCGAGATGGTCAAGAAAATGGCCCCTCGCCCGATCGTCTTTGCACTGGCGAACCCGACACCGGAAATCCTGCCCGACCTCGCCCGCGAAGCATCGCCCGATGCGATCATCGCGACAGGCCGTTCGGACTACCCGAACCAAGTCAACAACGTGCTCTGCTTCCCGTTCATCTTCCGCGGCGCTCTCGATGTGGGCGCGACAGAGATCAACGACGAAATGCAGATCGCTTGCGTTGAAGGCATCGCCGCCCTCGCCCGCGCAACCACCAGCGCCGAAGCTGCTGCCGCGTACCAAGGCGAGAAACTGACCTTTGGCGCCGACTACCTGATCCCCAAACCCTTCGACCCGCGTCTCATGGGCGTTGTGGCCTCTGCCGTGGCAAAGGCCGCGATGGAAACGGGCGTCGCGAAAACTCCGCTCGACGATATGGCGGAATATAAGAAACGCCTCGACGGGTCGGTCTTTAAATCCGCGCTCCTCATGCGCCCCGTGTTCGAAGCCGCCCGCACCGCGTCGCGTCGCATCGTATTCTCCGAGGGCGAAGACGAACGCGTTCTGCGTGCCGCTCAGGCTGTTCTTGAGGAAACCACAGAGACCCCGATCCTCATCGGTCGTCCCGAAGTCATCGAACGCCGTTGCGAACGCGCTGGCCTGAAAATCCGTCCGCAGGTCGATTTTGAGATCGTGAACCCCGAAAACGATCCGCGTTACTACGACTACTGGAAAACCTACCACAGCCTGATGGAACGTCAGGGCGTCACGCCCGATCTGGCAAAGGCGATCATGCGCACCAACACCACCGCGATTGCGGCGATCATGGTGCAGCGTGGCGAAGCCGACAGCATGATCTGCGGCACCTTTGGTCAATACCTCTGGCACCTCAACTACGTGACCCAAGTGCTGGGCCGCGACGGACATGAACCGACCGCCGCTTTGTCGATGATGATCCTCGAGGACGGCCCTCTGTTCATCGCAGACACCCACCTGCACCCCGAACCGACCCCTGCGCAGATCGCTAAAACCGTGATCGGTGCGGCGCGTCACGCGAAACGCTTTGGCATCACGCCAAACATCGCGCTCTGTTCACATTCGCAGTTCGGCAGCCTCGACATTGACTCGGGTCGTCGGATGCGAGCCGCGATGGCGCTCTTGGACGCAGAGACACGTGATTTCTGCTATGAAGGCGAAATGCACATCGACGCAGCGCTCGATCCCGAACTGCGCGAACGCATCTTCCCGCAGAGCCGCATGAAGGGTTCGGCCAACGTGCTGATCTTTGCAAACTCTGACGCGGCCTCTGGCGTGCGCAACATTCTCAAGATGAAAGGCGGCGGCCTTGAGGTCGGCCCGATCCTGATGGGCATGGGCAACCGCGCCCACATCGTCACCCCGTCGATCACCGCGCGCGGCCTGCTGAACATGTCAGCAATCGCGGGCACGCCGGTGTCGCACTACGGCTAAATTCGGGTTGTGGCGCTCTTGGCAACAGGGGCGCCACAGCTAGAATCTCTGCAAAGACAGATTTACAAAAATCTCACCCCAACTTTGCAAACTTCGTTTATTTTAACCGAAATCCGTATATTTCTGTAAAGTTTGCAAAAGTTTGCAAGCCTCAACACCCCTTTTCTGCAAATTTTTTGCGCCAAAGCGTCGCTCTGGACGCTAACATTGTTGATTGCCTGATCCCCTCTCGCTTAGACCATTACCCAAGCAAGAGGAGGAGCTCTTATGACTTACAAAGACGTATACGACAGCTGGAAATCTGACCCCGAAGGGTTCTGGATGGAACAGGCCAAGGCAATCGACTGGGTCGAGGCTCCGACCAAGGCGCTGTTTGATGACAACGCTCCGATTTACGAATGGTTCTCGGACGCGAAAGTGAACACCTGCTACAACGCAGTTGACCGCCACGTAGAGGCAGGTCGCGGCGAACAGGCTGCGATCATCTACGACAGCCCGATCACCCACACCAAACGTTCGATCTCTTACGTCGAACTGCGCAACCGCGTGGCATCGCTCGCTGGTGCGCTTCGTGCCAAAGGCATCGAAAAGGGCGACCGCGTCATCATCTACATGCCGATGATCCCCGAAGCGCTTGAGGCGATGCTGGCCTGTGCCCGTATCGGCGCGATCCACTCGGTCGTGTTTGGTGGCTTTGCGGCGCACGAACTGGCTGTTCGGATCGACGACGCGAAACCCAAAGCGATCATCGCAGCATCCTGCGGTTTGGAACCGAACCGCGTTGTGCACTACAAACCGCTCCTCGACGGTGCAATCGAACAGGCCACTCACAAGCCCGACTTCTGCGTGATTTTCCAGCGCGAACAAGAAGTCGCAGAACTGATCCCAGGTCGTGACTTTAACTGGCACGGTTTCCAGTTCGGTGTTGAGCCTGCGGAATGTGTCCCTGTTGAGGGCAACCACCCCGCCTACATCCTCTACACCTCGGGCACCACAGGTCAGCCCAAAGGCGTCGTTCGTCCGACCGCAGGCCATCTGGTCGCGCTGAACTGGACGATGAAGAACATCTATAACGTCGATCCGGGTGATGTGTTCTGGGCCGCATCGGACGTGGGTTGGGTCGTGGGTCACTCCTACATCACCTACGGTCCGCTGGTGCACGGCAACACCACCATCGTCTTCGAAGGCAAACCCGTCGGCACCCCCGACGCTGGCACCTTCTGGCGCGTGATCGAAGAACACAACGTCCGTTCGTTCTTTACCGCACCGACCGCGTTCCGCGCGATCAAACGCGAAGATCCGAAGGGCGAGTTCATTAAGAAATACGACACCTCGTGCCTGCGTGCGCTCTACCTCGCTGGTGAACGTGCTGACCCTGACACCATCGTCTGGGCGCAGAACATTCTGGGCGTGCCTGTGTATGACCACTGGTGGCAGACCGAAACGGGCTGGACCATCGCGGGCAACCCCGCAGGGATCGAAGCGCTCCCTGTTAAGATCGGCTCCCCGACCGTTCCGATGCCGGGCTACGACGTGCAGATCCTCGATGACGCTGGCCACCCCGTCCCAGACGGAGAGCTCGGCGCGATTGCGGTGAAACTCCCGCTGCCTCCGGGCACGCTGCCGACCCTGTGGAACGCCGAAGAACGCTTCCGCAAGTCCTACCTGAACACCTTCCCCGGTTACTATGAAACCGGTGACGCAGGGATGAAGGACGAAGACGGCTACCTCTACATCATGGCCCGCACCGATGACGTGATCAACGTCGCAGGCCACCGCCTGTCCACAGGCGCGATGGAAGAAGTGCTCGCCTCGCATGAGGACGTTGCAGAATGTGCTGTGATCGGCGTCAGCGATGACCTCAAAGGTCAGTTGCCGATGGGCTTCCTCTGCCTCAACTCGGGCTGCAACCGCCCGCACGACGAGATCATCAAAGAGGTCGTCAAACTGGTCCGCGACCAGATCGGCCCAGTGGCTGCGTTCAAACTCGCAACCGTGGTGGATCGCCTGCCGAAAACCCGTTCGGGCAAAATCCTGCGCGCAACCATGGTGAAAATCGCGGACGGCGAAGAGTTCAAGATGCCAGCGACCATCGACGATCCTGCGATCTTGGATGAAATCCGCGCGGCTCTGATCCCGATGGGCTATGCCAAGTCGTAATCGACCGACAGACCAATAGACAAAGGCGGTAGGATCACCCTGCCGCCTTTTCTTATTCTATACGAACTGTTCTTGGATCAGACGTTCTTCTAACCCGTGACCTGGGTCGAACATGATGCGGTGCACCACATCCGTCGCGGTCTTAATCCGAACCCGCGCAACATCCCGCACTGACCGCCCATCCGCGTCCGCCATAACGGGGCGTTTCTTTGGGTCGATCACGTCGAACTGAACCTCTGCCGATTTCGGCAACAACGCCCCGCGCCATCGCCGTGGACGGAACGCAGCGACCGCCGTCAACGCCAGCACATCCGCGCCAATCGGCAAAATCGGACCGTGGGCAGAATAGTTATAGGCCGTGGACCCCGCAGGTGTCGCCAGCAACGCGCCATCGCATACCAGTTCAGCCATCCGCAGCTTTCCATCGACCGTGATCCGCAACCGCGCCGCCTGAGGCCCCTCGCGCAAGAGCGACACCTCGTTAATGGCCAGCGCATGATGCACTTTGCCGTCGTTCGTCTCTGCGGTCATCGAAAGCGGGTTGAACTGCTCTTCCTCTGCGGCAGCGAGACGGAACAACAGATCATCCTCGTGGTATTCGTTCATCAAGAACCCAACCGTGCCACGGTTCATCCCGTAAACAGGCAGGTCCAGATGTTCGGTCCCGTGCAAGGTCTGCAACATGAACCCATCCCCGCCCAAGGCAACGATGACCTCGGCCTCTTCGACGGAGACTGATTTATAACGCGCCAAAAGACGCTCCAGAGCATTCTGGGCGGTGGGTGCATCACTGGCAACAAAGGCAATTTTCGTCATTGTCCACTCCGGTCAATGATCAATGGGTAGCAAAGGAACCGCCGCCCTGCACCGCCAAAGTTGCCTATTGGCGAAAATATCCCCGATCATGGCCCCGTTTCGGGTGTTTGCTTCGCTTTCATGATGATTATGACGTTTTCGCGACTTTCCCCGCGCCGCCAGAACCCCTAAACAGCACTCAATCCAATCTCCTACTCTGAGGACGTGCGTATGACTGCCACCGACGCTGGTTTTTTCACCGAAAGCCTTGAAACCCGTGACCCCGATCTTTTCGCTGCCATTCGCTCTGAATTGGGCCGTCAGCGCCACGAGATCGAACTGATTGCTTCGGAAAACATCGTATCCAAAGCTGTGATGGAAGCCCAAGGCTCTGTCATGACCAACAAATACGCCGAAGGTTATGCTGGTAAGCGTTACTACGGCGGCTGCGACTACGTAGACATCGCTGAGAACCTCGCGATCGAACGCGCAAAACAGCTGTTCAACTGTGAATTCGCAAACGTTCAGCCGAACTCTGGTTCGCAGGCAAACCAAGGTGTGTATCAGGCACTCCTTCAGCCGGGTGACACCATCCTCGGCATGTCGCTCGACGCAGGCGGCCACCTGACCCACGGCGCAAAGCCGAACCAGTCGGGCAAATGGTTCAACGCGATCCAATACGGCGTTCGCCAGCAAGACAGCCAGATCGACTACGACCAGATCCAAGCTCTCGCGACCGAACACCAGCCGAAGATGATCATCGCAGGTGGCTCGGCTATCCCGCGCATCATCGACTTCGCTAAAATGCGCGAAATCGCAGACAGCGTTGGTGCATACCTCCTCGTCGACATGGCACACTTTGCGGGTCTCGTGGCTGCTGGCCTCTACCCGTCGCCGTTCCCGCATGCACACGTTGCAACCACCACCACCCACAAGACCCTCCGTGGTCCGCGCGGCGGCATGATCGTCACCAACGACGAAGCCATCGCAAAGAAACTGAACTCGGCGATCTTCCCGGGTATTCAGGGTGGCCCGCTGATGCACGTCATCGCAGGTAAAGCGGTTGCCTTCGGCGAAGCACTGCGCCCCGAATTCAAAGAGTACCAGAAGCAGGTTGTCGTGAACGCTCAGGCGCTCGCTGACCAGCTGATGAAAGGTGGCCTCGACATCGTAACTGGCGGCACCGACAGCCACCTGATGCTCGTTGACCTGCGCCCCAAAGGCGTAAAAGGCAACGAAACCGAAGCCGCTCTGGGTCGCGCAAACATCACCTGCAACAAAAACGGCATCCCGTTTGACCCTGAAAAACCGACCGTAACTTCGGGCGTTCGTCTGGGTTCGCCAGCTGGCACCACCCGCGGCTTCAAAGAAGCTGAATTCCGTCAGATCGCTGACTGGATCGTTGAGGTTGTTGACGGTCTGGCTGCAAACGGCGCTGACGGCAACGCAGAGGTCGAAGCTAAAGTCAAAGCCGAAGTCGAAGCCCTGTGCGAAAAGTTCCCGCTCTACCCGACCCTCTAAGGTCAACCAGAGCTCCATGATCAAAGGGGTCGCGATGCATGTCGCGGCCCTTTTTCTTTGCCGTATCGGTCGATATACCAGTGCCAAATTGGGGATAGATAATGCTGAACACGATCCGTCACGGCGTACCGACCGACAAACCGAACCTCTTGATTGCGCACGGACTTTTCGGGTCAGGCCGCAATTGGGGTGTGATCGCGAAACGTCTTTCCGACGAACGCGAGGTCGTGGCCGTCGATATGCGCAACCACGGCAGCAGCCCTTGGAACGACAGCCACACCTACCCAGAACTGGCCGACGACCTCGCGGAAGTCATTGAAAACAAATGGAATATTCTCGGTCACTCCATGGGCGGTAAATCGGCGATGATGGTGGCTTTGAATTACCCTGAAAAGGTTAACAGGCTGATTGTGGCAGATATAGCGCCGATTGCTTATAGCCATACGCAGACACAAAATATTGATGCGATGCGGGCTGTGGACCTAGATATTGTGGAAAAACGGCAGGATGCGGTGGCTCAGTTGTCGCATTTGGACGAAGGGCTGCAAGCGTTTTTCCTGCAATCCCTTGATTTAAAAGAGAAACGTTGGAAGCTCAATCTGGATGCGCTTGAGGCGAATATGCCTGCGATTTTGGGTTTTCCTGATGTCACGGGCAAGCGATTTGAGGGCGAAACGCTGTTCCTGTCGGGCGCAAATTCGACCTATGTCCTGCCCGAATACCGAAACAAAATCAAAGAGTTATTCCCCAACGCGCATTTCGCCAAAATCCCTGGAACGGGGCATTGGCTGCATGCGGAAAAGCCGCGGGAATTTGAACTGGCGGTCAGGACGTTCCTCAACCTAGATTATTGAGGACGAATAGATCGCAGCGACCGATAAGGTGCTGATAATAAACAGATAAATCGTGGGCATTGGCGTCTCCTTTATAGGTAAACGCCGATGCCACTGATTTCCGTCGAGATTTATGCGTTTTGGATCGCTTTCGCGACCAACCACGTCACGGGCAGCGCCGCGACAAAGCCCGCGCCAGCCGCCATCAGGATGGGGTTCAACGTGTCGTAACCCATTGTAAGTGCTACAACAACGAGCGAACCCGCGAGGGTGGTGCCGATCAAAGAATAGAGAATAGATGCAAGGCGGAGCATGGATGCCTCCTGTCAACAAATGCCAATGCATCAAGATTAACTCATATTAACGCCACTCCGCGTTGATCTGCGTCAATCCCTACATCTAGTGGCCCCACCCCCTCCGCACGGTGGTGTAACGGGACGTTAGGGGCGTTTTGGTAAACCTAATCGCACCTGTTTGAGGCAAATACAGGACGTATTAACCGGGCACCGTCACGGTCCGTTACTGGGCCAAAACCCCGTAAAGAGTCCGATTTTCCGCAAAACAGGACGTATTTTGAATTCCTCATGGAAGGTTTTGCCCCAAATGCACCTCGACCCGTTGCCTCAGTACAAAAAAGTGTCGCTCACCACGTTCCGCACCCGCGCCAATGCCTATGTCGAATGGATCGACCGCATGGGCACCCACGTCTGGATCACCAAACACCGCCGCCTCGTCGCGGGGGTGGTGCCGTTCTACCAACTCCGCGCGATGGAGCGGCTGATGGGCAAAGACATCACCGACCACGAACGAGACATCGACGCCAAACGCCGCCGCGTGATGTGGGCCGCCTACGACCACCAGATTGAGATGTTGATGCGCGAGCAGGAGTTGCGGACGCGGAAGAGGTGAGAGGCGGGCAGCACCCGACCCGAGGGCGGAAAGCGAAGCTATTTCGCGATTGAGAGAACTTCCCCCAATGACAGTAGCGTAATCTCTCCCCCCTCGGGCAGAACATAAATGAACTTATCAGTTTGACCGAAAATAGCTGCGTGAATCGGATCGCCTTCAAACAACTTAATCTCTAGGATATTAGAACTCTCGACATCATATCTAATAAGACCGATGGAAAAAAAGAAAAACACGCTCAGCGTTCCCCACAGAGCGTCCCGCCTTTCCTGTCCATCCACCCGATCAAAATAACGTCTAATGTAAAACCAAGCCGTTAAGACCCTAATTGCATCCGCAATTTTCGTAAGAATCGTGAAAACTTGTAGAAGTAAGTTTAACTTCACATTCAGAGCAAATCCTTCGAGTCTACCCAGCTTCCCATTATCTTCCAATTTTACTTTCAAAAAACGTTCCCTGACAGCCAAGCCAGAACTTCTAAGAGGAGATAAGGTTATTTTTAGCATCGAAGGAAAAGTCATATTTATAACGGCATCCAACACAAATAGAGTTATTATCACCCCAACTGCACCCAGAAAATATTTGTATTGGTAATCCATAAAGAAAACTGGAAATGATGCAATTGCCAGTATTACCCTTTTAAATAACTGGTTCTTAAACAGGTTACGACGCACTCGTCGAAAAACTAGTTTTCGATAGTAATGCGGAGGAACAATCCAATCCGCCAAGTATATTAAGAAGAATATCACTACACTTGAAATCGATGAATAAAAAACGGAATTAATTAAATTGGTTTGAAACAGGATATAAAAATTACGGTCGATAAACGACCTTAACTCAATTGGGATATTCCAAGTATAACCAAGATAGACCGAATGCATTGAAAGCGCAAATATCAAACCGTATTTTGCGATTTGAATATAGTTCAGATTGTGCTCTCTCATAAAACTTTCGAACATCTTCCCCACCAAACAAAAAAGCCGCCCCGAACCGGAGCGGCTTTCATGTA
>JAYPVO010000052.1:0-12812 GCA_038134645.1 Paracoccaceae bacterium
ACCCAAAGGGTCGCGGTGGATTGGTGCGGGATCACACGGTCATAGACCTGCAAGGAAAACAGCGCGATCGCCACGGCCAAGAGGTTCGCGACGAACGACCCCACAGCCACTTCGGCCACATGACGGCGGAACCGTTTGACCTCGCCCCAGAACCAGTGGGCCTTCTTGTCCTTTTCCGCATGACGACGGGTCAGTTCACTGACCGCAACATCGGCACGCACAATCGTGCCTGTGAACACGGGCATAAAATCGGACAGCGGCACCTCTGCGCGGTTTCCGTCGCAGGTGGTGTCATAGATAAAGAACGTGTTGCCCTGCTGTTCGAGCACCAGAACCATCTGGCCCGAGGTCATCTCGGCCAGCGCGGGCCAGAGCGTGTTCACGGGCGTTGCGATCTTTTTGACCTTGGCCACCAGACCAGAGTCCGACAGCGCCCCCGCGATCCCAGCAGAAGTGATCGCATCGCCATCAGCGGAGACGATTTTTTCCAGCAGATCGGCGCGGATCACATCGACGCCCAAAAGCCCCGCGTAGGTCGCGGCCAGATCGGCGCGAGCGCGGGCTTTGGGGGTAAAGCGGTCTTCGTAATGAGGTTCAGGCGCGGCAGCGGGTTGCTCTGCCTGCGTTTTGTCAGCCGTGGTCAGGCGGGTCACCTTACCGCCACGGGTGGCATTGATATCAAAGGCCAATATTGGGCCGGTCATATCCGTTCTCCGTCAACAAGAGTGCCGTGGATCGCTGCAATCCGAAGTTCCACTTTGGCAATGTCATATTGAATGACCACGGCGGCACGTTCTGTGCGCACCTTGGTCTCGAAGACGCCCACCACGTCATTCACGGTTCGCTGCCCTTCGCGAAGTTGGGCGGCGAAAATGTCATAGTTCGCAGCCGCTTGGGCCGCGAGAGTTTGTGCCTGCGCCATTTGACGTTGCAGGCTGCCCAGCTCGGCTTCCAATGCGCGCAAGTCGCGGTTGGTATCCTCGCGGGTTTGACCGACACGCGCACGCGCGGCGGCTTCTTGGGCTTCGACGGCACGCATTGCTGCGCCATTGCCGAAACCAAGGCCATTGGGAATGCCCACCCCAATGCCGAAATCTGATCCGTTGTTATTCACGGTGCCCGTTGCCGTCACACCCGGCAGGAACCCTGCGCGTTCGGCGCGAGCGGCTGCGATGCCACGCTGCGCCTCTGCCTCAGCCTTGAGCACACCCAAGGGCAACGCATTGGCTGCCGACGATTGGATCGCGGTCAGGCCATGCACTGTGTCCAGCGGACGGGCGGCCATCGCGTTCAATTCTGCCATCGCGGCCAAGGATGCCTCTTGGTCAGACAAGAGGTCCGACCGCATCTGCGCGAGCTTTTGTTCCACGATCTGCAAGTCTGCGCGGTTCGACACGCCACCCCGCACCCGTTCGCTCATCACATAGGCGAAGTGGTTCATCCGTTCCAAAGCGGCAGCGTTCACGCCAGCGCGGGCCTGCATCGCCTCTGCGGTGATGTAGAGTTCGAGCGCATCCAAAACGCGGCGGTTGGTGTCTTGGGCCAAGGCAACGGCAGCCACCTCAACATCGGCGGCAGCGTAATCGCGTTCCGCCTTGCGGCGACCGTTGTCAAAGAGGGTTTGCTCCACGACGAGGCTCGCCACCACGGTCCCCAGCGAGGTCAGGCTCACATTCGGGCCAAGCGACGGGAGCCAATTGGACGATGCTGCCTCTGCGCGCAGCCGTGCTGCACGCAGATCGGCCTCGGCTGCGCGGGAGTTCGCATCGAGGACAGCACTCGCCACTTCGGCGTAAGGGCCTTCGGGCAAAATGGAACGACGGTTCAGGAGGCCCGCGATAATCTCGGACTCGGTGCCGTTTTCCATTTGTGGACTAAGGACGGATTGTGGCTGAGGGTCTTCGGCGGGGGACATGAAATTAAACGCATTGCGTGTAACGCCAAGACCACCTTCGCCTGATGACATGCATCCCGACAGAGCAGAGCCGAGCGCGAGCGCACCCAAAGCTTTGCCTATCCAACGCATATTACCCACGACTACCTCAATTGTTCCGTCTTAACCTCTTGGATCGGGCCACCCGTGGGGCAGCCCGTATCGGGATTAGATGATGACGTTGACGCCATCCTCGATGTAGAGCGTGTGGTTGCCGCCCAGCGTGTAGACGTGGAAGTCTGTGCCATCGACTGTCTCGACACCGCCTGCAACCGCACCATTGATCGTGACCGTGTCGTCGGAACCGCCATGAATGGTCAGTTCGTTCGAGCCTTTGGTCAGGTCTTCAATGTCGGATGCGGTCAGGGTCAGATCGCCATCCTCGGCAAAGCTGAGGTCAATCGCGCCAAAGTCGAAGTTATCGAGCAGCGGGTTCGCGATATCGACAACACCGCTGGATGCCTCATCGAGAACAACCAAGGTCGATGTTTCGTTACCAGCATCATCCGTTGCAGACACAACGAGGTTCGTCTCATCCGCAATCGGCGTATCGAAATCGAGCCAGCCCGACATCGTCTGTGACGCTGTAAAGGTCAGCGGAGCCGCATGTTGACCGTCGGTCACATCGTAAAGTTCGATGTTCGCCGCATCGTCAGACACGATGATCGCCTCGATGCCTTGGCCGCTTACGATCTTGTGGTTCACGGTCGCGGCATCTGGGCCGATGGTGTCGATTTCAACCACTTGAGTGGTTTCACGGACGTTACCAACCGCGTCGGTCGCTTTGATCGTGACATCGGCAGAGTAGTCACCTTCGCGGATTTCGTTTGCGTCAAAGGTCACTTCCCACGAACCGTCACGGCCAACAGTGGCCACACGGGTCATGCCGTCAAAGGTGACAAGAACCGTCGAACCTGCCTCAACCGTGCCCGTCAGGGTGATCCCATCCTGAAGCTCGTAAGCGTTGGCGACGTTGTCAGTTTCAGTCGCATCGGCGGTCAGCTTGTTCACGATGGTATCAACGCGCACGGTGTCCGAGATGGTGCTGACGTTGCCCGCAGGGTCGGTCGCACGGGCCACGATCGGCGCGGTGTATTCGCCGCTCGGAATTTCGCCAGCGGTGAACTCAACGTTCCACTGACCGTCAGACCCCGCATAAACGGTTTTCGTCACAGCGCTGCTGCCTGATCCAAAGGTCACGACGACCTTGGACAGAGGCTCGACCGTGCCGTTGACGTTGAAGCCGTCCGAGGCTTCGTCGCCGCTGATCATGTCGTCGCCTTCGAACTGGATCGCAGCGAAGGCGTGGTTCACGACCTGAGTGTCGATATGGACAGAGTCCGATACGGTTTTGGAGTTACCCGCCGCATCAGTGATCGATGCTGTAATCGCCGCGTCATAGGTGCCCGTCGGGATTTCCGAGGCGAGGAACTTGGACGACCAAGTGCCTGCCGAATTTGCGGTAACCGAGTGGGTTGCCCCACCAAAGGTCACAGTAACAACCAGGCCCGGTGTCGCGGTGCCTGTGATGACAATGCCATCAGCCACTTCGACCGCGTTCACAACGTCGTCGATTTCAATCGGCGCAGAGGACAGCGTCAGATCGCCTGCCACAGTATCAACGCGAACGCTTTCCGAGATTTGGCTGGTGTTGCCCGCCGCATCCGTCGCGGTGATGACCAGCGCGGTGTTGTAGTCACCTACAGCCAGCGTTCCCGCAGGGTAAGTGACGGTCCAGCTGCCGTTTGCCGCAACGGTCGCAGGCAGCGTCACACCACCGAGGCTCACCGAAACGGTCGAGCCTGCTTCGACCATGCCGCTTGCAGTAATCGCTTGGCCTTGTTCAGAGAGGTTGACCACACCGTCGCCGCCAACTTGACCGTTCGTATGGGTCAGCGTGTTGACGAAGGGGTCGAACGTGACGGATCCGGTCGTGGTTTCCACGTTGCCAGACCCGTCCGTTGCGACGGCCTTAACCGTGAGTGTAGTCTCGATAGTCGGAAGCTCGGTGGCGATCCACGATGCGGACCATGATCCGTCGTTGCCCGCAGTCACGGTGCGGGTATAGCCATTGAGCGTTACCGCGACAGAGGACCCAGCCTCTGCCGTACCAGTGAGCGTGATGCCGTCAGAGGCTTCTGCTCCGTTTACAATCCCGTCGCCCTCAACTGCGCCAGAATTGATCGCGAGTCCCATCTCTGTATCGACATGGAACGAACCTGTGGACGTTGCGGTGTTGCCCGCAGCGTCGGTCGCAACCGCAGTCACGGTCGCGTCATACGTGCCTTCTGGCAGATCGGTCGACGAGAAAGTCGCGGACCAAGACCCGTCAGTGCCTGCCACAACCGTGTGTGTCACCGAGCCAACGGTTACAGCAACGCTCGCGTTCGGCTGCGCCATACCTGTAATATTCACGCCAGCCGCATGTTCGGACGCGTTGACAGTCCCATCGCCGCCAATGGTCGAGGTCGACATAGAGACAGACGTCTGCGTGTCAATCGTCACGGTGCCGCTAGTATCTGTGGTGTTACCAAAGGCATCGGTCGCGGAAACGGTCACGGCGAGATCGTATTCGCCCGTCTCAACCGCGCCATCAGGCAATGTCAGGGACCATGCGCCGTCGGTCACTGTGGCCTCATAAGCCATACCGCCAACAGTCACCATCACGGTAGAGCCCGCTTCGACAGTGCCCGAAAGGGTCACGCCGCCTGCCAGCTCTTGGGCATTGATCAACAGATCGCCGCCGTTGGCGCCTTCGTTCAGGGTCACGTTTGCGACCGTATCAACGATGATCTCTGCGGTGGTGGTCGATGTTTCGCCGCCACTGGTGATCGTGACGGTCGCGGTCTCAGTGTATTCGCCGCCTGGCAGGTCGCCGGGTTGGAACACCACTTCCCAAGTGCCATCCTCACCGACGGTTGTCGTCTCGGTCGCGCCGCCAACGGTGACGGTTACTTCGCCACCTGGGGTGCCTGTGCCGCCCAGCTCAATACCGTCATTGTAATCGTCGCCATTGACCACGGTGTCCTCAGCGCCAGCGCCCGTTTGCACGGTCACATAAACACCCGAGCCACCGCCCGAACCGCCGCCAGTCAGACCCGACACAATCGCAGCGCCGCCCAATGCCGCAGCGCCAACGCCTGCCGCACCTGCACCGACACCGCCGATCCCAGCCAAAAGCGGGGCGGCAAGCATACCGACCTGATCGTCTTCAACCGGATAGACTTCGTTATACCCAGCGAGCTGAACATCAGAGCCGCGGAGGAAATACAGATCGTCGTCAGGGCTCCATTTACCAAAGGCTTCCGCCTCGGAGTAGTTCGCGTAGTAGAAACCATCGCTCACTTCGGCCAGTTCGACCTGCGCCAGAACCCCGCCAGACGAGAGGTAGAGGTTGTTTTCAGGGATACCCTCGGGGGTAAAGAACCCTTCGATCATGATCACGCGACCATCGATCAAAACAACCTGAAGCGCCTGCCCCTGCCGTGAATACGACTGCACCTGCGCTCTGGAAAGGTTGAGAGAAATATCTTCATCTACGGAAACGATGATCGAAGCGGCCGCGCCATCACCTGCAACATTTCCGTGCTCAATTTGGCCCGCGGAATCGCGGACTACGAACTCAATCGCTGACATAAACTACTACTCCGCCTCGGATTTCCGGCTCACGTTTGATGGAGTCCGGCTATTCTTTTGACATCAAACTATCCGAATGGATTATCAATTACTAGTGAAAAAATTTCACTATTGCGCAATTTCTACCACGCGATGCTACTCTTTGGGGTAGGTCCGCGCGATTGAGACATTCAACGCCCCACCCAGCAAGACCAAGTAAGACGAGAGATAAAACCACATCAACAGCGCCACGACAGCGCCGAGCGAGCCGTAAACCTGATTATAATTTCCGAAATTTGCGATGTAGGCAGAGAAGGCAATCGACACCAAATACCACAGGCCGACCGCGACAAAGGCCCCCAAA
Source organism: Paracoccaceae bacterium (assembly GCA_038134645.1). Taxonomy (GTDB): domain Bacteria; phylum Pseudomonadota; class Alphaproteobacteria; order Rhodobacterales; family Rhodobacteraceae; genus Marivivens. The sequence continues at coordinate 5,913 of JAYPVO010000052.1, forward strand.
GTGACCCAGCCAGAACGGTGCGCTGCGTTCGGGCCGTAGCGATATAAAATCCCCAAAGCCGCCAAAAGCACAAAGAGGGCGACCGCCCAGCGGATGACTTCGATCAGGCCGCTCCATTCATTGGCGAGCGGGATAAAGGCGATTGCAATCGGTGCCGCAACAACAACGATCAATGCAATCAGTGCCACGCCGATCATCGCGACCGTCATCGCCAGCGCCGTCGCCGCATGTCGCACGCCAGACCGTGTTTGCCCCGCATAAATGGCGTTCAACCCGCGCAGCATCGCCCCAACACCCGCCCGTGCAGACCAGAGCGCAATGGCGAGTGATACAAAGGATGCCCAGCCGAGCGTCGCAGCCCCTGCCCCCAGCAGCCGATCAATCTGTGCTTCAAACAAGGTGAACACATCCGCAGGGATCACATCCCGCATCAGATCGAGCTGTTCCGCGATCACCACAGGGTCAGCCACGATGCCGAAGATCGCGATAGAGGCCGCAAATGCGGGAAAGATCGAAAACATCCCGTAAAACGCCACGCCCGCCGAAATCAGGTCGAGGTCATTTTTCCCCAGCACATCGCGGAAGGATCGCCAGATCATAACAATGCGCGAGAGTGATAGGTTCGACATGCCGCCAGAATGAGCCGCGTGTCATGGCTTTGCAACCGATTAGCTGCTCTGCGACAACCCGCCCAAGGTATTGAGAAGGAACTGGTTGAACACAGGCGAACAGGCCGCCCCCATTGCGCGGGCGTTGCGGCCCACGGTGCCTTCGGCGATCACTGGCGGGAACAGGCCGCGCTGATCAAGGTCCACGATATTCTCGCGGACGCGGTTGATGAGGCGGGTTCGCACATCCTCGGGGAAGGCGCCATCGATGACCACAGCTTCAAAATCGATGACCGCACAAACGGTCAAAGCCGCCCGCGCGAGATGCCGCGCGGTGTAGTCGATCCAGTTTTCCAAGACCTCGGGGAAATCGTGCCAGTCCTGTGGCGAGGCCCAGATCCGTGCGGGTTCAATCCCCTTGCGTGCCAAATCCGCCTCAAGACGATAGAGCGACGCCACATCAATCAACTGCTTATCTTCGCCCGTGGACAGTCGGATCGGCAGCGACCCGAATGCCCCCGCATTGCCGCGTGCACCCTCGAACACTGCATGGTTCAGCACCACGCCGCCACCGATGAACGAGCCGACAAAGAAATAGGCAAAGTCGCGATACGTCCGACCAAGGCCATAAACATGCTCTGCCCGACAGGCCGCAGTGGCGTCGTTTTCGATGAACACAGGCAGGTTGGTGAATTGAGCAATCTCTGCCGCGAAATCCAGATCACGCCACGCTGCGATGTCGTTTTGCGGCGCGCCGATGGTTTCGGACCAATTCCAAATCTCGAACGGCATCGCGATGCCGATCCCCGAAATGCGATCTGCGGCCTTATCACCCAGCGCCTCGCGGAACGAGGCAAGCCCCGACTTTAGGAAGCCAAGGATCGCTTCGGGCATGGGGTAACGATAGGTCGTCTGAAGCAACTGCCGCGTTTTACCGAGGAAGTCCGTCAGAACGAGGTCCGCACTTCGGCGACCGATCTTAACACCGACCGAGAACAGCCCCTCGGGATTGAGCCCCATCGGAATCGAAGGTTTACCAACGCGGCCACGCTGCGGCGCGCCACGTTCCAACAACCCGTCCGCCTCAAGGCTGCGTAAGATCACTGATACCGTTTGCGGCGACAGACCTGCACGGCGGGCAATCTCTACCCCCGGCATTGCGCCGCTACGCTGGATCATCGAAAGAACAAGACGCTCGTTATAATCGCGCAGCCCCGACTGATTGGACCCGCGAAATACCTGCGGGTCTCCAGTGGATTGGTCCTGACTTTCGTCTTGGCTGTGGTCTTCGAGTTTCATGTCGGCTTTCGGTTTCGATCAGGGTTCAATGACCCCTTTTCGTAGGATCACGTTCGCATAAAGGGCGGGCTCGCTCGTGGCAACAATTGTGTGTGCCTGACGAATACGCGGATAGAGGTCGTCACCAGACATCGCACGAACTGCAACATCAGGAACCATTGACGCAACAACGGCATCAATCTCGTGGTGAATCGGCGCAAATTGCGCAGCGTCATTGAACTGCGAAGAGCGGAAAATCGCGTCAGGAGTGAAGCGATCAATCGGCATCACAGACAGAATCGCCTTGAGCACGGGGATCAATTCCAGCCCATCTGCACGCACAACGCGACGGCCATGTTCCAGCGCAGGATAGTTGCCATCCACGATCGCGATTTCATCGCCATGACCCATGGAGCGCAACGTATAAAGCATGTCCGGCCCTAAAAGCGCAGGAATACCGATAAGCATTTTATTGTCCTCTTAGACCTCTTCCCGACTCCAGAAACTGCCGATCACATTCGGAACTGTCAATAAGTAAATAAGATTGATTTATTTATTGACGACCGCCTCCGAATCGAGTTGTCTATGGGCAATCCCAGAGCGGAGGTGCGATGGGATAGGACGGATCAAACACGGTCCGTATCTGGAATTCTTGGGAGGAAACCATGAAAAAACTTCTCGCCGGTTCGGCACTTGCTCTTGTTGCTATGTCTGGTGCGGCTATGGCCGAAGGCACCCTGTGCTTGATCACCAAAAACAACACCAACCCGTTCTTCGTGAAAATGCGCGAAGGCGCAGAAGCACGCGCTAACGAACTGGGCATGAACCTGATGGCGTTCGCTGGTGTAACCGATGGCGACGCTGCTCCGCAGATCTCCGCGATCGAAAACTGCGTAGCTGCAGGCGCTAAAGGCATCCTGATCACCGCTTCGAACGACTCGGTTACTCCGGCTCTGATCGACGCACGCGCTGCTGGCGTTCTGGTTATCGCACTCGACACCCCGCTCGCTGATCCGGAAGCACAGGACATGACCTTTGCAACCGACAACTTCGAAGCAGGTCTCCTGATCGGTAAATGGGCTGCTGCAACCCTCGGTGACGAAACTGCGAACGCTAAGATCGCAATGCTCGACATCAACAAAGACAACATCTCGGTTGACGTTCAGCGCGACACTGGCTTCCTCGTAGGCTTCGGCATCGACGTTCCGGATCTGTCGGTCATGGGTTCCGAGAACGACGCTCGCGTCATCGGCCACGAAACCTCGAACGCTTCGGTTGAAGGCGGCGTGACCGCGATGGAAAACCTCCTCGCTCGTGACCCGGACATCAACGTTGTTTACACCATCAACGAACCTGCTGCTGAAGGCGCATACCAGGCTCTGGTTAACGCTGGCAAAGAAGAAGGCGTTCTGATCGTCTCCGTAGACGGCGGCTGCCCAGGCGTTGAAAGCGTAAAAACTGGCGTAATCGGCGCTACTTCGCAGCAGTACCCGCTGCTGATGGCATCCAAAGGTGTTGAAGCTGTTGCAGCATTCATCGCTGACGGTTCCAAGCCTGCTGCGTCCGAAGGCCTGACCTTCTTCAACACAGGCGTTAACCTGATCACCGACAAGCCGGCAGAGGGCGTTCCGTCCCTGACCAGCGCTGAAGGACTTGATATCTGCTGGGGCTAAGTTCCACAGTATGACTACACTGGTAAAGGGCGGCAGCGCGCCGCCCTTTATCTATCCACCGTCACGCGTTTCGCACGCAAGGGAGGGCACCGGACGAAATGAGCACCCAATCAGAACCCACAAAACCCATTAACGAATTCGAAGCAGGACTAGACAAAGCCGATAAGGCCGTCGCCTCTTTCGCGCAGGACGATAAGACGATTACGCACGTCCTCCGCAAATTCCTGCGGGATTACCCCACCACCATTCCGGCACTTGTCCTGATTGTCAGCGTTCTGTTCTTTGGCGCATTCGCTAATAACTTCATGACACCAGGCACGCTTTCGTTGGTTCTCAAGCAGGTGACTGTAACGGGTATCGTTGCTGTTGCCCAAACGCTGGTCATTCTGACCGCAGGTATCGACCTGTCGGTTGGCGCGATCCTCGTGCTCTCGTCTATCATCATGGGCAAACTGTCCGTGGACCTCGGCCTACCGCCGTTCCTCGCGATTTCGATCGGGATGTTCTTTGGCGGTCTGATGGGCTGGTTCAACGGCATCCTCGTGACCGTGATCAAACTGCCGCCGTTCATCGTGACGCTCGGCACGCTGTCGATCTTTACCGCGCTCAAGCTCTGGTATTCGGCATCGCAATCGATCCGTGGCTCTGACATCCGCGAAAGCGCTCCGTCACTGCTGTTCTTTGGCGAACGCATCTCGTTCGGCGGGTTCCAGATCACCTATGGCGTTGTCGCGCTCTTGGTTCTGGCTGGCCTCGTTTACTACATGCTCAACCACACCGCTTGGGGCCGTCACGTGATGGCCATTGGCGATGACCCAGATGCAGCGATGCTCTCTGGTATCCGCATCAACCGCACTTTGGTTTCGGTCTACGCCTTTGCTGGCCTGATCTGCGCTTTTGGTGGTTGGGCTGCTGCGGGCCGCGTTGGGTCGATCTCTCCCATCGGCTTTGACGACGTGAACCTGCAATCCATCACCGCAGTTGTGATCGGCGGCACCTCCCTGTTCGGCGGTCGCGGCTCGGTGATCGGTTCTGTTCTGGGTGCTATCATCGTGGGCGTCTTTACCACTGGCCTCTCGCTGGGTGGCGTGGACGACTACTGGCAACAATTTGCGGCAGGCTGCCTTGTTCTTGTGGCGGTTGCTCTTGACCAATGGCTGCGGAGGGCCACGAAATGACGAACGTGAAACCTATCCTTTCCGCACGCGGGCTGATGAAACGCTATGGTCAGGTTGTGGCCATGAACGGCGCAGACTTCGACCTGTATCCCGGCGAAATCACCGCAGTGATCGGCGACAACGGCGCGGGCAAATCCACCTTGATCAAAGCCTTGTCGGGGGCAGTTGTTCCCGACCACGGCCAGATCTTCTTGGAAGGCAAAGAGGTCCACTTCAAACGGCCAGACGATGCGCGCAAAGCAGGTATCGAAACCGTTTACCAGAACCTCGCGCTGTCCCCTGCTCTGTCGATCGCTGACAACATGTTCTTGGGCCGTGAGTGGCGCAAACCTGGCTTGATGGGCAAAGTGCTCCGCAAAATGGACCACGCTCGCATGCAGGACTTCGCTCGCGATAAACTGAACGATCTGGGCCTGATGACCATTCAGAACATCAACCAAGCGGTTGAGACCCTCTCGGGTGGTCAGCGTCAGGGTGTGGCTGTGGCGCGTGCTGCGGCGTTCGGATCCAAGGTGATCATCCTCGACGAACCGACAGCGGCGCTTGGCGTGAAAGAAAGCCGTCGCGTTCTCGAACTGATCCAAGACGTGCGCTCGCGTGGTATTCCGATCATCCTGATCAGCCACAACATGCCCCACGTGTTCGAGCTCGCTGATCGCATCCACGTTCACCGCCTTGGTCAACGTTTGTGCGTGATCGATCCAAAAAAACATACCATGTCGGACGCCGTTGCATATATGACTGGAGCCAAAGAACCGGAAACGGAATTGGAACTGGCGTAAATGCCCGACTTCACCGACCTGACGAACAAAGTGAATGTGGTCCTCGATGCTATCGAGGGCCATATTGCGTCAAAGCCCCGCCTGATCGTCGCCATTACAGGCGCACCTGCCAGCGGGAAATCCACCCTCTCCGAAGAACTGCTGCGTCGCCTGACGATCAAAAAGATCGACGCGCAGATCGTTCCGATGGACGGGTTCCACCTCGACAACCGCATCTTGGACGAGATGAACATGCGGCCCCGCAAGGGCGCGCCAGAAACGTTTGACGTTCACGGGTTTATCCACCTCATCCGCACCATCCGCGAAGGTCGCCCTGCCTATTACCCCGTGTTCGACCGTCCCCGTGACATCGCCATCGCGGGTGCTGGTCTGGTCAGCCCAGAGTGCCAAGTCATCATCGTCGAAGGCAATTACCTGATGTTCGACGAAGACCCGTGGCGCGAACTTGCGCCCATGTGGGATCTCACCATCCGCTGGGATGTGCCTCTGCCTGAACTGCGGGCGCGTTTGATCCAACGCTGGCTGTCGCTCAACCATTCGCGCACCAACGCCGTGCGCCGCGCCGAAGGGAACGACATCCCGAACGCCGAACGCGTGCTCGCCCATGCGTTACCCTGCGACATCACCCTGCCTGCAATAGGGGCGCTGTAGCGTTTCGGGTTGCTCCTGCCTACCAGCAGAATATTCTGTGTCCCATAGTTGCCCCCCTTCGCGGGGGGCCGCATTTGTTTCCAAAGGACACTGTTATAATGACCAAGATCACCGTCCCGACCCAGCCAATTGAGGGCCAAAAACCGGGGACGAGCGGGCTTCGCAAGAAAACGCGCACCTTTATGGAGCCGCATTTTCTAGAAAACTACGTGCAGGCGATTTTTGACGGGATCGGCGGCGTTGCGGGGAAAACCCTGCTTGCTGGCGGCGACGGTCGCTATTTCAATGACCGCGCGATCCAAGTCATCCTGCGTATGGCCGCGGCCAATGGCGCTGCGAAATGCGTGGTGGGGCAAGGTGGGATTTGTTCGACCCCTGCCGCGTCGAACCTCATTCGCAAATACCAGATGGACGGCGGGTTGATCCTCTCGGCCTCGCATAACCCCGGTGGCGTGGATTATGACTTCGGGCTCAAGTTCAACGGCGCAAACGGCGGCCCCGCATCAGAGGCCGTCACCGACCGCATCTATGCCATCACCAAAACCATCCGCGAATACCATATCCTAGAGGCCCAAGATGTGGACCTCAGCCGCATCGGCACCTCTACGCTCGGCGATATGCAGGTCGAGGTGATCGACCCTGTGGCTGATTATGCTGACCTGATGCAGAGCCTCTTTGACTTCGACGCGATCCGCGCGATGTTCCAGTCGGGCTTCACCATGCGGTTCGA
>JAYPVO010000053.1:0-12293 GCA_038134645.1 Paracoccaceae bacterium
CTGGGTGGCCAGCGGTTTTCGCGCCCCACTGACGGAAGTTCTTGATCTCGTCGAGCGATACTTCTGCGTAACCTGTGAGGTAGAGCAGGGAGTAGATCAGCATAGAGCCGTGACCTGCCGACAGAATGAAACGGTCGCGGTTCGGCCAGAGCGGAGCCTTGGGGTCAAAATTCAGGTGTTTTTCGAAAAGCACGGTCGCCACATCGGCCATGCCCATCGGCATACCAGAGTGGCCCGAGTTCGCAGCCGTAACGGCATCGAGCGTCAGGGTGCGGATAGCCGCAGCTTTCATCCAGTGATCGGGGTGCGCGGCGCGCAGGGCAGCAATATCCAAGTGTCCGGTCCTTTGCTGTTGGGCGATTGGTGATAGCGTCATAACAGGGTGTCCCCCAAGATCAAGCGGGACCGTTAAGTCCTTGGCGAAGTTCGTCGGCTGGGCCTTTGCCCTTGGCCGTGATTGACTTAGGCTTTGAGGAACAGATCACGATTCGGGCATGTCGAATGGGGGGCGACCCTCGGTGACAAAAAAGAAGACCCAGGAGGACGCGCAGATGACCGAGATTTCAGAGCTTGAAGGGCGCATTTCAGCCGCTCTCGACCGGATTCGCAGCGGCGTTTCTGCGTTGGAAAACAAAGCTGTAGTATCGGGTGATACACCTGCGGCGGCATCGTCGGATGATGGTCGCGTGGCGGCGCTTGAGGCGGATTTGGCCGCTCAGAAAGAGGCCAATGCCCAGCTGGAAGAGCGGGTAAAGGTGCTCAAATCCCGTCAGGATGGCGTCATTGCAGAGCTCAATAGCGGGGCTGAACGGGCCAAAGAACAGCTTCAGAGTTTTGAGGCCGATCTGGAAAAATTACGCGGTGAAAACGCGGCCCTTCGCGAGGTGAGCGAAAATCTGCGTAAGGCCGCAGAGGGCGAGGGCGTGGATGCGGCGATGATCAACCGCGTGTTGCAAGCCGAACTCGACGCACTGCGGGCTCTTCGCGCGGCTGAGGCCGCTGAGGTCGCGACCATTCTGTCGGAACTGAAACCCTTGATCGAGGAGGCGAAATAATGCCGCAAGTCGAGATTAAAATCGGGGGTCGTTCGTTTGAAGTGGCCTGTCAGGAGGGCGAGGAATCGTTCCTGCAATCGGCTGCTGCGCTACTCGACGCCGAAGCATCGAGCTTTGCCGCGCAAGCGGGCCGTATGCCTGAATCGCAGCTTTTGCTGATGTCGGGCTTGTTGCTGGCGGATAAGACCGTTGCGATTGAGGACCGTCTGCGCGAGGCCGAGGCCAAGATCGCGGAATTGGAACTTAAAGCGGCGAACCCTAAAGAAGTCTCGGTTCCTGTCGTTCCAACAGAAGTGACCGACACGCTCAAGGAACTCGCTGCGCGAGCCGAAGCGTTGGCGGATGAAGTGGACGACAAACTAAAGGCATAACTCATGCGTATTGCGGCGGCCCTTTTGGCGTTGTTGCCAGCAACAGGGCAGGCCGCAGGGCTGAGCCATTCGATCTATATCTGTGATCGCGAGATCAAATTGGATGTGGTCTATGTGCAGTCCGACGGCCCCGATCAGGCTGTTGTGATGGCCGAAGGGCATATCGCCATGCTCTCTGCCGTGCCGAGCGCCGAAGGCAAACGCTATCGCAACTCGCCCGTCGTTGATGACTACGTGTGGTGGGTCAGGGACAGAGAGGCGATGCTGGGGTGGTATGACGCCGATACGGGCAGCGAAACGGTGGTGTTCCAGTCCTGCCGCCGCGTCTCAACCGAATGAAAAAAGGCGCCTCACTGGGCGCCTTTTCCATTAGATCGTCTGCGATTTACTGGTTCGCAGCGCGGATTTGGTCCGCTTTCTCTTTGTCAAAGGCAACGCCTTCTTTTTCAAAGAGCTCATCCAGTTCGCCCGAGAGGGTCATCTCTGTGATGATGTCGCAACCGCCCACGAACTCGCCTTTGACGTAGAGCTGCGGGATGGTCGGCCAGTCGGAGTAGTCTTTGATGCCCTGACGGATTTCTTCGTCAGCCAGAACGTTCACGTCGGCATAATCCACGCCCATGAAGTTCAGGACGCCAGCAACGCGGGACGAGAACCCACACTGCGGCATGGTCTTTGTGCCTTTCATATAGAGCACAACGTCATTGGAGGTGACGGTTTCTTTGATTTTGTCAGCTGTCGACATCTGTCTTTCCTTAGTCCGGTGCCTTGGTGGTCAGTGCCAAAGCATGCAATTCGCCTTGTGATCCGTCCATTTTGCCCTTGAGCGCCGCGTAAACAGCGCGCTGCTGCTGGACGCGGTTCATATCGCGGAAGCTTGCGTCTTCGACGTAGGCAGCAAAGTGCTGACCGTCGTCGCCCTGAACCTGCACTTTGGCAGCGGGGAATGCTTCGCGGATTAGGCTTTCGATTTCTTCTGCGGTGATCGCCATTCGTGGGCCTCCTGTCTTACCTAAGATGTAGGACGGCGCGGGACGGGCCGCAAGCGATTAGCGGTCGACAAATTCACGCATGTCGCTGAGGAAGGCGTCAAAGGCGGCTTTTTGCTCTGCGGTATCGGCCCAAAGCCGCGAGAGTTTGCGCAAAAGCCCTGCACGGCGGGCCTCTAATTCGGGCGGTAGGCTGTAGGTTTCGGCGGCAACCAGCATCGTCATGCGTTCATGAATGGGGCGCAGGTTCGCGAAATCACGCATCATCGCGGGCAAGAGTTCGGGCGCATCGCGCCAGCTTTCGCCGTTGAAGCGTTCTTGGGTGACGCGCTGACCCGCGCCTGCGCAGTCATAGAGCGTGCAGCCCTTGAACCCGCGGGGTTCCAGATCGTCGTGAATGGTGCAGAGGTGTTTGCCCAGATTGGGGCAGGGCGTGCCTGCGGCCTTGTCGATGGCGAACATCGGGCCTTTGTCCAACACGAGGCTCACGCAGCAGAGCGCTGCGCAGTTCATGCAGTCGGATTTCAGGTCAGGGAGCGTCATCAACAGGCAGAGACGAAGAGGCCCGCGCGGTGGCGGGCCTGATCGGATTTAGTGGATCGCGGTGTAGAACGAGGACCGGAAGGTCTCGGCCAGTTCTGCGAGCGGAGCGGAGGATCCGCCAAAGCTCACGTCCGTGCCGCCGAATTTACCAACGGTCTGCAGGGTGACGCCTGCCTGACCAGCGGCGATCATCAGAGCCTCGGCCTTATCAAAGCTACACGCGATCAGGTAACGGCCCTGATCCTCACCAAAGAGGGTCGGAGTGTCGGAGGCGTCGACAGAGACGCCAACGCCAGCGGCTTCGGCCATTTCAAAGGCCGCGAGCGCCAGACCACCGTCAGCAAGGTCGGTGCACGCGTTGATCAGCGCGCGGTTTGCGCGGATGAAATCGCCGTGGGCGGCTTCGGCTGCCAGATCGACATGCGGTGCATCGCCGTCTTCGCGGTTATACACTTCAGCGAGCAGAGCCGACTGACCGAGGTGGCCAGCAGTTTCACCCAACAGGAGCAGAACGTGACCGTCACGTGCGGTGCCGAGGATCGCATCATCGAGGTTTTCGATCACGCCAACAGCACAGATGGTCGGGGTTGGCAGGATGCCTTGACCATCGGTTTCGTTGTAGAGCGATACGTTGCCCGACACGATCGGGGTGTCGAGCGCGATACACGCCTCACCGATGCCCTGCAGAGCGCCAACGAACTGACCCATGATCTCTGGCTTCTCAGGGTTGCCAAAGTTCAGGTTGTCGGTGGTTGCCAGCGGCTTTGCACCAACGGCAGAGAGGTTACGGTAGGCTTCGGCAACGGCTTGTTTGCCGCCCTCAACAGGGTTTGCCTTTACGTAGCGCGGGGTCACGTCCGAGGTGAAGGCAACAGCCTTATCGGTGCCGTGAATGCGCACGATGCCAGCGCCCAAGCCCGGTTTGCGAACGGTGTCGCCCATAACTTGGCTGTCGTATTGTTCGTAGACCCACTGTTTGCCAGCGTAGTTCGGGGACGAAATCAGCGCCTTCAGGCCGTCAATCGCGTCAACGCCAGGAACGTCTGCCATCGGTGCTGCCGCTGGGGTCGGAACCCACGGACGGTCGTATTCAGGAGCAGAGGACGACAGTTCAGAGAGCGGCAGGTCCGCTTTGACTTCGTTGCCGTGGAGGATGACGAAACGGTCTTCGGCGATGGTTTCACCGACGATTGCGAAATCGAGGTCCCATTTTTCGAACACAGCGCGGGCTTCGGCCTCAAGCTCTGGGTTCAGAACCATGAGCATGCGCTCTTGGGATTCCGAGAGCATCATCTCGTAGGCGGTCATGTTGGGTTCACGCTGGGGAACGCGGTCCAGTTCCAGCTTAATGCCCAAGTGACCTTTGTCGCCCATCTCAACTGCGGAACAGGTGAGGCCAGCCGCACCCATGTCCTGAATGGAGATCACAGCGCCCGTGCGCATCAGTTCCATGCAAGCTTCCATCAGGCGTTTTTCGGTGAACGGGTCACCAACCTGAACGGTGGGGCGTTTTTCCTCGATGGTGTCGTCGAATTCAGCCGATGCCATGGTCGCACCGCCAACACCGTCACGACCTGTTTTCGCACCGAGGTACACAACAGGCATGCCGACGCCAGAGGCCGCCGAGTAGAAGATCTTGTCCGCGTCAGCGAGGCCAGCCGCGAAAGCGTTCACGAGGCAGTTGCCGTTATACGCAGGGTGGAAGCGAACCTCACCACCAACGGTCGGAACGCCAAAGCAGTTGCCGTAGCCGCCAACGCCCTCAACCACGCCGTTGACGAGCTGTTTGGTTTTCGGGTGATCCGGAGCACCGAAGGAGAGCGAGTTCATCGCTGCAATCGGACGGGCGCCCATGGTGAATACGTCGCGCAGAATGCCGCCAACGCCCGTTGCCGCACCCTGATAGGGTTCGATGTAGGACGGGTGGTTGTGGCTTTCCATTTTGAACACGATCGCCTGACCGTCGCCGATATCGACAACGCCAGCGTTCTCGCCCGGACCGCAGATGACTTGCGGGCCTTTGGTCGGCAGACCGCGGAGCCATTTCTTGGACGACTTATAGGAACAGTGTTCGTTCCACATCGCAGAGAAGATGCCGAGCTCGGTAAATGTCGGCTCTCGTCCGATAATCTCGAGGATACGTTCATACTCATCTGGCTTGAGGCCGTGAGCAGCAATCAGGTCTTCGGTGATTTTCGGATCGTCCATGGTCTTTCCCCGCAGGCTGGAAGTGCCGTCCTATTAGGGCAAGCGGGCTTTGGGGGGAAGGCCCGCAGGTCACGCTAGGGCAAAAAAAAATCGCCGGGACGATGCCCGGCGAAGTCCAACAGGGAGGTTGAAGGTGATGAGCGCATAAGCATCATCGCTTTCGAAGGCTCAAATAGGCAGCACTTTGTTAACGATCAAGGAAAAACCCTATCAACCTGAGACATGTCCGTTATGCACTCACAGCATAGCTATGATCAGGAGGGGGTCTCGTTGTCGCGTATCTTACGGCGGTGGTTGAATATTTCTTCCTGAACGAAGTCCCGAAATGCCGAGACGCGTTTGGATTGGCGCAGCTCTTCGGGGTAGGCGAGGAACACTGGAACCTCGCCAGATTCGATTTCTGGCAGCACGCGAACGAGCTGCGGGAAGTCCTCGGTCAGGTAATCAGGCAGCACACCGACGCCCAAATTCGCCAAAACCGCCTGCAACGCACCAAAGTAGTTGTTCACGGTCAGCGTGCTAAGGACATCATAGCCCAGCAGATATTGCACCAATGTGGCCCCCGCAGAGACCTGCGCCGAATTCGGGCTTTGGCAAATCAGACGGTGGGCCGAGATTTCTTCGACCGTGGTGAGCGGCGCGTGCGTGTCGAGGTAGTCCTGAGTCGCATAGAGCCGCATACGGATATTCATCAAACGTTTGCGGATCAGGTCGGCCTGCGACGGCTCTTTCATGCGGATCGCAACGTCGGCTTCACGCATGGGCAGGTCGAGCACGCGCTCTTCGAGCATCAGGTCGATCTTAAGCTCTGGATATTTCTCGTAGAGTTTCGGCAAACGCGGCGCGAGCCACATGGTGCCAAAGCCCGTGGTGGTGGTCACTTTCAACTCACCGAACACTTCTTCTTCGCTGTCGCGGATACGCGCGGCTGCGGCCTCAAGCCGTTTGTTCATCGCGCGGGTGGCGTCGAACAGAAGTTCGCCTTGTTCGGTCAGGATCAGACCACGGGCATGGCGGTGGAACAGGGTGGTGGTCAGAGATTCCTCGAGCGAGCGAATCTGACGGCTGACCGCAGATTGGGAAAGGTGCAATGTTTCGCCCGCATGGGTCAGTGACCCTGCATCCGCAACTGCGTGAAATATGCGAAGTTTATCCCAATCCATCGTACTCTGTGCCTGCCTGTTTTACCGCTCACTACAATGTGCCCATTACCTACGGTCATAGCAGCTATGCAACCTGATAGGCCATGAAAAACATAGGAGTAGGGGCGCTAACAGATAATTTGTAACGGAAATGCGAAATTACGGGCAGTTTGCCTATATCCAGTGCCTTTTTGGTGGGCCGCTGGATATACCTGTTTCACTTTTAGGGAATCAGCCGAGACGATCCAAAATGCAGCGTTCCGACCGCCATGTGGCCCGCGATATCAGTTATGCCAGCGCCGTGGCGAATAAAGGGGGGCGCGTCCTCGTTCGCACGATGGAAAACGTCACAGGGCGGTTAAAGCTCATTCGGCAGGCCAAGGGCTATGACCGCGAGGTCGCAGAGGGTCGCGATTTCTGGCAGGTGATGGTCGAACGCTATCGGCTGGGGCTAGAGGTCACCAAAGGATCACTGAGTGATATCCCCGCTGAGGGGCCTGTGGTCGTGGTGGCGAACCATCCCTACGGTATCCTCGACGGGATGATGATGGGGTTAATACTGTCCGAGCGGCGCGGCGGTGATTTCCGCGTCTTGGCCCATCAGGTGTTCCGCCGCTCTGCCGACCTCGAACGGGTGATCCTGCCGATCAGCTTTGACGAAACGAAAGAGGGTGCGCGGCTGAACCTTGAAACCCGCGCAGAAGCGATCCGTTACCTGAAACAGGGCGGGGCGATTGGGATTTTTCCAGGGGGCACTGTTTCAACTGCCCACCGTGGGTTTGATCGGCCTCTGGACCCTATGTGGCGCAATTTCACCGCTAAGATGGTCGCGAAGTCGGGTGCCACTGTGGTGCCGCTCTATTTCGATGGGCAGAACAGCCGCCTGTTCCAGCTTGCCAGTCGTTTGCACTACACCCTGCGCATGGGGCTTTTGATCCGCGAATTTCGCGCTCGCGTTGGATCACGGGTCAAAATTGCCGTGGGCGCGCCGATTTCGCCACAGGAGCTCGCCCCTTATGCCTCTGACCCCAAAGCGATGATGGATTTCCTTCGGGAACGGACGTATGCATTAAGTGAACGCCCCGATGGGACCAACCGTCTGGGCTTTGAATTCGAGGCGAAATACAGGAAACGCTAATGGCGGTCGGGGTTTTTGATAGTGGTCTTGGTGGGTTAACGGTTCTGGATGCGTGCCAGAAACGCCTGCCTGATGTTCCCTTTGTTTATTTCGGGGATAACGCCCATGCGCCTTATGGGGTGCGGGATGCCGACGACATCTATGACCTGACGACCAAAGCCGTTGCCCGCATGTGGGACGAAGGCTGTGACCTCGTGATTATCGCCTGTAACACCGCCTCTGCGGCGGCTCTGCGTCGGATGCAGGAATCATGGGTGCCGCGTGATAAACGTGTGCTCGGTGTTTTTGTGCCGCTGATTGAGGCGCTGACCGAACGGCAGTGGGGCGATAACTCTCCGCCGCGCGAAGTTGAGGTGAAACACGTTGCGCTATTCGCGACTCCTGCCACTGTGCGCAGCCGTGCGTTTCAGCGGGAACTGGCATTCCGTGCGATCGGCGTGGACGTTGAAGCGCAGGCTTGCGGCGGTGTTGTGGATGCGATTGAGGACGGGGATATGATCCTCGCCGAAGCTCTCGTTCGGAGCCATGTTGAGGCGCTCCAGCGGAAGATGCCCGAACCTGATGCGGCGATCCTTGGCTGCACCCATTACCCGATCATGGAAAAAGAATTCCAAGACGCGTTGGGCCCCAATGTCAAAGTGTTCTCTCAGGCAAACCTCGTTGCGGCGAGCCTTGAGGACTACTTGAAACGTCGGCCTGAAATGCTGGGCGCAGGGACGGACACGGTCTACCTGACCACGGGCAACCCGACCAAAGTATCCGACCGCGCCACACAGTTCTTGCGACGTAAGGTCGAATTCATTTCGGCCTAGTTCGGCAAACCCGCCGGTTGCGGTGGGGTTCATCCTTTCCTATCTCACTCCTCAAACGGGAGACACTCATGACTTATAACGTCGCTATTCTTGGCGCTTCTGGATACACAGGCGCTGAACTCGTGCGGATCATCGCAACCCACCCGAACCTGCGGATTGCTGCGCTCTCTGCGGATCGTAAGGCGGGCATGCAGATGTCTGACGTGTTTCCACACCTGCGCCATCTCGACCTGCCGACGCTCTGCACGATTGATGAGATCGACTTTGACCAGATCGACCTCGCGTTTGCCGCGCTGCCTCATGGTCTGAGCCAAGCGCTGGTTCGGGATCTGCCGAAAAACGTTAAGGTCGTGGACCTTGGCGCGGATTTCCGTCTGCGCGATCCTGCGGCCTATGAAAAATGGTATGGTGCACCGCATGTGGCGACCGACCTCCAGAAAGAAGCCGTTTACGGTCTGACAGAGTTCTACCGCGACGACATCAAAAACGCGCGTCTTGTGGCCGGCACGGGCTGTAACGCGGCAACGGTGCAATTTGCACTGCGTCCGTTGATTTCGGGCGGGTTGATCGACCTCGATGACATCATTTGTGACCTGAAAAACGGGATCTCTGGCGCGGGTCGGAGCCTCAAAGAGAACATGCTCTTTGCGGAACGGTCGACCGATGTGATGGGCTATAGCCAAGGCGGTAAACACCGTCACTTGGGCGAGTTCGATCAGGAGTTCAGCCTTCTCGCTGGTCGCCCTGTTGAGATCATGTTCACCCCGCATCTGGTGCCTGTGAACCGTGGTATCCTCGCGTCCTGCTACGTGCGCGGCGATGCGAAGGCGATCCATGCGGCGCTGGTTGAGCAGTATAAAGACGAGCCGTTCATCGTGGTGCTTCCTTTTGGCGCGGCTCCGTCGATGGGCAATGTGACGGGTTCGAACTATTGTCACATCGGTGTGGTAGGCGACCGCAAGTCCGGACGGGCGATGGTTGTCTCTACGCTCGATAACCTGAACAAAGGGTCGTCGGGTCAGGCTGTGCAGAACGCAAACCTCATGCTGGGGCTGCCTGAGACCGAAGGCCTGCTATTGGCACCGGTATTCCCATGAGTGGTCTGAAAAGCCTGAAAAAGAAACGTCGTATCCAGATCATCGTTCTGGCCTTTGTTGCGCTCGCGCTCTCGGCTGGATTGATCGGCTACGGGTTCCGCGATGGCATCAACTTCTACCGCGATCCGACGGATGTGATCGCGGCACCGCCCCCCGCGTCCGAAGTGTTCCGCCTCGGTGGTCTGGTCGAAGAGGGGTCGCTGGTCCGTGGTGAGAGCGAGACGATCACCTTTAACGTAACGGACGGTGCAGAGGTTATTCCGGTAACCTATACGGGCATCTTGCCTGATCTCTTTGGTGAAAATCAGGGGATGATCGGCACGGGTAAATACGTGAACGGCACCTTTGAAGCCACTGAAATCCTTGCGAAACACGACGAGGATTATATGCCGAAAGAAGTGCTCGATAGCCTCAAGGATTCGGGTCTTTACGTTGATCCGAACGCTGCTGCAGGCGAGAGTTAACCTTTGTCTGTCATGCTTGGCCTCAATCAAAAAGAGGCCGAGCTATGCAAACTGTCCAAGAGATTGCCAAAGGCATCGTCGCCCGTGAGGGTGGCTATGTAAACGATCCCGCCGATCCCGGTGGTCCCACGAAATACGGTGTGACCCTCGCTACGCTGCAACGGTTGCGGCGCGATGTGACGGGGGACGGGCGCATTGACGTTCGCGATGTGCGGGCGCTGCGCGAAACGGACGCCGTCGATATTTTCGTCGAACATTACTTTCACCAGCCACGGATCGGCGAATTGCCAGAGCCGCTACAGGCGAGCGTGTTTGATATGTATGTGAACGCAGGCGCGGGGGCGGTGCGTATCCTCCAGCGGCTGTTGTGCGACATGCGGATGCCGGTTGCGATTGACGGCGTGTTGGGGCCGCAGACGATTGCGGCGGCGCATCGCGGCTATGAGGCCGCGCCCGCACATATCGTCGATGCCTACGGGATCGCGCGGCGGAATTATTACTACGCCTTGGCCGATGGTCGCCCATCGTTGCGTAAATTCGCAACGCGCAGGGATGGCGGGAAAGGTGGCTGGATCCTCCGCGCCGAAGCCTTTGTCAGCCCGCGCTATCACCTCTCAGATGAGGCACATAAACAACGGGTGTCGGCATGGGGGTAATCGCACGCATCATGGACGCTCTGTTCGGGAATGGTCGAAACATCGTCACGGAAACCGTTGGAATATTTGCAGAAAACACAGAGGCAGGCGCGGTGCGCGATGCCTCGGCCAAGGCTCAGGCGCGCGACCAGTTCGCGGCAGAGTTCAGGGGGGACCGCAAGGGACTGTTTGATCGGGTGATAGACGGGCTCAACCGTCTGCCCCGTCCCTTGTTGGCATTCGGAACGCTGGGGCTGTTTGTTATGGCGATGGTCGATCCGATCTGGTTTGCGGGTCGGATGCAGGGGATCGCGCTGGTGCCAGAGCCGCTCTGGTGGTTGATGGGCGCGATTGTGTCCTTCTATTTCGGTGCCCGCCATCAGGCCAAAGCGCAGGATTTTCAGCAGTCCGTCGCAGAAACCGCCGCCCAAGCCGCCGTTGTCACCTCGCGGGTCAAAGCGATTGAAGCCTTGGGCGCGGGGGCCACGTTTTCCGCCCCCGCAGCAGAACCAAACCCCGCGTTAGAGGACTGGAGGGCAGATCATGACCGATGAATGGGCGCAGCTCGTGGACCAGCGGATTGCACGGCTGGAGACGTCGAACGCGGTGGATGAAGTGGTCCGTGCAACGGTGGAATCTCGCCTCCATGCCATTGAGGACATGCTGAAATGGCTGATCCGTTTGGTGATGGGCGGGTTGATCATGGCGATGGTGGCCTATGTTGTTGCGGGCGGCATGGCCTTGTCCGTTTAGTCCTGCGTCAAGGTGCATCAGCATAAACGACGCCCAATCGCCCCGTTGTGATTGGGCAGACCGCCCGAATACGTTAGAAAGATCGCATGATTACTGAACTCGGACACTTTGCCCTGATTCTGGGCTTTGGCATCGCTATCATCCAGATGGTGATCCCTATGATCGGCGCCCAAAAGGGCTGGCGTAACTGGATGGCGGTCGCGGACCCCGCGGCCACCTCGCAACTGATCCTTGTGGGCTTTAGTTTTGCGGCCCTGACCTATGCGTTTGTCACCTCTGACTTTTCGCTGAAACTGGTCACGATGAACTCTCACAGCGACAAACCGATGCTCTACAAAGTGTCGGGCGTTTGGGGCAACCACGAGGGGTCGATGCTCTTGTGGCTGTTGATCCTGACGATCTTTGGTGCCTGTGCGAGCTGGTTTGGCGGGAACCTTCCCGACACGCTCAAGGCACGGGTTCTGGCGGTTCAGTCGACGATTTCGGTCGCGTTTTACGCCTTTATCATCTTTACCTCGAACCCGTTTTTGCGGCTTCAGGTGCCACCGTTCAACGGTCAAGACCTCAACCCGCTGCTCCAAGACCCTGGTTTGGCGTTCCACCCGCCGTTCCTTTACCTCGGTTATGTGGGCCTCTCGATGGCGTTCTCCTTTGCGGTGGCCGCTCTGATCGAAGGCCGCGTTGATGCAGCTTGGGCGCGTTGGGTGCGTCCGTGGACGCTGGCCGCGTGGATTTTCCTGACCATCGGGATCGGTCTGGGGTCGTGGTGGGCCTATTACGAACTGGGTTGGGGCGGGTTCTGGTTCTGGGACCCTGTCGAAAACGCATCGTTCATGCCGTGGCTGCTGGCAGCGGCACTTTTGCATTCGGCCATCGTGACCGAGAAACGCGAAAGCCTGAAAAGCTGGACGATCCTTTTGGCGATCCTCGCTTTCGGGTTCTCGCTCTTGGGCACGTTCCTTGTGCGCTCTGGCGTCATAACCTCGGTCCATGCTTTTGCCAACGATCCAGAGCGCGGGGTTTTCATCCTCGGCATTCTGTTCGTCTTTGTCGGCGGGGCGCTGACGCTGTTTTCGGTCCGCGCGG
>JAYPVO010000054.1:0-3621 GCA_038134645.1 Paracoccaceae bacterium
AAGTTCAGACCTGGGTTACCGACCTGATGAAACTCACCAAGGAACAGCTCAACCGACTGTTCTTCGGGCTTCACGGTGTAGAACGACGCCATGCCCCAAACGACCACAGCAGCCACAGCCGCAAGGCCGATTGTGCCACGGGTGAACGCGGGGCCAGACGGCGCGCCGCCGCCAGAGCGATTGCCGCCACCATTGCCACCCATCAGAACGCGGAACTGTTCGCGCCCTTTGTTCAACAGGTCGTCGAGTTCGGGAATCTGGTCCCCGCCCGCCGGACGCCGCGGACCGTTGTTTCGGTTGTTATCGTCGTCTCCGCCAGAGCCGCCTCTGTTTCCGCCGCCGCCCCAAGGGCCACCGTTATTCCCAGCCATGAACCTCTTTATATCCCTATGTAATGCCCCATCGGTCGGGGCCTTTGTTCAGATTTGGGGACTTAGCCCCGAATTTCAAGCCGTTCGCGTCGGCGTTTTCATCGTGACCAGCTCTTCGGCCATGGTCGGATGAACAGCGCAAACGCGGTCGAAATCTTCTTTGGTTGCACCCATTTTAACGGCGATGCCCACCATCTGGATCATTTCACCCGCTTGCGGTGCGACGATATGCACGCCGAGCACCTTGCGTGTCGCCTGCGAGACGATGAGTTTCATCAACACGCGATCTTCGCGCCCAGCAAAGAGGGTCTGCATTGGACGGAAGGACGAGGTGTAGACCTCGATCGGCTCCTGATCGCGGGCTTCTTCTTCGGTCAGACCAACAGCACCGTATTCGGGCTGGGTAAAGACCGCAGAAGGGATCAATTCGTGATCGACGGGTGTTGGGTTGCCTTTGAACACGGTTTCAACAAAGGCCATCGCCTCGCGGATAGCGACGGGGGTCAGTTGAACGCGGTCAGTCACATCGCCCACGGCGTAGATCGATGGGACGTTGGTCTGGTTATATTCATCAACGATGATCTCACCACGGCGACCGACATTCACACCAACGTTTTCGAGGCCGAGACCTTCGACGTTCGGAGTGCGGCCCGTGGCGAACATGACCTGATCAAAGCTCGCCTCGGTTCCATTGGTCGCTTTGGTCCAGATTTTACCGTCGCGACGCTCCATCTCTAGGATGTTGGTGCCGCAATGCAGGTTCACGCCCTTATCGCGCATCTGATCCGCGATCAGGCCACGTGCCTCATCGTCAAAGCCGCGCAGGATTTGAGCACCGCGGTAGTATTGCGTGACCTCAACACCGAGGCCGTTCAGGATGCCCGCGAATTCACAGGCGATATAGCCGCCACCGATGATCAGGATCGATTTCGGCAGATCTTCGAGAAGGAAGATTTCGTTCGATGTGATGCCCAGATCAGCATTCGCCAGTTCAGGCTTCACAGGACGACCACCGACCGCGATCAGGATGTGTTTCGCGGTGATGTCTTCGCCCGTCGACAGCGTGACGGTGTGTTCGTCTTTGATCGTTGCGCGCGCGTCATATGCAGTGACTGACGACCCGTCCAAGAGGCGACGATAGATGCCTTCGAGGCGATCAAGCTCGGCATGCATTTTGGTGCGGAAATCAGTCCAGTCGAAATCGCCCGACGACACGTCCCAGCCATAGGCTTGCGCGTCCTCAATGGCGCTGGGGAACTCGCTCGCGAACACCATCAGTTTTTTCGGGACACAGCCACGGATCACGCAGGTGCCGCCCATGCGGTATTCTTCGGCCAAGGCGACCTTTGCGCCAGTGGCTGCGGCAACGCGTGCGGCACGCACACCGCCCGAACCGCCACCGATGACAAAGAGGTCATAATCAAAGGACATGGGATGTCTCCGTCTAAATCTGTTTGGCCCTGATGTGGTGGGCCATTCGGGGGCGGTCAATCTGCCCCCACGCACACAGCAGTCGCTTAATCTGCGATATCGCCAAAGATGTTATCGTCGCCGAGGAAATCGAACTTGTCCTCGGTCACTGTGCCCTCGTGGATATCGCGCACTTCAACGCGACCATCGCCGTAGCCGATGACAACTGCATCACAGACATCAAGGAAAAGACCATTTTCAACGACGCCCGGGATTTGGTTCACAACAAAGCTCAGCTGGCGCGGGTTGCCGATCCGTTTGAGATGCAGGTCGAGGATATGGTTCCCCTCGTCGGTCACAAAGGGTGCATCGCCGTTCATCCGCAAGGTCACGTCACGGCCCAGAACGTCCATGCCGATCAGCGCCTCTTCGACGATGGATTTCGTGGTCTGCCAGCCGAACGGGATCACCTCAATCGGCAAAGGAAACGCGCCGAGGGTTTCGACTGATTTCGAAGCGTCCGTGATGACGATCATCTGGTCCGATGCAGTCGCTACGATCTTTTCCTGAAGATGAGCGCCACCGCCGCCTTTGATCAGGTTCAACTGCGGGTCAAATTCGTCCGCCCCGTCGATGGTCAGGTCGAGCCATTTGGCCTCGTCCAGCGTGATCACGTCGATACCAACCTCGCGGGCGAGGACTGCTGTGCGGGTCGATGTGGGCACGCCTTTGATCCGTAGACCTTCTTCGCGAACCATTTCACCGAGGCATTTCACCAGCCACGCCGCCGTTGATCCCGTTCCCAGACCGACCTTCATGCCGCTTTCTACAAACTGCGCTGCGCGTTTCGCGGCGACGAATTTGGCTTTGTCGATTGGGGACAGATCGATGGGCATATGGCAGCTCCTCATGGATGTTGCCGATCTTATAGGGCCTTCCCCCACAACTGGCGAGGGGCGCGGTCGAAAAACCCGAACCGCTGGGCGTAAAACTCTGCCCCAATGTCGTTATCGGACAGGGGAGCGAGGTTTTGCCAGATACACTCGCAGAATGATGACGCGCTATCGCTTGCACTATGCCCCCGACAATGCCTCGCTCTGCGTTCGGCTGACGCTAGAGGAATTGGGCGTGCCCTATGACACCGTTTTGGTGGATCGGAGCCAGTCTGCCCAGCGCGATCCCGCTTACCTTGCCCTTAATCCCAATGGTTTGATCCCCGTTCTGGAAACCCCCGATGGGGTGATGTTTGAAACGGGTGCGATCCTGTTGTGGCTAGCCGATCGACACGGTGCACTCGCCCCTGATCCGCAGAGCCCTGCCCGTGGTGATTTCCTGAAATGGTTGTTCTGGGTGGCGAATACATTGCACCCCGCGCTGCGGATGCTGTTCTACCCCGAGAAGTTTAGCCCCAATCATCCGATTGAGTTTCGCGAGGCGACAAAGGTCCGCATCGAAGGGCTGCTCGATATTCTGGCCGACGGTCCTGACCTGATGGCACCGTCGATCCTGCAAACCTACGTCGCGCCGCTGCTACGATGGCTGGCGCTTTACCCTCTCGATGACACGGCGTGGTTCGATTTATCAAAATGGCCCGCCTTGTTCGACTTCTGCACAATGATGGACGACCGTCCCTCTACCCTGGCCGCGATGCAGGCCGAAGGTCTGGGGGCGACGCCGTTCTCTAAACCGACATATCCTAATCCCCCCGAAGGAAGCGCACTCTAATGTTTCTCTCTGTCTTTGACATGTTCAAGGTGGGCGTTGGCCCGTCGTCTTCGCACACAATGGGCCCGATGGTGGCGGGTGCGATGTTCCTCGACCACCTGCGCAAACAGCCGTT
>JAYPVO010000054.1:3721-11682 GCA_038134645.1 Paracoccaceae bacterium
GTGCCCTTCCCGTTCAAGTCGGCAAAAGAGATGCTCGATATGGCGGCGGAAAGCGGGCTGTCGATTGCGGATATGAAACGCAAAAACGAACTTTCGCGCCGTGGGTTGAATGAATTGAACCGCGGTGTGGAGCGCATTTGGGACGTGATGAACCAATGCATTGATCGCGGTCTGACCCGTGATGGCATCCTCCCCGGTGGGCTCTTCGTCAAACGCCGCGCAAAGGGTATTCACGACAGCCTGATGGCGGAACGCGGGATGAACCTCTCTGCCCCGCACCAGATCAACGACTGGATGGCGACCTACGCGATGGCCGTGAACGAAGAGAACGCGGCTGGCGGTCAGGTCGTCACAGCGCCGACCAACGGTGCGGCGGGCGTAATCCCTGCGGTGATCCGCTACTGGCTCGACCATGTTCCAGGTGCGACCGCAAGCAAGGTGCCCGAGTTCCTGCTTACCGCTGCTGCGATTGGCGGGTTGATCAAATACAACGCGTCCATCTCTGGCGCGGAATGTGGGTGTCAGGCTGAGGTTGGCAGCGCGTCGGCGATGGCTGCGGCGGGCCTCGCGGCTGTCATGGGCGGCACGCCTGAACAGATCGAAAACGCGGCTGAGATTGCTCTCGAACACCACCTCGGTATGACCTGCGATCCTGTGCGTGGCTTGGTTCAGGTGCCCTGCATCGAGCGCAACGGCCTCGGCGCGATCAAGGCGGTGTCGGCGGCCTCCCTATCGTTGCGCGGCGATGGCACTCACCTCGTCCCACTGGACGCGGCGATTGAAACGATGCGTCAAACGGGTGTCGATATGAACGCGAAATACAAAGAAACCTCACTTGGTGGGCTTGCCGTCAACGTGCCAAACTGCTGAAGCTAAACCGAATATCCTTACTCTGTCGGAGAGACTATGAACGACCGCATCCTGCCCGGTATTCTGCTGATGCTCGGCTTTTGTGTGACGGCGCCCATTTTGGACGTTTTCGCAAAGCTGGCGACGGATACGACCCCCGTGATGCAGATCGCCTCTGCGCGGTTTATCGTTCAAGCGTCGATCATGTTGCCCGTTCTGGTTCTACTGCGGCATGCCATCCCGCGTGATCCATCGCTGCGGTGGCCACTGGTGCGGCGTGCGCTGTTTCTCGGTGTTTCGACCTATTGCTTTGTCGCAGCAACTGATGAAATGCCCATCGCCGATGCGCTCGCTATCGCATTTGTGGAGCCGTTCATTCTGCTGATCCTCGGCAAATACCTCTTTGGCGATGAGGTCGGGATGCGCCGTATCATCGCGTCGATCGTTGGGTTTGGCGGCTCGCTATTGGTCATCCAGCCGAGCTTTGTGACATTTGGTTTTGTCGCTCTCTACCCTCTCGGCACCGCGCTGTGTTTCGCGCTCTATATGCTAGAGACCCGATCCCTGAGCCGTAAAATGCACCCGATCCCGATGCAGTTTGCGACCTCGGTTCTGGCCGCGCTGTTCTGTAGCCTCTTTGTTGGGGTTGCATGGATTGGACAATGGGACGGCCACGCGCCTGTCATGCCCGAAGGAAACACTTGGATCTGGCTCTTTGGCGTCGGCGCGGCCTCGACTTTGGCGCATATCATGATGACCTACGCCCTGCGGTTCGCACCCTCTGCGACCCTCGCGCCACTGCATTACCTAGAGATCATCAGCGCCGCGATATTGGGCCTTTTGGTGTTCCAAGACTTCCCGAACACCCTGACATGGGCGGGCATCGCGATCATCGTGTCGTCGGGCCTCTACATTATTCACCGCGAACGTCTCACCGAAAAAGGCAAGGTCCGCTTGAAAGTTCCAGCCGAGCTTTAATCCAGCGCGGCCCACAGCGCGGGCAGATTGGCCGCAGAGGTGGATAGAAGAACTGGGCCAGTGGCACGGACCGTGATCGGGCCAGCGACCTCGTTCGAGGAGCTGATCATGCCGTCGGGCGCGAGGGCCTGACCGTCGAGGTTCCACTGCAACCCCGTTGTCCATGCTTGCGACGCCCCCAAGGGCATCAGCGCAATTCGGTCGTCAACGGGTAATGTGAGGGACAGTCCCTCTTTGGGGACGATAACGGCGCAATCGCCAGCCCCCAGCAGAACCACGCGACGATCCCGATAGCGTGCCAAGACATTAAGAACGGCGAGCTGGTGATCAATCCGACCACCCATGAACCCCAAGGCCAGAATGCGCGGCGCATCAATTCGCATCAGGCATTTTTCGAAATCGGTCGTCTCTTGTTCGCTGATCTCTTCGATCACATCGGCCAAGCTAAGGCGTAAATCGTCGGACAGACTATCGAGGTCACCAATGACCCGTTCAGGACGGTAGCCAGCCGCGATGACCTGCGCCGCACCACCATCAGCTGCAACAATCCTTGGCGCTAACCGCATAGCGGTGCTAATCTCATCGTTGCCGGATTGCGCACCGCCGATCAGCGTGACTGGTTCGTTATAAGCAACAGTTCCCATTACCGACCCATTGATTGTCCACAAATTCGCAACTTGCCTCAAAAGGGTCACGAAATAATACCGTCCATAACCTGATTTCGTTCCGTTTTACGAACCAATTGGACGTCAGACAGTGAATTACTGGACTAGGGGAAAGAAAGCGAGCGCATGTAGTTATGGTTGGATCGAGCAAGATTTTAACCGTCTCCTACGGAACCTTCGCGTGCACACTTGAGGGATTCGATGATTCCTTCGACACGATGAAGGCCATTGCGGAATATTTCCGCGATCTGGCGGCGGACGATAGATATTTTGGGGCTGAACCCCCAACACCGGATGCAGAAATGCTGGCGCGCATTGCCGAAAACGAAATTGCGCGTCGGGTCGAAGCCCGTATGGAATCATCTGGCATCGTGTTGCGTGCGGCTGCTTTGGCGGCCTCAGAAAATCGCGCTGCCGAACCCGTGGCAGAAGAACCGCAGGCCGTTGCGCCGAGCGTGGCACCAGTTATGCCGCCGCCCGTCGAGACACCTGAGGTCGCGGAAGAGGTTGCACCACAACCCGCCCCAGCGCCCGCAATGTCCGAAAGCGTTGCCGCGAAACTTCAGCGTATCCGCGCTGTCGTTGGCAAATCGTCGACTGGCGAATCCGATTACATCGAAGACATTCACGCGTCCGAACCCGAAGAGGACTTTGACCTTGGCTCAGTTATTGATGCCACGGAAGAAGCGCCCGCTCAGGTCGCGCCGATGGATGTGTCGATTGCAGAGACCGAAGTGACCTTTGATGAACCAGAGGACACGATTGGTGAGGACGCCCCTGCGGCTGAACCCGTTGCGCAACAGTCTGCTCCTGTTGCCGATGTGGCATCGCCGCAGGAGGCCACCCCGCTGCGCCGCACTCGTGTGATCCGTTTGAAGCGTTCGGAATTTGACCGCGCGCTGAACAACGGCACCATCGAAGCGGTGGCTGACAAAGCTGATGAGGACGTTGTTGCTGCTGCGCTTGCTGCGACACCGACCGAAGAGCCTGTCGAAAAGGTCCAAGACTGGGCCGATGACATCGCAGCAAACGACTACGACGAAACCTACGACGATGCGGATGTCGTTGAGGCCAGCCTTGTGGCCAAACTCGCCGCCGACGAAGTGGACGCGAACGAAGCCGAAGCAAACCAATTCGACCTCGCCTCTTTGGATGGTGCGGACGACATTGATTTCGACGCTGACAGCTCGCTCTCTGACGAAGAAGAAGCCGACCTCCTGCGCGAATTGTCCGCGCTGGATGACGACGAAGACGACTATGACGCCGACGAAATCGAATCGCAGAACGCCTTCGTTATGGAAGACGACTACGAGGATGAGGACGAAGAGCCTGTTGCAGATGCGCGTGCCGATCAACGTGCCCGCGCCCTGCTGGACCGCGAACCCGAGGCCGACGCCCGTGACATGTCCCGTATCTTGGACCGCACGGACGAACAGCTTCGCGCACCGGAAACCGATCTGCGTCGTCGCACGCTGAGCCACCTGAAGGCCGCTGTTGCAGCGACCGAAGCGGCCCGCCGCATGGGTGAGCCGGTCAAATCGAAAGAAGACGAAGAGACCGATTTCCGCAGCGATCTGAGCGCGGTAGTTCGCCCGACACGTCCGACCGCTGGTGGCGTCCTGCCACGTCGCGCCGAACGTGGCGACGACCAGCCCCGCACAGAGCGTCCGCGTCCTGCGCCGCTCAAACTGGTTGCCGCCCAGCGCGTCGATCTGGCCCCCGAAGAGGCCGCCCCCGCTCGTCCCGTTGCCCCTGTGCGTCCGCGCCGTGTCGCCACGGAATCGGTTTCAACGATTGATGCCCGCGATGCAGAGAGCTTTGCCGACTATGTCGAGGAAATGGGTGCGCACAGCCTGCCCGACCTTCTCGAAGCGGCAGCGGCTTACACCTCTTTCGTCGAAGGTCACGAGGAATTCTCGCGTCCGCATGTGATGAAAAAGGTCCGTGAGGTTCTGCAAGACGACGACTTTAACCGCGAAGACGGTCTGCGCGTATTCGGCACGCTCCTGCGTGAGGGTCGGATCAGCAAGGTCCGCAACGGTCGGTTCCAAGTTGCCGAGGGCACACGGTTCCGCCCCGAACCCCGCGCCGCTCGCGGATAAGGGCACCACAGAATGAAAAAAGGGGTCGGTTTTCCGGCCCCTTTTTACGTTTGTTGTCGCGAGTGCTTATTTCTGATCGGGATCTTCTTTGCCGATCCCGAGAAAGACCCATTTAAACGGTAACGCCCATGCAAGACCCAAGATCACGTAGGTGGGCAGCTCTAGCCATTTTGGCAGACGGTCGATGTTCGACATCACCGTCACCGCAAAAATGACGTAGAGCGGCATCCCCACGATGAGGATCAAGAGCGACAGGCGTTTCCGTTTCTTATAGTCCATCAGTCCGCAAACGGGTCAGTGACAAGGATCGTGTCGTCACGCTCTGGCGAGGTCGACAGAAGCGCCACAGGGCACTCGATCAGCTCTTCAACGCGTTTGACGTATTTGATCGCGTTTGCAGGCAGATCGTTCCACGAACGTGCGCCTTCGGTCGATTCCGACCAGCCCGGCATTTCTTCGTAGATCGGTGTGCAACGTGCTTGTTCGTCAGCTGCGGTCGGCAGGTAATCCATTTTCTTACCGTCGAGGTCGTAGCCCACGCAGATTTTCAGCGTCTCGAAACCGTCCAGAACGTCCAGCTTGGTCAGCGAAATACCAGTGATGCCCGAGGTCGCGCAGGTCTGGCGAACCAGAGCAGCGTCGAACCAGCCACAGCGGCGCTTGCGGCCAGTGGTGGTGCCAAACTCGTGACCGCGTTCGCCCAGACGGTCGCCATCGGCGTCGTGCAGTTCGGTCGGGAACGGACCTTCGCCAACGCGGGTGGTGTAGGCTTTGACGATGCCGAGAACGTAGTCGATCGAACCCGGACCAATGCCAACGCCCGTAGCCGCCTGACCTGCGATCACGTTCGACGAGGTCACAAACGGGTATGTACCGAAATCGATGTCGAGCAGCGCGCCTTGAGCGCCCTCAAACAGGATACGATTACCAGCTTTGCGCTTTTCGTTCAGAACCTTCCAAACAGGAGCCGCAAATTCCAGAACCGACGGAGCGATGTCTTTGAGTTGTTGGATCAGCTCTTCGCGGTTGACCTCTTCCATACCCAGACCTTTGCGGAGCGGGTTGTGGTGCTGAAGCGCACGGTCAACGCGGGCGATGAGGGTTGCCTCATCAGCGAGGTCAGCAACGCGGATAGCGCGGCGGCCTACTTTATCTTCATAGCACGGGCCAATGCCGCGACCGGTGGTGCCGATCTTTGTGCCTTGGCTTGCGGCTTCTTCGCGAGCGCGGTCGAGTTCACCGTGGATCGGCAGGATCAGCGGAGTGTTTTCCGCGATCATCAGCGTTTCTGGCGTGATTTCTACGCCCTGCTCACGAACGGTCGCGATCTCTTTGACGAGGTGCCATGGATCGAGAACAACACCGTTACCGATGACCGAAAGCTTACCGCCACGCACAACGCCAGACGGCAGCACGTGCAGTTTATAGACTTTCCCGTCGATAACGAGCGTATGGCCTGCATTGTGACCGCCCTGAAAACGCGCGATCACGTCAGCGCGTTCCGACAACCAGTCTACAATCTTACCTTTTCCTTCGTCGCCCCACTGAGCGCCGACGACAACTACGTTGGCCATACCTGAGTCTCCTCGATTTCCGGCTCAAAACCCGCGCCCGTATAACGGGGTAGGACGGGGCAGGAAACCGCAATCTGTCATAGAACCGATACGAATGCGTGTTTCGCCCATTTTATTGGGCTGACATTCCCGTCATAGGTGCAAGAGTGCAGAAAACCGACACTCGGTCACGTTGAGGGGTTGCGGGGAACGCACTGACCTTCTAGATACCCACCGTTCACGAAAGTGCAGAGAAGAGCCCTATGGAAAGCGTCGTACTGGTCATCCACCTGATCCTCGCCCTCAGCCTCATTGGCGTTGTGCTAATGCAGAAGTCTGATGGCGGCGGCCTTGGCATGGGCAGCGGCGGCGGTAATGGCCTCGTGTCTGCACGTGGTGCGGCAACTGCATTGGGCAAAGTGACTTGGGGTCTGGCGGCTGCGTTTATCGTAACCTCGATCACCCTGACGATCATTGCAAAGCAGAACGCAAGCACCGCGTCTGCGCTTGATACTGCGGCTCCTGCAGCGGTCGAAGAAGCCCCTGCTGCTGATGCGCCTGCACTGCCCGGCTTGGGTGGCGATCTGCTGCCGCCGTCGGCTGACAGCACCCTGCCGCCTGCACCTGCAAACTAAGTCTTACTACTACGTATAGGTTTTGGGGCATTTGCCCCAACATCATGTTGCGTACCCGGTTGCGTTCGCGGGGCGATTCCGGTTATACTTAACTCCCGTGATACTGCGTTTTGTTCGATAGATTCGGACAGCGTTTCCACATGATTTCGGATTGACTCACGGGGGATGCCTGACGATGGCACGTTTCATTTTTATTACTGGTGGTGTTGTGTCCTCCCTCGGCAAGGGGCTTGCCTCTGCTGCTCTCGGGTCGCTCTTGCAGGCGCGTGGCTATTCGGTCCGTCTGCGCAAGCTTGACCCCTACCTCAACGTTGACCCCGGCACGATGTCCCCGTTCGAACACGGCGAAGTGTTCGTGACCGACGACGGCGCAGAAACCGACCTCGACCTTGGTCACTATGAGCGTTTCACTGGCGTTCCTGCCCGCAAGACCGATTCTATTTCCTCGGGCCGCATCTATTCCAACGTTCTCGAGAAAGAGCGTCGTGGCGATTATCTGGGCAAAACCATTCAGGTGGTTCCGCACGTCACCAACGAAATCAAAGACTTTATCCGCATCGGCGAAGACGAAGTGGATTTCATGCTCTGTGAAATCGGCGGCACCGTGGGCGACATCGAAGGCCTGCCCTTCTTTGAAGCGATCCGCCAGTTCATCCACGAAAAACCGCGTGGCGAATGCATCCTGATGCACCTGACGCTGCTGCCCTACCTCGCGGCATCGGGCGAACTGAAAACCAAACCGACCCAGCACTCTGTAAAAGAGCTGCAATCCATTGGTCTGGCCCCCGACGTTCTGGTCTGCCGTTCCGAACAGCCGATCCCAGAGCGTGAGCGCGAAAAGATCGCTCTGTTCTGTAACGTCCGCAAAGAGCACGTTGTTGCAGCCTACGACCTGAAATCGATCTACGAGGCACCTCTGGCCTACCACGGCGAAGGTCTGGATCAGGCGGTTCTCGATTGCTTTGGCATTGCGCCTGCGCCGAAACCGAACCTCGACCGTTGGCTCGACGTTCAAGACCGCATCCACAACACCGACGGCGAAGTGAACGTAGCGATTGTTGGGAAATACATCCAGCTTGAGGACGCATATAAGTCGATCAAAGAAGCACTGGTTCACGGTGGCATGGCGAACCGCGTTAAGGTCAACGTCAACTGGGTCGATGCCGAAGAATTCGACCG
>JAYPVO010000055.1:0-11496 GCA_038134645.1 Paracoccaceae bacterium
CTGCCGCATATGTCCGGCGGCGGGACACCTCTCCCCAACGAGAGGCGCTTATCTGAAAGGGTACCAGAAATGGTCAAAGAGACTCCGGCAACGCGTCCGGCAAATGCGCGTTTTTCTTCCGGCCCCTGCGCCAAGATTCCAGCCTTCGAACTCAACATGCTCGCCGACGCCCCAATGGGTCGCTCGCACCGCGCTGCTGTTGGCAAAGCGAAGCTGAAAGAGGCAATCGACCTCACCCGTGAAATTCTCGGCGTTCCCGCCGACTACCGCATCGGCATTGTTCCGGCGTCCGACACTGGCGCTGTTGAGATGGCCATGTGGTCAATGCTCGGCGCTCGTGGCGTCGACATGGTCGCTTGGGAATCCTTTGGCGAAGGCTGGGTCACCGACGTTGTGAAACAGCTCAAACTCGACGCAAACGTTCACAAAGCTGCTTACGGCGAAATCGTCGATTTCACCAAAGTGAACTTTGACAACGACGTTGTCTTTACTTGGAACGGCACCACTTCGGGCGTTCGCCTGCCGTCTGGCGATGCGATCCCTGCGGACCGCGCTGGCCTGACCATTTGCGATGCGACCTCTGCCGCTTTCGCTATGGACCTCGCTTGGGACAAACTCGACGTTGTGACCTTCTCTTGGCAGAAAGTTATGGGTGGCGAAGGTGCGCACGGCATCCTGATCCTCAGCCCGCGCGCTGTTGAACGCCTCGAAACTTATGTTCCTGCTTGGCCGCTGCCAAAGATCTTCCGCATGACCAAAGGCGGCAAGCTGATCGAAGGTATCTTTGTTGGTGAAACCATCAACACGCCGTCGATGCTGGCTGTTGAGGACTACCTTGTTGCGCTGAAATGGGCGCAAAACCTCGGTGGTCTGAATGCACTGATCGCTCGTTCGACCGCAAACGCTCAGGCCATCTGGGACTTCTGCGCAACCCGCGACTGGATCGCTAACCTTGCTGTTTCCGACGACATTCGCTCGAACACCTCGGTTTGCCTGAAATTCACCGACGACCGCATCCAAGACGGCGCTGCATTTGCCAAGGCCGTTGCGAAACGCCTCGAAAAAGAAGGCGTTGCGCTGGATGTAGGTGCTTACCGTGATGCGCCTGCTGGTCTGCGTATCTGGTGTGGTGCAACTGTCGAAACCTCGGACATCGAAGCAATGCTTCCGTGGCTCGAGTGGGCATTCGAAGCAGAAATCGAAGCACAAGCGTGATCTTGCGGGGCGCGACCAACCGCGCCCCTACCCCCCCATTTTCGGGCAGATGCCCACAAATAAAGGAGCCCCATCATGGCCCCCAAAGTCCTTATTTCCGACGAACTCTCCCCCGCAGCCGTTCAGATCTTCAAAGATCGCGGTCTTGAAGTCGACTTCCAGCCTCAGCTTGGCAAAGACAAAGAAGCGCTCGAAGCGATCATCGGCAACTACGATGGTCTCGCCATCCGCTCTGCGACCAAAGTAACCGAGAAAATCATCGCTGCTGCGACCAACCTCAAAGTCGTCGCTCGCGCTGGTATCGGCGTTGATAACGTGGACATCCCGAATGCCTCGAAAAAAGGTATCATCGTGATGAACACGCCGTTCGGCAACATGATCACCACCGCTGAACACGCCATTGCGATGATGTTCGCTGTCGCACGTCAAATCCCCGAAGCATCTGCATCTACCCATGCTGGCAAATGGGAAAAGTCGAAATTCATGGGTGTTGAGCTGACCGGCAAAACACTCGGCGTTATCGGCGCAGGTAACATCGGTTCGATCGTGATCGATCGCGCTCAGGGCCTGAAAATGAAGGTCGTCGCATACGATCCGTTCCTGTCCGAAGAACGCGCTGCGAAAATCGGCGTCGAAAAACTGGAACTCGACGAGCTACTGACTCGTGCTGA
This sequence comes from Paracoccaceae bacterium, assembly GCA_038134645.1. Classification (GTDB taxonomy): domain Bacteria; phylum Pseudomonadota; class Alphaproteobacteria; order Rhodobacterales; family Rhodobacteraceae; genus Marivivens. The sequence goes on from JAYPVO010000055.1 coordinate 1,887, forward strand.
CTTCATCACCCTGCACGTTCCGCTGACCGACTCGACCCGCAACATCCTGTCGCGCGAAAACCTCGCAAAAACCAAACCGGGCGTTCGCATTGTGAACTGTGCTCGCGGTGGTCTGGTTGACGAAGAAGCTCTCGCTGACATGCTGAAATCGGGCCATGTTGCTGGCGCTGCGTTCGACGTGTTCTCGGTTGAGCCTGCGAAAGAAAACCCGCTGTTCAACCTGCCGAACGTCGTCTGCACTCCGCACTTGGGCGCGGCTACTTCGGAAGCTCAAGAAAACGTAGCGCTTCAGGTTGCTGAACAGATCTCTGACTACCTGCTGACTGGCGCTGTTACCAACGCGCTCAACATGCCGTCCGTGACCGCCGAAGAAGCAAAAGTCATGGGCCCGTGGATCAAGCTCGCTGGTCACCTCGGTAACTTCATCGGTCAGATGACCGACGAGCCGATCAAAGCGATCAACGTGATGTATGACGGTGTCGTTTCTGACATGAACCTCAAAGCGCTGGATTGCGGCGTGATTGCAGGCATCATGAAAAAAGCGAACCCTGACGTGAACATGGTGTCCGCACCTGTGATCGCCAAAGAACGCGGCATCAAACTCTCGACCACCACTCAGGATCAGTCGGGCGCGTTCGAAGGCTACATCAAAGTGACCGTTGTCACCGATGGCTACGAGCGTTCGGTTGCGGGCACAGTGTTCTCTGATGGCAAGCCGCGCTTTATCCAGATCAAAGGTATCAACGTGGACGCCGAAGTTGGTGAGCACATGCTCTACACCACCAACGAAGACGTACCCGGCATCATCGGCACCTTGGGTTCGACCCTTGGCAACAATGGCGTCAACATCGCGAACTTTACCCTTGGTCGCGCTGGCGCTGGTGGTGAGGCAATCGCGCTTCTCTACGTCGACGAAGCTCTGAACGCTGAGACACTGAAGGCCCTGTCTGAAACAGGTAAATTCAAGCAGGTTAAGCCGCTGGTCTTTGACGTGGCCTAATCCACACGACATTCCTAAAAAGGGGCGGTTTTCCGCCCCTTTTTCATTTTGATGCCCTGACTTTACAAAGTTGCGCGATAGGTAGGGCGAATGACCTTCTCGGAACAAAAAATGATCTATGCTATTGGCGACATTCACGGCCAAATTGACCAACTCGAAAACGCACTTCGCCTTATTGAAATTGACGGGGGTGCGGACGCCCACATCGTCTTTCTCGGAGATTATACAGACCGTGGTCCCAATAGCCGCGCTGTGGTCGAACGGCTCATGAACGGTGTTGCAGAAGGTCGGAACTGGACCGTGCTACGCGGAAATCACGACCGAATGTTCTGTCGATATCTCGCCGATGGCACCGAGCATGATGCGCAGATCAAATCGGGCAAGGGCTGGTTCGATCCCGCACTCGGTGGGACGGAAACACTTCGGTCCTATGGCGTCGAGATCGATGGCAACGACACACTTAAACGCGCCCAAGCTGCCGTCCCTCCCGAACATCTCGAATTCTTGGAAAGTCGCCCGCTCTGGTTTGAAACCGATGAACTGATCTTTGTGCACGCAGGCATTCGGCCCAACATCGCGATGGAGGATCAGATCGAAGATGACCTGATCTGGATCCGTGTTGGGTTCCTCGATCACGAAGCCCCCTTTGAAAAACTGGTCGTGCATGGCCACACAGCCCTGGACGCCCCAACTCATCTGGGTAATCGGGTCGATCTCGACGGCGGTGCGGGCTATGGTCGTCCACTCGTTCCTGCGGTATTTGAGGGAACCACATGTTTTACATTGACCGATGAAGGACGGGTCCCGCTCTTACCTTCGGTCTGAAAGACACGAAATGCCGATTGAATTCTCGTCCTTGACCGAACTAATGGCACACGGTTTTGACACCGTGATCGACGTGCGTTCTCCTGCTGAATTTGCCGAAGACCACATTGCGGGCGCGATTAGCCTGCCCGCAATGTCGAACGAAGAGCGGGCAATTGTCGGCACGATCTACAAACAGGAAAGCCCATTTAAGGCCCGTAAAATCGGTGCAGCAATTGTCGCCCGCAATGTCGCGCATCACCTCGAAACGGTGCTTGCGGACAAGGATGGCGGCTGGAAGCCCTTGGTTTACTGCTGGCGCGGGGGGCAACGGTCGGGATCTGTATGTACAATCCTAAAACAAATCGGGTGGCGCGCAGACACCATTGCTGGTGGGTATAAAACCTATCGAAAATTTGTATATACAGACATGTATGAAGCCCAAATCCCGCACCGTTTTGTGCTGTTGGATGGGAACACAGGGACAGCAAAGACGGACATTCTCAACCGGCTTTCATCGCATGATATCCAAACTCTCGACCTGGAGGGGATGGCGCAGCATCGCGGATCTATGTTGGGCGGTGTGGCGGGTGGTCAACCTGACCAGAAAACCTTTGAGTCACGATTGGCCTGCAAACTATCCACCCTAGACCCAAAACGGCCTGTCATCGTCGAAGCTGAAAGCAGCAAGATTGGCAGACTGAACGTTCCCCCTACAGTTTGGGCCGCGATGTGCGAAGCCCCCCGCATCGACATCGAAGCGCCCGTCGAAGAGCGAGCCCGTTATTTGAACGCCGCATACACCGATGTCATCGCAAATACCGACCGTTTGACCACACTCTTGCAACCGCTTCGCCAACACCGGAGCCATTCAACTGTCGATCACTGGGAAGCGCTGCTAAAAGATGGTGACTTTATCGGCCTCGCTCGGTCTTTGATCGTTGATCACTACGACCCCTCTTATGCAAAGTCCCGCTCGGTGCACAAACCGACGGTTATTGCTTCTCTGCAGAGCGATACGCTAAATGACGAAGGGCAGGCGAGTTTGACCGCTCGCGTCGCAGAGATCGTTAAATCACTTTGATCGCGGGTGTATCGGTAATCCGACCAATCGCAGCAGCGCCATAACCGCAAAGCCACAACTTCCGAACCAATTCATCGGCAAGATCGGCACGCACTGCCGCCAGCAAACCACCCGAGGTTTGCGGATCGAACAATAGATCGAACCGAGGCCCTTGAGCGCCAAACACACCGCCGGCGCCTTCGCGGTTTTCATCCCAGAGCGTGGACTTCACTCCAGCCGAAATGAGAGCTTCGACGCCACGCAGCACTGGCAAGTTCGCCAATGTAATCTCTGCGCCAACGCCAGAAGCCTCGCACATGCCAGACAAATGCCCCGCAAGGCCAAAACCCGTAACATCGGTCATCGCTCGCGCTTCGGACGCGAGGATACGGCTCGCGACGGCCTGAGGCTCTGCCATCCGCCGATATGCGGCCACCACGTCACGCCCACTGGCTAGTCCGCGCATTTCGGCAGCCAATAGAACACCTGTTCCCAATGGTTTTGTTAGGACGAGGATGTCACCTTCTTTTGCACCTTCGATGGTGCGAACTTCACCAGCAGTGCGACCTGTGATGGTGAAACCGATCGTAAACTCAGAGCCTACCGATGTATGACCACCAGCGATCACAGCACCTGCACGTCCCATAACATCGGCCGCAGCTGTGGTTATTTCGGCCATCGTTCGCTGCTGAAGCTCTGGCGACATACGCGGCAAGATCACAGACATTGTCGCCGCCTGAGGTTCTGCACCCATCGCCCAGACATCGCCTAGCGCATGGTTCGCTGCGATGCGCGTCATCAAATCGGGATCATGGGTAAAGGCTCGCAGATGATCTGTGGTCATAACGAGGGTCTCGCCACCGACCTCAATCACCGCCGCATCGTCACCTTTGACATAGCGCACGTCATCGCGATCGCTGTTTGGCAGATCGGCAAGCGCCGCCCGCAACGCGCTGCGTCCCACCTTGGACCCGCACCCCGCACACATTGGCACATCGCCCATAACCGCTCGCACACCGTCAGCAACCAGCGCAGGTAACTTTGGCTGCGCCATTGTCGGCAAATTATGGAATTTCTCCATGAATTTTGTGTCGATGCGGTTTTTCCAAGCCCACAACATTGGGCCTCGGACAGCGGTTCCGAGCTTTTCTGCCAGTGCCGACTTTTGACCCAAAGAGATAAGCTTGAGGTAGTCTTTCTGCGGCTGATACCCCTTGAAGGTTCCGCCAGACAGCGCGGCGCGTAGGTTATGGAACAAGACTGGCGCCTCACGAACCGCAAACACGCCAGCCTTCGGGCGCGGCGCATGTGTCAGATACGCGCAATCACCTGCTGCAAAGACATGGCTATCGCTCGATTGAAGTGTCGGGCCAACGCTGATGAAGCCCTGATATAGCTTCAATCCTGTCTCAGCGATCCAGCCATGTGGACGCGCCCCAGTCGCGCCATTCGTAAAGGTCGAAGGTATCCGTGTGCCGTCTTTCAGAACCACAGCATCTGCAGTTACCTCAACCACATCTGCATTTTCGATCAGTTCGACCCGCGCGTCTTTCAGCGACTTTACCAATTGATCTCGCGCGGTCTCGTTGAACTCGGACAGTGCCGTTCCGCGATCGATCAAACGAACCTCAGCCGACTTGCCACGGAGCGCATGAGCCATCGCCATCGACAGTTCAGCGCCCGCCACGCCGCCACCCAAAACCGCAACCCGAGGTTTTTTGGCCTCTTTGCGATACGCATCCCAACGCGCAGCAAATGTATCGAGTGGTTTTGCAGGGATTCCGTGTTCAACAAAGCCCGCCAGATCAGGCATTTCAGACGTGATCCCGACATCGATAGAGGCGATATCATATGGAATTGGACCGCGCCCTTTGAGGCTGATGGTCCGTGCGCGCAAATCAATTCCCGTAGCCTTATCGACAATAACCCGGGCACCCGCAAAGCGCGCCAGTTTGATCAGATCGATATCGAGGTCATCTTTGGAGTAGTGACCAGCCACAAACCCCGGCAACATACCAGAATATGGCGCTGTTGGCGCTGGGTTGATCACCGTCAGACGCACGCCAGGTAAGGGCTTCATTCCCCACATACGCAGAACGAGAGCATGCGTATGTCCACCGCCAATCAATACGAGGTCGCGGGTCAGTGGGATTTGATCGTGCATGATAGATGACTCGTTCAAAGTTCGATTGTGCTTCAGCCGAGACTGACATTTGCCCCTTAAACTAGCAACCGGACATCCCACCGCACCGCGATCATAGAATTCACAAAGTGACGGGACGTTTCACTGTTTTCACCTGCTAGCTTGGGTAACGTTTCGCCCAACGGGAGGACCAATATGACTGACATCGTAATTCTGGGCGGCGCGCGGACCGCAATTGGCACATTCGGCGGTAGCCTAGCGGGAACTGCGCCTATTGATCTTGGAGCTATCGCAGCGAAAGCCGCACTGGAGCGCTCTGGAGTTACGGGCGACCAGATCGGCACGACAGTCTTTGGTCACATCATCAATACCGAACCGCGCGATATGTATCTGTCACGGGTTGCAGCAATGCAGGCAGGTGTTCCTGAGACAACTCCCGCCATGAACGTGAACCGCCTCTGTGGGTCGGGCGTTCAGGCGATTGTATCGGCAACGCAATCGCTAATGCTTGGCGATGCAGATTTCGCATTGGCTGGCGGCGCCGACTGTATGAGCCGTTCTCCCTACATCCTCCCCGATGCCCGTTGGGGTGCAAAAATGGGCGATGTGCGTGGCCTCGACATGATGGTCGGCGCACTGACTTGCCCATTCGGCACAGGTCATATGGGTGTCACCGCCGAAAACGTGGCCCGCGATTACAACATCAGCCGCGAAGACCAAGACGCCTTTGCCGCAGAAAGCCAACGCCGTGCATTGGCCGCGATGGATGCAGGTTATTTCGACAGTCAGATTGTGCCCGTTGAGGTGAAGGTAAAACGCGAGATGGTCGCCTTTACCCGCGATGAACATGCCAAGCCGACCACCGTCGAAGCTCTCGCTGGCCTACGCCCCGTGTTCCAAAAAGACGGCTCTGTCACCGCGGGCAACGCGAGCGGCATCAACGATGGTGCAGCGGCAGTTATTCTTGCGCGCGCTGATGCGGCAGAAAAAGCAGGCCTCACGCCGAAATTCCGCATCGCAGGCTACGCCCATTCGGGCGTTGCACCCGAGGTCATGGGCATCGGCCCGATCCCAGCCGTTCGGTCTCTGTGTGAACGCACTGGCCTTTCAATCGGCGATTTCGACGTGATTGAATCGAACGAGGCCTTTGCGGCGCAAGCCATCGCAGTTTCTCGTGAGCTTGGATTCGATGCGGCCAAGGTGAACCCGAATGGCGGCGCTATCGCACTTGGCCACCCTGTCGGCGCGACGGGTGCCATCCTGACCGTCAAAACGATGTATGAACTCGACCGTATCGGCGGCCGCTATGGCCTCATCACCATGTGTATCGGTGGCGGTCAGGGTATCGCGCTGGCGATTGAGCGTCTCTGATTATTCCTCAGGATAGTCGCGGGAGAACACCAAGGTGTTGTCCTGCGACATATCTGGATCAAAGGCATATCCACCCGTGTGGAAACCCTTGAGGTCCTCCACCTCGGTGATGCGGTTTTCAATGATATATCGCGCCATCGCACCCCGCGCCCGTTTGGCGAAAAAGCTCACGATCTTTGGCTTGCCACCTTTGACCTCATAAAACTGAGGCGTCACCACGCGCAGTTTAAGGGCCTTTGTATCCGCCGCATGGAAATATTCCTGCGAGGCGCAATTGACCAAGACATCCGTCCCAATGGCCTCCGCCTCAGCGTTTAGGCGCTTGGAAATCTGTGTGCCCCAATAGTCATACAAATCTTTACCGCGACGGGTCTTGAGTTTGCTCCCCATCTCGAGCCGATAAGGCTGCATGCCATCCAACGGACGCAGTAGCCCATACATCCCCGAAAGTATCCGCAAGTGGTCCTGCGCCCAGCGCAATGCATCGGGATCAAGGGTCTTTGCTTCCAACCCTTTGTAGGTGTCCCCATCAAAGGCAAAAACCGCTGGCTTTACATTCTCGGGCTCTGGATCGGCGCTGTATGCTTTGAAACGATCGCGGTTCAATTTGGCAAGATTGTCCGAAATCGACATCAGACCCTTTAGGTCTGAAAGTGTCAGGTTCCGCGCCGCCTTTGCCAATCGCATCGCATCATCGGGAAACATCAGGTCGGTCGGATCGACCGATACAGGTGACATGTCCAAAGATTTAGCGGGCGAAACGACAATCAGCATTAAAGGCTCCTTTTTGCAGTGGGGAACCTAGCACTCGTCCCGCAAAACTAAAGGGTGCAGACGCAGTTTATCCCCTGCTCAAACGCACAGTGAAGTCACGAGGCCTCTAACAACACATCTAGAAACGCCGCACCGAACCGTTCGGCATATTTCGCGCCGAGGACCCGCTCCATCGTCGACATATCCCGAGGACGAACCTGCGCGACTTTGGCCAACAGTGATGCCGAACAGGTCATCGGCTTACCCGTCCCATCCTCGCCTCGACTAAGATCGGCCTGCACTTCGAGCAGTCGATCATAAACCGAGCCTTCGCTCCGCCCTGCCATCTTTCGACGGGCGGGATGCAGATGGGTCACCTCCCCTGCAATCACCGAAAGAAACGCATCACCGTAGCTCTGTAGTTTCTTCGCGCCGACACCGCTGATCTTTGCCATGTCATCTAGGCTCATCGGACGCTTCTGCGCCATCTCAATGAGAGTGCTATCATTAAAGATAATATACGCAGGAACGCCCGCCGCCTCTGCCAAGGCACGACGTTTCGCCTTGAGCGCGGACAAGAGCGGCGCATCGTCCTCGCTCACCAGCATTTTGATCTTATTGCCAGTCTTTGCGGCCTTAATCGTGTCGCGCCGCAGCTGGATCGTGTCCTCGCCGCGTAAAATGGGTCGCGCTTTTTCGGTCATGCGCAAACCACCATGACGTTCAGGATCAGGGCGCAACAAATCATGCCCCATCATCTGTCGAAAAATCGCCTGCCATTCGCGACGGCTATACTCTTTGCCAACACCGTAGGTCGGTAATTGATCGTGTCCGCGCTGTTTGATCTTATCCAGATCAGAGCCCAACAAAATCTCGATCAGATGCCCTGATCCATAGCTTTCCCCTGTCCGCAAAGCAGCAGACAGGGCCATCCGCACAGGCGTCGTTCCATCAAACACATCCGCAGGCTTGTCACAAAGATCGCAATGCCCGCAGGCCTGAGCCTCTTCGCCAAAATAGCCGAGCAGAGTTTTGCGCCGACATTCTAGCGCCTCGCATAGCCCCAAAAGCGCATTGAGGCGCGCATGATCAGCCATCCGCCTCTCAGGCGGCGCAAGGCCCTCATCGATTTGCTGACGACGGTAACGAATGTCATCCGGGCCAAAGAGCGTCAGCGTCTCAGCGGGTGCTCCGTCGCGGCCAGCGCGACCGATCTCTTGGTAGTAAGACTCAATTGATTTCGGCAGGTCTGCATGTGCGACCCAACGAATGTCTGGTTTGTCGATCCCCATACCGAAGGCGACCGTCGCAACCACGATCAGCCCATCTTCTTGCTGGAACCGCCCCTCAACAACCCGACGGTCCTCCGCCTCCATCCCGCCGTGATAATGACAGGCGGCATGTCCCGCCTCTCGCAGCGCTTGCGCGATGGTTTCTGTTTTGGCCCGCGTGCCGCAATAGACAATTCCAGACTGCCCTTTTCGCGCCGCCGCGAACGACAATATCTGCTGGCGCGGCTGATCCTTCACGGCAAAGGCAAGGTGGATATTCGGACGATCAAATCCCCGCAGGAACGTAACAGGGGGAACGCCATCAAACAGCTTTTCAACGATTTCCGCTTGGGTCTCTGCATCAGCCGTCGCGGTAAAGGCCGCGAGTGGCACGTCCAACGCCCGCCGCAACTCGCCGATACGCAAATAGTCTGGCCGGAAATCATGGCCCCACTGGCTGACACAATGCGCTTCATCGACCGCAATCATGTTTACGCCAATGCGGCGCAACATTTGCGGCACGCCACCCGCCGCTAACCGCTCTGGCGCCATATACAAGAGCTTAAGACGCCCCTCTTCCAGCGCCTGCCAAACGGCATCAGTTTCTTCTTGGGTATTGCCCGAGGTCAGCGCACCCGCCTCAACCCCAGCTTCACGCAACCCTCGCACCTGATCGCGCATCAAAGCAATCAATGGCGAAATAACGACTGTCACACCGTCGCGCACCAAGGCAGGCAACTGGAAACACAACGACTTCCCGCCACCAGTCGGCATAATGGCAAGCGTGTTTTGCCCCAAAGACACCGCCTCAACGATCTCTTCCTGACCCGGACGAAACCCGTCGAATCCGAATACGTCGCGCAAAAGCGTGGCTGCGGTCATAAGTTCAATTTCTGGCTGCTCGTTTTGCCTAAAGAATCACAAGCCCCTAGTCAGAGCAACCCCGCCCTGCCTTTGTGCTTGAAATATCCCGGGGTGAATTGGCCGTAGGCCAAGAGGGGCAGAGCCCCTTACGCCTCAGTCAATCACGCGGGCTTCATCAACCAGCATCACAGGAATACCGTTGCGGATCGGATAGGCCAATTTTGCAGCGACCGAAACAAGTTCCTGACGCGCCGCATCATAGTCCAGACGGGTTTGCGTTTGAGGACAAACCAAGGCTTCAATCATCTTTGGGTCAAAGGTCATTTCGCTCATTGTAGCCT
>JAYPVO010000056.1:0-11388 GCA_038134645.1 Paracoccaceae bacterium
AATAAGACATGAACTCGTCTCCCAAAATTGACGTTCGTGATCTCCGCTCGGTTCGCAAGGCTGCAGCGGACACGGATGTCTATTTGGGGGATGAATATGTTTCGCCAGAAACAACTCTCGACCGCGAGATCGTGGATCGTCGGCGGCGGCGGGGTGTAATCACACTTAACCGCTCTCCGCTCGCACGTAAGATCATCACGTTTAACCTGCTGGCCATTATGGTGTTGGTCAGTGGCGTGCTCTGGATGAACCCTTCTCGCGATAACCTCGCATTTCAACGGGCCAGCGGCCTTGTGAATGAGGCCGAACTCATCGCTGATGTCTTTGAGGCGCAGCTACCGGATGCCGCACCAGTCAACTTGCTGACAGGTGATGGCATCGATGCCACTTCGACGCTGCAGGGTTTGGATCTGCGTGGAGGGGTCAAAGTCTATATCTTCGATCCATCCGAAACCTTGATCGTGACAGCAACAGCCCCGCAAGGTCCCGACGTGACGGGCCTAAACTCCCAAGGCGGCGGCACGATCATCACTGATTTCCTCAATGGCGCATGGGAAGGGCTAGCGAGCCTCATTTCCCCAAAGTCCACCGAACAGGTCGCCATTGACCCTGAAGTCGCCGCGCAATCCTCTGTCGCTGACACTCTCGCCAACGGCACCAGCGTGCATTCAGAATACGATAGCGCAGGTCGCACGGTATTTCGGGTCAGCACACCGATCCTTCAGGGGGAAACCCCTGTGGGCGTCGTCGTCTTGCAAGGCGCAGCTGGCGAACTCGACATCTTGGTCCGCCGCGAACGTGAACAAGTCTTACAGATGTTCGTGATCGGTATTCTCGTGTCGATTGGTCTTTCGCTCATCCTTGCGTCAACGATTGCGAACCCTCTTTCCGACCTTGCTGCCGCCGCAGAGGCAGGTCGCGATCGCAACGCACGCAAAATGTCGCCGGGCAGGGTCCGCATCCCTGACCTAACCGCTCGCCCTGACGAAATTGGCCGTCTATCGGGCGCTCTGCGCGGCATGGTCGCGGCCCTCTATGATCGCATTGAGGCAAACGAACAATTCGCCGCAGACGTAGCACATGAGATCAAGAACCCCCTCGCCTCGCTCCGCTCTGCGGTCGGCACGATGCGCGTTGCCAAACGCGACGATCAACGTGAAAAACTGCTCGAAGTGATTGAACACGACGTGATCCGCCTAGATCGCCTCGTGAGTGACATTTCAAATGCATCACGTCTGGATTCCGAACTGGTCAAAGAGGATGAGGAAGACTTTGATCTTCTGAAAATGCTTGGCAACTTGAACGAGTTCTTGGGTGAGCAAGCCCGTGACAAGGGTATCGAATACCTCACTGACCTGCCCAAAGAGACGATCACGATTACTGGTCTGGAAGGTCGCTTGGCACAGGTCTTTGTGAACCTGATCACCAACGCGATTTCGTTCTGCGAAGACGGTGATGCGATCCGTGTTTGGGCGCGGAAACGCGAAAACCGCGTTCTCGTCGTTGTCGAAGATACTGGCCCTGGCATCCCTGACGGTGCGCTGACTAAGATCTTTAAACGCTTCTACTCCGAACGCCCCGAAGGTCAATTTGGCAACAACTCTGGCCTTGGTCTCGCGATTTCAAAACAAATCGTAGAAGCGCATGGTGGTGTTATCTGGGCTGAAAACATCCGACCTACTGATGCAGACATTACCTCTGATCCGCTCGGGGCGCGGTTCGTGGTTGGTCTTCCGGTTTAACGCGTGCCTGCCCCGCTTTGCCTCCATTCGTCTTGCGTCGCACATAATGGTCGCGCGGTCCTCATCCTTGGTAAATCAGGCGCGGGTAAATCCAGTTTAGCCCTGCAACTTCTCGGCCTTGGGTGCGAATTGGTGGCAGACGATCAGACACTCATCGATCCAGACCTGACCGCGCGTTGCCCCGATACGATCGCGGGCAAAATCGAAGCGAGAGGGATCGGCATCTTAGCGGCCCCGAATATCGCAGCAAAAATCGCGCTCGCCGTGGATTTGGATACGGAAGAGACAGAGCGCCTGCCCGCATGGCATAGCCTACGCCTTCATGACGCGGATATACCACTTTTGCGCAAGTCCAACGCCATTCACTTCCCTTTTGCGATCCTGCAGTATCTCAAACATGGGCGGACCGACTAAGCGAGACATGATATGAACGCGAAGCAGAGCATCATCCTTGTGACAGGCCCATCGGGTGCTGGTCGCACGACGGCTGTTCGCGCGCTCGAAGACATCGGGTTCGAGGTCATCGATAACATGCCGCTCTCACTCATCGACCGCGTGATAGATGGCAAGCCGCTCGATAGGCCACTGGCCTTGGGGCTTGATGTGCGGAATCGTGACTTCACCGTAAATGCTGTTATCGGCGTAATAGATCGATTGGGGCAAGACGAACGCTTTGACCTCCAAGTGGTCTACATGGATTGCTCAGACGACGTTCTGATCCGGCGGTTTTCCGAGACCCGCAGACGCCACCCTTTGTCAGTCGAAAATGCGCCGACTGAGGGCATTATCAAAGAGAAAGAGCTCTTGGTTCCGATCCGAAGCCGCGCAGACATCCTGATCGACACAACGAATATGTCACCGCATGATTCTCGCGCAGAGGTTCAAAGCTGGTTTCAGAAACCCGAGGGGCATCCTCTCGCGATTACCGTGCAGAGTTTTTCGTATAAGCGCGGATTGCCGCGTGGGTTGGACATTGTCCTCGATTGTCGGTTTCTACGAAACCCACATTGGGATCCAGATCTTCGCGCACTAAACGGCCAAGATGCTGCTGTCGTGGAATATATTGCAAAAGACGAACGTTTCGACGCATTCTTTACGAGCGTCAAAGCTATGGCCGCTCTTTTGCTGCCAGCCTTTGAGGAAGAGGGTAAAACGCATCTCTCCGTTGGGTTCGGATGCACCGGAGGGCAACACCGTTCGGTCGCAATGACAGAACTCCTTGCGAAAGCCCTTGCAGAAGACGGATGGCAGGTGTCAAAACGCCACCGAGAAATGGAACGCCACACAGACGGTGGGGCGGCAGATCGGGGTTAAAAACGCGTGATCGGAATCGTGATCGTTGCTCATGGCGGCCTTGCGGGTGAATACCTCGCGGCGATGGAACACGTAGTGGGCCATCAAGCAGGCGTCGTAGCTATTGCGACCCGTCCCGAAGACGATCGCAGTGCGAAACAAGCGGAAATCTGTGATGCTGCCGACGCTGTTGATACAGGTGATGGCGTCGTGATCGTCACTGATATTTTCGGCGGATCTCCTTCGAACCTTTCGTTGATGGCCTGCGGGCCAAGCAATCGCCGTATCCTCTACGGTATGAACCTTCCTATGCTGATCAAACTCGCGAAAAGCCGTCAGCGCGACGTCCCCGACGCCGTCGAAGCTGCGTTGACTGCTGGACGCAAATACATTGATTGCCATCAAGTACAGAGTGACTGACATTTATGACCGTTTCCCGCCGTCTCCAGATTGTGAACATCAAAGGGCTTCATGCCCGCGCATCCGCGAAATTGGCCGAAGTGGTCGAAGATTTTGACGCTACCGCGACCGTTTCCAAAGACGGCATGAGCGCTTCTGGCGACAGCATTATGGGACTTTTGATGTTGGCGGCATCCAAGGGTAGTTTCATCGAGGTCCAAACCGACGGGCCGGCGGAATTGGCACTTGCCGATGCGATTGAAGCGCTGGTTGCTGACATGTTCGGCGAAGGCAACTGATCTCGGTCAGACACTCAATTCGAGGACGTGAACTTTGTCAGACGCAACGCCGAACCAAACAGCGGATGCATCCAGTGCTCAGGATGGACAAAAGTTTTATGACCGCCGCAGTCTGACTTACTCCAACACATTCGACAGCAGCTTTAAGCGGAACTTTATCCGCGCCGTCGAATGGCTGACTGGCAAACTCACGATCATCCAGCGCGTTAAAAAATTCGAGCGCCTCGGCGCTCCAACGGGTCAAGCGTTCTGGCCAGCAACCATGAAGGCCATGGGGATTGACCTCCGAACCCCTCAGGATCAAATCGACAGAATTCCAGCCGAAGGCCCTGTGGTCTTTGTCGCGAACCATCCGCACGGGCTGGTTGATGGGATGATCCTCGCTGATTTGATAGGCCGCCGCCGTGATGATTACCGCATCCTCACTCGCTCGCTTTTGACAGGCATTGATGAAAGCGCAGCAAGCTACATGATCCCTGTGCCCTTCCCGCACGAAGAAGACGCGCAGCGTAAGATGATCGAGATGCGCAAAATCGCGATGGAGCATCTGGCCAAGGGCGGCCTGATCGCACTGTTCCCGTCGGGCGTCGTCGCGGCAGCCGAAAAACCGTTCGGGCCTGCGATTGAAGCGGAATGGAACGTCTTTACCGCAAAGATGATCCGCACATCGGGCGCAACGGTCGTGCCTTGTTATTTCCCAGGGTCAAACTCGCGGGCCTATCAGATTGCGAACTGCATCTCGCCCACGCTTCGTCAAAGCTTGCTTTTGCACGAAGTGGCTCATGCCTTTGATAAACCACAAAAACCGATCATCGGAGAGCCCGTCTCTGCCGAGGATGCTGCCGAGCGCAGTAAAGACCCGCGTGCATTTATGGCGTGGCTGCGCGAGCGGACCCTGTCACTTAAAGATTGAACATTAGCTCAGACCGTCCTCGTCCAACAGAGAGCGCCCCTGACGATCCTCGACCTCAATCACCCACAGATCACTGTCAAAGCTACGCTGTTTCGCGACCGAAACATCCACGTCTTGCTCAGCCCCTTCGGCCAAGACCATCCACGTCCGCTCGCCGGTCAGCATATCGAATGACCGTTGAAAGGCTTTCGCGTTGCCATCAAGTGTATTGAGCTTAACCAGCACGGCGCCCGCGGTTTCATCACCACGCGCCACCACAAACGCTGGAATATCAGCCAGCCTTAGCCGCGTTAAATAGGCCGAAACCCAAACGCCGCTGGCCAGCCTCACGCGTTACCGTCCTTAAAGTCGAGACCCATTTCGGTGTAACGATCTTTCTCTTCGAGCCAGTTGGGGCGCACTTTCACCTGAAGGAACAGGTGCACTTTACGACCCAAGAATTCTTGCAGCTCTTCGCGAGAAGCTTTGGACACAGCTTTGGCAGTCTCGCCTCCCTTGCCCAGAATAATGCCCTTATGTCCGTCACGGGACACATAGACCACCTGATCGATGCGCGCCGTACCATCAGGGCGTTCCTGCCAGTGTTCGGTCTCGACGGTCAGCTGATAGGGCAGTTCTTGATGCAAACGCAGGGTTAGCTTTTCACGGGTGATCTCTGCCGCAATCATGCGGAGCGGCAGGTCAGCGATCTGATCTTCGGGATACAGCAACGGCCCAGCAGGCACTTGATCCGACAACCATGTCTTCAGCGCAGCACAGCCGTGGCCCCGCTCTGCCGAGATCATAAAGGTTTCTTCGAACGGGAATGCCTCGTTCATTTTCTGCGAAAGTTCCAACAGGTCTTCCGCTTTGACGCGGTCAATTTTGTTGATGGCGAGAGCCACTTTCGCTTTGCCAACCCGTTCGGCAAGAGCCTCAAGGATCGCTTTGACACCATCTGTCAGCCCGCGATGTGCCTCGATCAAAAGGACCACAACGTCCGCATCCGATGCACCTCCCCACGCAGCTGCGACCATCGCACGATCCAACCGACGACGCGGACGGAAGAGACCCGGTGTATCGACAAAGACGATCTGTTTGTTATCGCCTTCCATCGCGACACCACGGATACGGGCGCGTGTGGTTTGAACCTTGTGTGTCACGATCGACACCTTCGCACCGACCATCCAGTTCAAGAGCGTAGATTTTCCGGCGTTCGGTTCGCCAATGAGTGCGACAAAACCTGCGCGGGTCTGAGTTTCGGTCATGATGATACCTTTGCAAGCAGCGACTTCGCTGCGGCCTGTTCGGCCTGTCGTTTCGAGCCGGCGGTTGATCGCTCTGTTTCGCCGCTTTCCAATTGGACTTCGATGGTAAAGATCGGCTGGTGATCGGGTCCGTCGCGACCCACCTCTACATATTTCGGAGGGGTCTGACCACGGCCTTGTGCCCATTCCTGCAATGCAGTCTTTGCATCGCGTGCGTCCTCTTCAACGGAGTTGATACGCTCACCCCAAAGTCGCAGGATTGTATCCCGCGCCGCATCAAAACCCGCATCTAGGTAGATCGCTGCAATCACAGCTTCCATCGCGTCGCCCAAAAGAGCCTGTTTGCGACGACCGCCGGACTTTTGTTCCGAGCGGCCGAGTTTCAAAACAGCACCGATATCCAATTCACGCGCCACGTCAGCGCAGGTCTCTTTTCGGACCAGAGCGTTAAAACGAGGAGCAAGAACGCCCTCGGAGGCTGTCTTATCCGCAAGGAATAGCGCCTCAGACATAACGAGACCCAGAACGCGGTCGCCTAGGAATTCCAAGCGCTGGTTATTATCGCGATGAGGCGACGACATCGACGGATGCGTCACCGCCCGAACCAATAGTTCGGGACGCGAAAACCGGTGTCCCAGTCGAGCGCTGAAGGACTCCAATTCACCAGACAACTTCATCGTACAGCTTTCAAAAAGCGCCAGACGCGCCAATTCCAAATTAGGGCGGGGCTCTGCCCCTCGAAGGAGTAGAGTATCCGAACTGCCCGCCCAACAACAGAGCCTTGGCTGACCATACCAACACCGCCCGCCAAAACAGCGATCCTGCTATCCGCGGAGTTGTCGCGATTGTCACCCAAAACAAAGTAGCGGCCCGCAGGCACGCGATAGACTTCGGTTGCGTCTAGTGGGCCAGCGGGGAGAATGTCCAGTACCTCGTAGGTTCGCCCTTCGGGTGTTGTTTCAGTAAATCGGTTTTTTAGGCACGCAGCGCCCTGCCCAACCGCACCATTTGCACAGCGTGGCAATTGACCCAATGGACCCTGAGACACCATAGCCTCAATAAACGGCTCCTGCGGTTCTTGAGGTAAGGCAACGCCGTTCACAACGACTTGGCCATCCACCATCTGCACCTCATCACCAGGTAGGCCGATCACCCGATCAAGGAACACTTCAGTAGAGCCGTCTGGACGAAACGCGATTACGTCACCTCGATCTGGGTGACGGGAAAGGCGGTTCACCGCGATGACATCGCCAACATAAAACGAAGGCTTCATTGATCCAGAGACGATTAAGTATGGGCTCCATGCGATACGAGTAAACGCCACCGCCGCGCAAATGAATGCGAGAACGAATGCCGCCATCCGCAATGGGGTCATTTCGTAAAGTCGCCTTTGCCCCTGCCCTTTAAGAAGGACGATCAGGATCACGACGGTGCTGAGGTAGGGAACAAATAGAAACCCGATGATCCAGAATGGCCAGCGCATCTCATTCAATCGACGGACCGTATGCCCAAGGACAGGAACGACCAGCATCGACAACGCAACCCATGTGGTGACTTCGACGAGGCGTGCGCCTGCGCCAAAAAGGTCGAGCAAAAGCAACGGCGCGGCCACCAAAGCCCACACCGCATAGACCACAAACAGACGCGGGCGCGAAGTGCGCCCGGTCCAATCATAACCGTCTAGGTAAACACGTATTGGATTATAGGATTGCCGCATCGGTCCTATTCGATTGCTTTAAAGAACCGATCGCTGCGCCATGTCCAAAACGCCAAGATCGACCGCCCAGCAGACGAGAAGATAACCCGATCCGCACGACCGACGATATCTTCGCGACGCACAAAGCCCACGCCAGACCCACGCACAGGGTCCCATGCAACGCGGCTGTCGATAGAGTTGTCGCGGTTATCGCCCATGAAGAAGTAGTGATCCTCAGGCACGACATAGATTTCGGTGTTGTCGGTATCGACGGCTGCCGACACACGGTTACCATCACGAACGTTTAGGATGTGGTGCGACACGCCGTTCGGGAGAGTCTCAACAAACATATCCTTGATACAGTCGGTCCCTTGCACGTCCATACACTGCGGACGTAGCTGCTGCGGACCCTGCGGACCCGCAACTTCGATAAACTGACCAGCGGGCTCTAGACCGACAGGTTCACCGTTAATCTGGAGGTGGCCGTCGATCACTTGGATGCGATCTCCAGGCATACCAATCAAGCGCTTAATGTAATCTTCGCCCTTACCGCGATGGCGGAATACGACGACATCACCACGTTCAGGCTCACTGCCGAACAAACGATCATCAGCACCCATGAATGCGCCGCAGAAATCATCAGGACCGAGGTCGATACCGAGGCTCGGCACTTTAACGGCAGGGCACGACGCATAGGAGTAACCGTAGGCCATTTTGTTCACGAACAAGAAGTCGCCAATCAACAGCGTGTCTTTCATCGAACCCGACGGGATCCAGAACGGCTGGAACAGAATGGTACGGAATGCGCCTGCGATCAAAAGGGCATAAACAACGGTCTTTACCGTCTCTTTGATGCCCGCCCAGAGGCTGCTTTCTTCGGACATAGTCTGCTCCTGCAAATTCGTTGAGGTTACATGCTGCCGTGCGTGGGATGAGTCAACCCGCTGATCGGGCGAGCTTCGATCACAACAAAGGCCTGCGCCCAAGGGTGATCATCAGTGAGAGTGACATGAATGACGGCTTCGTGACCCTGTGGCGTCATCGCCTGAAGCCGCTCTGCCGCCCAACCCGTGACGCGCATAATAGGTTGCCCAGTTCCGAGATTGGACACGGACATATCCCGCCACGAAATCCCCATCCGAAGCCCAGTGCCCAGCGCCTTTGAACAAGCCTCTTTGGCAGCCCAGCGCTTTGCATAAGTTCCAGCGGTGTCAGCGCGGCGTTCGGCCCTGTTCTGCTCTTCGGGCGTAAAAACACGGTTCCGAAAACGGTCACCAAACCGTTCAAGGGTGTTTGCGATACGCTCTATGTTCGCAAGATCAGTGCCGATACCGAGGATCAAGCGCGCGCCTCGTCCATCAGGCGGCGCATCTCGCCGATCGCATCCGCCAACCCAAGGAAAATTGCTTCACCAATCAAGAAGTGACCAATGTTCAGCTCCATGATCTGCGGAAGTGCGGCAACTGGCTGCACCGTTTCATAGGTCAAACCATGACCTGCATGCACTTCGAGCCCGAGGCCATCCGCAAACGCGGCCATATCCGTCAGGCGTTTCAGTTCGTCGTCGCGCTGCGCGAATTTACCCTCCGCGTGATAGTCACAATACGCGCCTGTGTGCAGCTCAATGACCTCGGCGCCGATACGATGCGCGGCCTCAATCTGACGTTGGTCAGCCGCGATAAAGATCGACACACGCGATCCAGCTTCACGCAAAGGCGCGATGAAATGAGCGAGGCGGTTTTCCTCACGGGCAACCTCAAGACCACCTTCGGTCGTGCGCTCTTCACGTTTTTCAGGGACGATACAGACCGCATGCGGCTTATGACGCAGAGCGATGCGCTGCATTTCTTCGGTCGCGGCCATTTCAAAGTTCAGCGGCTTTGTCAGCGCGGCCATCAGTCCTTCGATATCAGCATCCGAAATATGGCGACGATCTTCACGCAAGTGTGCCGTAATTCCATCGGCACCGGCCTCTTCGGCCAGACGCGCGGCACGAACGGGATCGGGATACGCACTCCCACGAGCGTTTCGCACCGTTGCGACGTGATCGATGTTTACGCCAAGGCGCAGTTTACCTTTGCTCATCGGGATCTCCATGACTCCAACCGTTGGGCCGAACCCTAACGACAATTCCATCCGCCGTCAGTGCGATTTTTAGCTTAATTTGTTCAATTGCTTGAGACGAGATTTCAGACGCTTTCGACGGCTGTTCTGATACACTCGAATGACGGGAAGTGTGACATAGTACATCACAACGGCAGTCAACAGTCCTGGGATAATGGACCCGACTGCAAATGGCAGGAACACATCTTCAAAGAAAATCGAAAGAGCGTGCCAATCCGCTTTGGCATCCGTGAACATCGCAAGGAAGTTGTGCCAAAGGTCGCTTCCCGCGCCACTGAATTTCCCCATCAACGTGACATGAACCGTGCGGTCAGGTCGTGTGCCAAGCAGGAAATGGCCCATCGTCAACGACGAGACAGCAATAGGGACATAAGTCAGCGGGTTCCCGAAAAACGTGCCGAGCAATGCTGCAGGAACGTTGCCTCTGAGAGTCCTCGCAAACAACCACGCCATAATAAAGTGCATTCCGAAAAACGGAGTGAAGCTGGTGAAGACGCCCGCACTGATGCCGCGCGCAATTTTTTCTGGGGTGTCAGGCAAACGACGTAAGCGGTGCTTTACATATTCAAACGCGCGAACCCAGCCACCTTTTGGCCAAACCAAATGCCACAAAGATTGCCAAAGTGGTTTTCTATCGCGCCGCTTAAACACTACTTCCGATCCCCCGCCAGCTTGCGGTTACGCGAGGGGTCCCGAAGTCGTGAAATTGAAGATACGTTACTTTCTGCCTCTAACGCCGTCATGACGCGATGCAGATGTTCAATATCCCGCAGGTCCACATCAACAAACAAGCGATAGAAGTCGGGCTTGCGATCGATGAAGTTGAGGTCCGAAATGTTGGCGGCTTGTTCGCCGATGATCGTGCAAATTCGGCCCAGAACACCCGCGTCATTGCTGATCGTCAGATCGAGCGTGACAGTATGTTTCGGCTCGTGACGTCCGTCCTGCCAATGCAGATCAACCCAACGTTCTGTCGTGTCCTCAAAATCAGCAAGCGACGGACAGTCGATGGTGTGCACGACAACACCCTGACCGCGATAGGCGATCCCGACAATCCTTTCACCCGGAACGGGCTGGCAGCACTGCGCACGGGTATAAGACTGATCCCCAGTTAGACCGACAACCGCCTTCGCGCGTTCGATCTCGTCACCTTTGCGTTCAGCAAGGTCGGGATAAATCGCCCGCACAACTTCGCGAGAGGTGACCTCTGCACTTCCCAACCGCGCGAGCATCTCATCTACGCTCTCGAGCGCCAACGTTTTCGCGGCTGTGCGCAGCGCCTTATCCGTGGCTTTTTTACCCACGTTTTCAAAGGCAACGCGGGCCAATTCCTGACCAAGCTTAATATAGCGTTCGCGATCCTCTTCGCGCAGCGCACGGCGGATCGCGGTTTTTGCCCGCCCCGTGACGGCGATATCAATCCAAGTTGCTTCGGGTTTTTGACCCTCAGCGGTGATGATTTCGACCGATTGTCCGTTTTTCAGACGTGTCCACAACGGCACGCGCAAACCATCTACTTTAGCGCCGACGCAGGCAGCACCAATGCGTGTATGAATAGCGTAGGCAAAGTCGATAGGCGTGCCGCCGCGCGGCAGTTTGAACACGTCACCCTTGGGCGTGAAGCAGAACACTTGGTCCTGATACATCTCGAGCTTTACAGCCTCGAGGAATTCAT
>JAYPVO010000057.1:0-2763 GCA_038134645.1 Paracoccaceae bacterium
CGATCACTCGTGCACCAGCTTCTTGCGCGACCTGACAGGCGCGGACCACTTCGGCAGAGTAATGCTCGTATGTGATTGCGACGACGATATCCTGTTCATTTGCGCTCGAAACTTGATCAAGAAGCGCACCCGGCATGCTGGGAACCTGAACGAAATTGTCAAAGACCATACCGCCGACGTAGCTAAAGTAATGGGCTACGCCAAAACAACTGCGCACGCCTAAGGAATAGACCCGTCGCGCACCAAGAAGCGGATCTACGCAACGCTCCAGCACGCCAAGGGATTCTGGCGTAAAAAGGGTCTCAACGTTGCTCCAGCTTGTGGTCAAGGTTTCCTGCCAGATGTCGGAGCCCGTCCTGTTGCGCAGTGCCGCAGCGCGGTCGCCATAGCTTCCTGTCGGGGTTTGTAATGACTGCTGAAGTTGCTGACGCATTGCATCGTAACCATCAAATCCCAACTCACGGGCAAGGCGCGTGACAGTGTTCGGATTAACCTCTGCCAGCGTTGCTAAACCTCGAATCGAATGGAAGGCGACATCGTTTAGATGATCCAGAAGCCATGCCGCAAAGGCTGACAAAGTAGGCGTGCCCGTTTCGACTACATCCATAAGGCTGCGTCGGATTTGCTCTTTATTTTCCATACATTAGGCCCTTGCTCTCGGCGGCTCGTACAGTCGTATCATAAAATTTCAATTCTAGAAATAATACATTTGAATTATTTTTGTTTGAATAATATACAACCGATTGATTGAGGGCTGCTCATAACGGGAAGCCCAGATGACAGGGAGACATCTATGAAAATCACTAGTTTCGCACTCGCAGCTGCAATGGCTGTCGCCGCAGCACCTTCGATGGCTGAAGAATTCGTATCGATCGGCACCGGCGGTGTGACCGGCGTTTACTACCCGACCGGCGGCGCGATCTGCCGTATGATGGCAAAGACCCGTTCCGAGCACGGCATCCGTTGTGCTGTGGAATCGACTGGCGGTTCCGTCTACAACGTCAACGCAGTGCGTTCGGGCGAGCTTGAATTCGGCGTCGCGCAGTCCGACGTTCAGTACAAAGCCGTCCACGGCGAAGGCTCACTGGCTGATGCAGGCCCGAACCCTGATCTGCGTTCGGTCTTTTCGATCCACCCAGAGCCCTTCACCGTTGTTGCGCGTGCCGACGCTGGCATCGCCAACTTCGAAGACCTTCAGGGCAAGCGCGTCAACGTAGGTAACCCGGGTTCGGGTCAGCGCGACACGATGGAAGTCGTGATGAACGCAATGGGCTGGACCATGGACAGCTTCGCACTCGCGTCCGAACTGCAGGCTGCAGAACAGTCGCAGGCACTGTGCGATAACAACATCGATGCGATGGTTTACACCGTTGGTCACCCGTCGGGCTCCATTCAGGAAGCCACCACCGCTTGTGACGCTGTTCTGGTGAACGTCACTGGCGAAGCAATCGACGGTCTGGTTGCAGCAAACCCCTACTACCGCACCGCGACCATTCCGGGTGGCATGTATCGTGGCAATGACGCCGACACCGCGACCTTTGGTGTGGGTGCGACCCTCGTAACCTCGGCTGCTGTTTCGGAAGAGACCGTCTACCAGCTGGTCAAAGCTGTCTTTGAAGACATCGACGGTTTCCGTGGCCTGCACCCCGCCTTTGCAAACCTCGACCCGAAGCAGATGGCAAATGACGGTCTGTCCGCACCGCTGCATCCGGGTGCAGAGCGTTATTTCCGCGAAGCTGGCCTGATCGAATAATAACAAAAATACCACTCACACAAACGAGGGCCGCCGTTCATCGCGGCGGCCCTTTTTTATCGGCGGGGGCAAGACGATGACGGACGAAACCAAACAGAACAGAACCTTTAGCGATGATGAGCTTCAGGATTTGGTGGCCAGCACAGACACTGGCGGACGAAATCCGACGAACCGCAAGGTGGCTCTGTTCATCTCGGCTGTTGCTTTATCATGGTCGCTGTTCCAACTGTGGATCGCCCAGCCGCAATTGTGGTTTGGCGCGTGGCTTCCTGTGCTGAACTCCTCGCAGACCCGTCCTGTCCATTTGGGGTTCGCGGTGCTTCTCGCATTCCTTGCCTATCCCGCTCTGAAATCGTCGCCCCGTGACCGCGTGCCGCTGCACGACTGGGTGCTCGCGATCCTTGGCGCTGGCTCTGCCTTTTACATTTTTCTGTTTTCGCGCGAACTAGCGATGACCGCCCGTTCGGGCTTGCCGACCACTACTCAGATCGTGATTGGATCTGTCGGCATCCTTCTGCTGCTCGAGGCATCGCGCCGCGCGCTGGGACCGGCCCTGACCGTGGTCGGTGCGGTATTCCTTGCCTATGCCTACATGGGTCAAGGTTGGCTGATCCCCGATATCATCGAACACTCGGGCCTGTCGTTCAACGCGATCATCAACGCGCAATGGCTTGATACCAGTGGTGTTTTCGGCATTCCGCTGGGCGTCTCGACCGCGTTTGTGTTCCTGTTCGTGCTGTTCGGCGCGATCCTCGACAAGGCGGGCGCGGGCAACTATTTCATCCAGCTTGCCTTTGCGGGTCTGGGAGCCCTGCGCGGCGGACCGGCCAAAGCGGCGGTGGTCGGATCGGCCATGACTGGCTTGATTTCCGGATCGTCGATCGCGAACGTTGTGACCACCGGCACTTTTACCATCCCGCTTATGAAAAAGGTCGGCTTCAGCTCTGAAAAGGCCGGCGCGGTCGAGGTTGCGTCCTCGGTCAACGGCCAGATCATGCCACCTGTGATGG
>JAYPVO010000057.1:2863-11203 GCA_038134645.1 Paracoccaceae bacterium
TCCTCGGTCAACGGCCAGATCATGCCACCTGTGATGGGCGCGGCCGCCTTCCTGATGGTCGAATTCGTCGGCATTTCCTATGTCGAGGTCATCAAGCACGCCTTTATTCCGGCGGTGATCTCTTACATCGCGCTGGTCTACATCGTGCACCTCGAGGCGCTCAAGCGGGACATGCCCGCGCTGGGACCGGCTGCGAACCTTGGCAAGATGTTCCTGAAAATCGGCATCGGCTTTGTCGCGACCGCCATCGCCTTTACCGCGCTGGTCTGGGCCATCGGTGCGCTGCGTGGCGCTGCGCCGATGATCTCCGAATGGGTGATCCTGGCAGCGATCATCGTGGCCTATGTGCTGATGGTGCGCACCGCCGCAAGTCATCCGGATTTGGCGCTGGATGATCCGAACTCGGGTAAATTCCACCTGCCGACGGTGAAGGAAGTCTTCCCGACCGGCCTGCACTACCTGCTGCCGATCCTTGTTCTGGTCTGGTTCCTGATGGTGGAAATGCAGTCCCCCGCCAAATCGGCGTTCTATGCTGTCGCGGTGATGCTGGCGATCATCATCACCCAACGCCCGCTCAAGGCGCTGTTCCGTAACGAAGACATTGCTGCTGCCTTCCGCGCGGGCGGATCGGACCTGATTGACGGGATGATCACCGGCGCACGCAACATGATCGGTATCGGCGTTGCGACTGCTGCGGCGGGCATCATTGTTGCCACTGTGACCAAGACCCCCATCGGTACCGAGCTTGCCGGTCTGGTCGAGCTGCTGTCCGGCGGGCATCTGTTCATCATGCTGTTGTTGGTGGGTCTGTTCTCTCTGATCCTTGGCATGGGCCTGCCGACCACCGCAAACTACATCGTTGTGTCGTCGCTGATGGCGGGCGTGGTCGTGCAACTGGGCGCACAGGAAGGGCTGATCGTGCCCTTGGTCGCAGCCCACCTGTTCGTGTTCTACTTCGGCATCATGGCCGACGTGACGCCACCTGTGGGCCTAGCCAGCTTTGCCGCGGCAGCTGTGTCGGGTGGCGATCCGATTAAGACCGGCTTTACCGCGTTCTTCTATTCGATGCGCACCGTCGCCCTGCCGTTCCTGTTCATCTACAACCCGACGCTGATCCTTTATGGCGTCGATCTGGGAACCACGGCCGGCATCCTGCATGCGGTTCTGGTGTTCTTTGTCGCCACCATCGCGATGCTTCTGTTCGCAGCCGCAACGCAGGGCTATTTCCTTGCCGCTTCGCGCAAATGGGAAAGTGCCGCGCTATTGCTGGTGGCCTTTACCCTGTTCATTCCGGGCTTCTGGCTGGACCGCATCCAGCCCCGTTTCGAGGAACTGGAACCAACCCGTCTGGCCGAAGCCTTTGACGAAGCCTCTGTCGGTGACACGATCCGCTTTGTCGTGGCTGGCCCCGCCTTTGTCGATGGCAGCCCGTCCACGCTGACGCTGGTCCATACCGTGACCGATGCCGACCCGCAGACGGGTCGCGCGGATGCTGCGGGTCTGTTCCTTCTGCCCGAAGGCGACCGTCTGTTCATGGACGAACCAATGTTCGGCACCGATTACCAGACGAAACTGCAAGGGTTCGATTTCTACTCCGATCCGCGCGTTGAAGTGGTCAGCCTGCTGCATCCCGCAGACCGTCTGCCCAAGCAGCTGTTTTGGATACCCGCTCTGGCATTGTTGGGCGTTGTCGTGATGCTGCAGCGCCGCCGCCAGACCAAACCCGCCTTTTGAGGAGGAATGACAATGGCTAACACGATCCTTCTTCCGGTCGATTTGAACAATCTGGAGGCGGCTAGTCGCCCCCTAGCCGAGGCGCTACGTCTTCTGGATGAGGGTGGTACGCTTCATGTGCTCACCGTGGTTCCCGAATTTGGCTATTCTCAAATCTCGGGGTTCTTTCGTGATGGTTATGAAAAAGACCTGCTTCGTGTGGCTGGGCAAAAGCTGCAGGAGTGGGTTCAGACATCGGTTCCTGATGGCATCGATTTGCACCCACATGTCGTGCACGGCTCTGTCTACGACATGATCCTACGTGCGGCTGATCGTTTGTCTGTAGATTCCATCGTGATGGGAGCCCACCGCCCCGAACTCTCTGACTATCTGCTTGGGCCGAATGCCGCACGGGTTGTGCGCCACGCTAAGCAATCCGTTTACGTCGTAAGGAACTGACCCTATGAGCCACATCTTTGGACGCTCGACCAAAGGCACTTTGCCATCTGCCGTTGCTGGAGATGGCTGCTACCTCATCGATGCAACGGGCAAACGCTATCTTGATGGCTCGGGTGGGGCGGCTGTGTCGTGCCTCGGACATTCGAACGAACGTGTTCGCGCCGCATTGCATAGCCAGCTTGATACGTTGGCATTCGCTCATACAGGCTTTTTCACCTCGGACCCAGCTGAACAGCTTGCAGATCGACTTGTCGCTGCCGCGCCCGAGGGGATCGATCGTGTGTATCTCGTTTCGGGTGGCTCCGAAGCGGTAGAGGCCGCGCTGAAACTTGCGCGACAGTATTTCATGGAGATCGGTCAGCCTCAGCGGCACCGCGTTATTGCGCGTCGTCAGAGCTATCACGGCAATACGCTAGGCGCACTGGCCGCAGGTGGAAACGAGTGGCGCCGAGCCCAGTTTGCGCCGCTTCTGGTCGAAACCTCGCATATCGCGCCCTGCTATGAATACCGTGGCCGCGCCGAGGATGAGACGGTCGAGGCCTATGGTCTGCGCGTTGCCAATGAGCTTGAGTCCGAAATCAACCGCCTTGGCGCCGAAACCGTGATGGCCTTTGTTGCCGAACCCGTGGTCGGTGCAACATCAGGTGCCGTGCCTGCCGTGCCTGGCTATTTCAAACGTGTCCGAGAGATTTGCGACCAATATGGCATTTTGCTGATCCTCGACGAAGTGATGTGCGGCATGGGGCGGACAGGCCATTTGTTCGCTTGCCTCGAGGACGGAATTTCGCCCGACATGATCACGATCGCAAAGGGTCTTGGTGCGGGTTATCAGCCAATTGGCGCGCTGCTGGTCCAAGGTCGTATCTATGATGCTATCTCTGCGGGATCAGGGTTTTTCCAACACGGCCATACCTACATGGGTCATGCTATGGCGGCTGCTGCGGCCAACGCTGTGCTCAGCGAAATCGAGGAAAATGACCTGCTCGCCCGTGTGCGCGTGCAAGGTGCAAAACTTCAAGCGGCGCTGGAGGAAAGCCTCGGTCAACATCCCCATGTGGGCGATATTCGTGGGCGTGGTCTATTCCGCGGTGTAGAACTGGTCGCAAGCCGCGAAACCAAGGCATCGTTCGATCCAGCCAAAAAGATACATGCAAAGATCAAAGCCGCAGCATTTGAGGCCGGTTTGATTTGTTACCCGATGGGCGGCACGATCGACGGCATCAATGGGGACCACGTGTTGTTGGCTCCAGCCTTCATAATCGAGGACGCTCAGATCGACGAACTTGTCGAAAAACTATCGGGCGCAATCAAGGTCGCGGTTAAACCATGACCTCTCTGCCAAAGATCATGGTCGCTCCCAATGGTGCGCGACTGACCAAAAAAGACCACGCGGGCGTGCCCGTGACCATCCCCGAGATCGTGCAATGTACTGTCGATTGCGCCGCCGCAGGGGCCGATGGGGTTCATGTCCATGTGCGCGACCGCTCGCAGCAGCACATCCTTGATGCTGGTCTTTACCTCGAACTGATGGCTGAATTAGATCGCGCTCTGCCCGGTTTTTATACTCAGATCACCACAGAAGCTGTCGGGCTGTATAGTCCTGCCCAGCAACGTAAACTTGTCAAAGATGTGCAGCCAAAGGCGGTTTCCGTTGCTCTGCGTGAGATGATGGCAGATTCTGAGACGGATGCGCAAAGGGCCTTTTATCACGACTGCCACGAGGCAAAGATGGATGTGCAACACATCCTCTACGACTTGGACGATATCCATCGACTTGTCGCAATGCAGAACGACGGGATCGTTCCAGCAGGCCGATTGCAGGCCTTGATTGTGTTGGGACGCTACACGCCCGGGCAAGTGTCTGACCCGAAAGCCCTAGACGTGCTGGGCGGAACCTTAACAACGTTGATTAAAGACGTGGATTGGGCCGTCTGTGCTTTTGGGCAGAGAGAGACAGAGTGTCTTGTTGCGGCGCGCTCTTTGGGTGCAAAGGCGCGGATTGGATTTGAAAATAACCGAATGAACAGTGACTTAACTTGCGCAGCTAACAATGCGGAGCGGGTCGTTGAATTGGTGAATAGCCTGCTCCTGCAGGAAACTGCCTGAGGCCGAGATTAGCAATGTTAAGGTATGCAACCTTCGCGGCCATCATCGCCGCCTTCATTCTCTTTGTCGCAATACCAAGCTTTGGTGTTTGGTCTTATGCCTTAGCGGCCTTTTCGGGCGGGTTGGTTCTTGTTGGTATCCGCGACCTGACGCAATCCAAACATGCTGTCCTGCGAAACTACCCAGTTCTCGGCCACATACGTTATTTCGTTGAAATGATACGACCGGAAATTCGGCAGTATCTTCTGGAGTCAGATGACGACGAGGTTCCGTTTTCTCGGGAGGATCGGGCCATCGTTTATCAACGTGCAAAGAACGTTGAGGACAAGCGTCCCTTCGGCACCAAAAAACGTGTTTATGATGGCGGTTATCAATGGATGACCCATTCCATTCAGCCCAAGAAAATCGCGAATTCTGATTTTCGAGTGCTGATCGGTGGCCCTGATTGCCGTCAGCCTTACAGCGCTTCGATCTACAATATTTCGGCGATGAGCTTTGGCGCGTTGTCGGCAAATGCCATCCTTGCCCTGAATAAAGGCGCCAAAGCAGGTGGCTTTGCGCATGATACAGGCGAAGGTGGCATTAGCCGGTATCACCGCGAAGGCGGTGGCGATCTCATCTTTGAAGTGGGCACTGGTTACTTTGGGTGTCGGACGCTTGATGGTAAATTTGACCCCGAGAAATTCGCTGAAACTGCCAATGACCCTCAGGTCAAAATGGTTGAAATTAAGCTGAGCCAAGGGGCGAAGCCAGGGCAGGGCGGTATGCTGCCAGCCTCGAAGATCACGCCAGAAATCGCCGAAGCGCGCGGTATCCCGATGGGGCAGGACTGTATGTCGCCAGCTGGGCATTCGGCTTTTCAGACTCCTATTGAGATGATGGAGTTCATTGAGCAGTTGCGCGGTCTCTCAAACGGAAAACCCGTGGGCTTTAAGCTGTGTATCGGTCACCGTCGAGAATTCATGTGCATCGTGCGTGCGATGCTGGAAACAGGGATCACCCCTGATTTTATTGTCGTCGATGGCAAAGAAGGCGGCACGGGTGCGGCTCCACTGGAATTCGCGAACCATATGGGGATGCCTCTCGTCGAAGGACTGACCTTTACCCACAACACCCTAAGGGGCGTTGGGCTGCGGGATCGCATCCGCATTGGTGCGTCGGGTAAGCTGATCCAGTCGTTCGATATTGCACGCACCCTCGCGCTGGGTGCGGACTGGTGCAATTCGGCTCGCGGGTTCATGTTTTCGATCGGCTGCATTCAAGCACAGGCCTGCCATACGAACCACTGTCCGACAGGTGTCGCCACACAAGACCCTCTGCGTCAACGTGCACTTGTCGTTCCTGACAAAGCCGACCGCGTTGCAAACTTCCATCGCAACACAATGAAGGCCCTTGGTGACATCACAGGTGCAGCCGGTCTTGAGCACCCCGGCCAATTCATGCCCCACCATTTGTTGATGCGGGAAAAAGACCGGGACATGGTCACTGGCGAAGAAGTCTATCCTTACATGCCCGAGGGTTTCCTCCTGCGTGAGGATGATGATCGCTATGGCTATCTCAAGCGCTGGCGACGGTCTTCTTCGGCCAGTTTTGCGCCCAACGATGGGGGCGTCTGACGCTCCCAGATCTTTGATGCTTGATGGGTGACGATCCAGCGCCAACTTTTAGTTGGCTTTCACCAAGTTGCTTACGATTTCGGCAGTAGTAGGTGCGAGAGTGACGCCGATGTGGCCATGTCCAAATGCCATGATCACATTTTTATTGTTTTTTGCTGCACGGATCACGGGGACAGAATCTGGCATGGATGGGCGAAACCCGAACCATGTTCGACTGGGTTCCCCCAAGGCTGGGAACATTTCACGTGCGCCGCGCTCTAGCATCTTGAGGCGGTGTTCAGACTGCGGCAATGAAAGTCCGCCCAATTCGACAGTTCCCGCAATGCGTAATCGACCGACCATTGGCGAAGCGTAAAATCCGCGTTTGGCAGAGCATACTGGTCGCGTCACTGGCGGCGTGTCCATGTCGAACTCCAAATGATACCCGCGCTCGGTATCAAGGCGCACAGTCTCGCCCGCTGAACGTGCCAAAGGCTTCGAAAATGCCCCTGCTGCCACGATCACCTTATTGGCCTTGAGAATTCGGTCTGTGCAGTCAACCTTGATTTGTGCAGCATCACTGTCATCGATCGAACGGGCGCTGGTCTGATAGACCGTAACACCTTTTTCCACCAAATTTTTGGCAAAAATTCTCATAACTTCCCCAGGGTTGTCGATGCTCGTTGCGTCGGGAAAGAAATGAGCGCCGCCCTCAAAGGGCTGCAAATTGGGTTCGTGGCGCAAGACCTCATCTGCGGTGATGACCTCGACTGCGACGCCGTTCTGTCTCCGAAGTCTTTCGTCGTATTTCGCAGCAGCAAAGGCCTTATTGGACTCATAAAGGTATAAGCATCCGCGCCGATGCAAGTGATGAGATGCGCCCAGTTCAAGGCTCAGCTCATGCCACATATCGCTTGCGTTCTTGAGGAGCGCACCAATCCTCTGGGCGTTGTTCTCGGCTTGCTTGGGGAGGCTTTGATAGAAGAATTCGATCAACCAAGGCATTAGGCTTGGCAATGTGCTGTATCGCAGGGATAGGGGGCTGTTTCGGTCAAAGAATAAGCTGGGCAGATTTCGCAGAACGTTTGGTGTACCGACTGGAATCGTTGCATAATCTGCAATCGTTCCAGCATTTCCGTATGACGCCCCCATGCCCAATTCCTTGGGCTCTATAAGCGCGACCTCTCGCCCTTCTTTGGCCAGACGAAAAGCGATGCTCATGCCCACGACACCGCCGCCAATGACGACGATCTCGTGATGATCTGGTTTCGAGATTATTTCATGCATCGATGGTCACGTTGTGAACGCAAATTCTAATATCGCCATAGTGCGTGACTAAAGCTAAGTGTCAAATCTGCAATTTAGGACTTGGCTGAATAGAAAACAGTGACGGATCCGAATTACCCAGACGACTGCGCCCTTAAATCACTGACCGTGCATCCAAATTCGGCCCGAAACGCGCGGGTCATGGCGCTGGCATTCTGATATCCGCAACGGTCCGCAATTTCCGCGATGGAGATGCTGGAGTGCGTTGCCAGTCGACGGGCCTCTCTCAGTCGGATCGCTTGATAGAGCCGTCGGGGGCCAAACCCATAGGCCGTTTTGCAAGCCGCAGTGAAGGCTTTTTCGGGCAAGCCGATCCGCTCTGCGAGGTCGGGAATAGTGAGAGGCGCTTCGATATTGCGCCGCATGAGCGCCGCTGCCGCACGAATTTTCTGCGGCTTTGTCGTGCTCGGTTGGGTGCCGATCATCGTCGCCTTTTCGCCATACATAAAAAGCGAACTGACCTCTAAGCCAAGCATTGGCCCATGGTGATCTTCGATCAGGGAGAGGACCAGATCAAACGTGGTCGTCACCCCGCCGCAGGACAAGATGTTCCCGTCCTTCACAATACGATCTTCGCTGACCGTGACATCGGGGAACCGTTCCGCAAAGGCGTCGATTTCATCCCAGTGGATCGTCGCGCGACGTCCGTCCAAGAGCCCCGCCGAGGCGAGCAGCCAGCTTCCCATATCCATGCCGACCAGTGTTTTGAAACGGGTGCTAGCTGATCTGAGGGCTTGGTTGCACGCCAATGTGGCGTGGCTCTGAAAGTCATAGCTCGGCATGATGAACAGATAATCGCCGCCCGAGTGATGCCGGAGTGTGTGTTCGGTGTGCACAGGAAGCCCGCTGGACGAGGTGATCGTGCCGCCCTGAAGGCTGAGAAACTGCCATTGATAGAGCTGTTTGCGGGCGAGGGTGTTGGCGGCGCGAAGTGGCTCTACCGCGTTGGCGAGGCAGTGATTGGAAAACGCATCGAACAGCAAAATGCCGACCGTGCGGGTGGTGTCAGATGATTTCCAAATCTGCATGATATTGGCCTAAATCTGCATGATGTGCTTTTGCAACTTCTCGCATCCTTGATCCAACGCGACAAGGGGAGAACGCCATGCACTTTGGGCTGAGCGAAGAACAAGATATGATC
>JAYPVO010000058.1:0-11045 GCA_038134645.1 Paracoccaceae bacterium
CCCGCTTCAAACGCGTCTAGAACGACATTCATCGCGCCTGCGCGTTCCAGCGTGGCACCCGTGCGGACAAGCCGCCAAATGTTGTGAGGACCGCGCATCAGATTTTCCACCCCGAATGCAGCGCCGCGATGCCCAGCGACAGGTTGCGATACTTCGCGTTCTCGAACCCTGCCTTTTTCACCATCGACAGGAACGTGTCCTGATCAGGGAACTTGCGGATCGATTCGACGAGGTATTGGTAGCTGTCCCGATCATTCGCGATCAACTGGCCCATGCGCGGAATGACGTTGAACGAATAGAGGTCGTAGGCCTTCTGCATCATCGGGTTCGGCAGCTGGCTGAACTCCAGCACCATCAGGCGACCACCTGGGCGCAGCACGCGGTAAGCCTCATTGAGCGCCTCTTGGGGGCGGGTCACGTTACGGATGCCAAAGCTGATCGTGTAAACGTCGAACGTATTGTCAGGGAACGGCAGCTTCATCGCGTCGCCCACAACCCAATCGAGGCTATCGGCCATATCGTCCGCCTCGGCCCGCTGACGCCCAGCCACCAGCATCGATTCCGTGAGGTCGAGCACCGTCGAATGTCCGCTGCCCGCGCGTTTCAAGAAACGGAACGAAATGTCGCCCGTGCCGCCTGCAACGTCCAATAGCTTTTGCCCCGGACGCGGGGCCAGCCAATCCATCATCGCGTCTTTCCAAACGCGGTGGATGCCGACGCTCATCACGTCATTCATAATGTCATATTTCGACGCGACCGAAGTAAACACGCCCTGCACGCGGCCTGCTTTTTCGTCTTCCCGCACGGTTTC
Organism: Paracoccaceae bacterium; assembly: GCA_038134645.1. Lineage (GTDB taxonomy): Bacteria > Pseudomonadota > Alphaproteobacteria > Rhodobacterales > Rhodobacteraceae > Marivivens. Next base: position 812 of record JAYPVO010000058.1, read on the forward strand.
GAAACCAAAGTGGGTGGTGTTTTGTGGTGTCTCGGTCATGGCACTTGCCGTCCTCGTGCTTGCGTCACATCTTTAGGGGCCAATTGGGGCATACACTGGACCCCCGCAGATAGGAAGCACGCCATGCCCGAATTGCCAGAGGTAGAGACAGTCCGCCGCGGCCTGCAACCCGCGATGGAAGGCGAAATCATCGCGAAAGCCTCGGTCAACCGTCCCGACCTGCGTTGGCCGTTCCCCGAAAATATGGCGGATCGTCTGACAGGCAAGCGGATCAACGCGTTGCGCAGGCGGTCCAAATACATCCTCGCGGACCTTGATAGCGGGGAAACACTGCTGATTCACCTCGGGATGTCGGGGCGCATGACCGTCTCTGGCGTCACCATCGGCGAATTCCACCACCCGCACCCCGTGCCTGCCAAACATGACCACGTGGTCTTTGACATGGCGAACGGTGCGCGCGTGACCTTTAACGATGCCCGTCGGTTCGGCGCGATGGACCTGATGGAGACGGCTAAGGCCGACGACCATTGGCTCTTGCGGGACATCGGACCAGAGCCATTTTCCAACAGTTTCAACGAACACTACCTGACCGAGCGACTCAGAGGAAAGAATTCGCCCATCAAAACGACCCTCCTCGATCAGGGAATCGTTGCTGGATTGGGGAATATCTACGTCTGCGAGGTTCTTTATCGCGCAGGCATCAACCCAAAGCGCAAAGCGGGTCAAATTTCTGCCGCTCGTATCGCATCGCTTGTCCCGATCATCCGCGAAGTCCTCTCTGAGGCGATTGAAGCAGGCGGTTCTTCGCTCAAAGACCACCGCCAAGCCGATGGAGAACTAGGATATTTTCAACATACGTTTCGCGTCTACGATCAGGAAGGAAACCCTTGCAAAACAGAGGGATGCCCTAGCGTCATCCATCGATTCGTGCAGTCGGGACGCTCAACTTTCTATTGTCCGCAATGCCAAAGATAGCTTGATCGATGTCACAGCTTTGTTAATCACTGGTCCTCGTGAAAACGACAACAGAGGCTTCACATGGCATATGAGACCATCATCGTCGACGTTCAGGGATACGTCGCACTGATCACCCTGAACCGTCCCGAGGCTCTCAACGCGCTGAATTCAAAGCTGCTGGGCGAACTGTGCGATGCACTCGAAGCTGCAGACGAAAACGAAAAAGTGCGCTGTATCGTCATCACCGGTTCTGAAAAGGCATTTGCCGCTGGTGCTGACATCTCCGAAATGTCGGAAAAATCCTTCGTTGATATGGTCAGCGCAAAGTTCTTTGCGACCGAAAGCGACCGTTTCAACAACACCAAGAAGCCGATCATCGCAGCCGTTGCAGGCTACGCGCTGGGCGGTGGCTGTGAACTCGCAATGATGTGCGATTTCATCATCGCAGGCGACAACGCCAAATTCGGCCAGCCCGAGATCAACCTCGGTGTGATCGCTGGGATCGGCGGCACACAGCGCCTATCGCGCTACGTCGGCAAATCCAAATCGATGGATATGCACCTGACGGGCCGCTTTATGGATGCCGAAGAAGCAGAGCGTTCGGGCCTCGTGTCCCGCGTCGTTCCAGCGAAAAAGCTGAAAGAAGAAGCACTGGCCGCCGCTGGTAAGATCGCAGAGAAATCGCTGATCGCCGCCGCTGCCGCCAAAGACTGCGTGAACAAGGCGTTCGAGACCTCGCTCTCTGAGGGCGTCGCTTACGAACGCGCGGTGTTCTACTCGCTCTTTGCGACCGAAGATCAAAAAGAAGGCATGGCTGCCTTCCTCGAAAAGCGCGAACCGCAGTTCCGCGACCGCTAAAACACTTGCCTTTTTGGGCGGCGGGCCTTAAACGCCGCCCGATACATGCGTGTGAGGCCCGCTCTGGCCAGAATCAGCCGGTTCAGAAACCCGGTCGGGCTCCGTTGCATTAACGATATTCAAATAAGCCCGAGAGAGGGGAACCGCACATGGCAAACACGCCGCAGTCCAAAAAACGCGCTCGTCAGAACGTTGTTCGCGCTGACATCAACAAAATGCGCCGTTCGCGCATCCGCACCTTCCTGCGTAAAGTCGAAGAAGCAATCGCTTCGGGCGACAAAGACGCAGCTGCTGCAGCTCTGAAAGCTGCTCAGCCGGAACTGATGCGTGGCGTCACCAAAGGCATCTTCCACAAGAACACCGCATCGCGCAAAATGTCGCGCCTTGCTTCGCGTGTGAAATCGATCGCCTGATTCCATCCTTTAGGGTAGAAATCGAAAAATAAGCGCGCCCCAAGGGGCGCGTTTTTTGTTGCCGCAATACAACCGGACCCCAATTTTCTAAAGGCTTTCAGTAAACGAACAGATTCTTTTTGGCCAAAGTCCGAGTCAAGAACGATGTTGTGTTGAAGCGGCCCGAATGACGTTGCTAGTGTCTCCTAGCGATTCACATCGTTCCTGGGGGAACATGATGAAAGTGAGGTCATTGTAGCGTTCAGATCTGCTCTGAATGACACCATGATTTTTGCAATTGTCAGGCCAGTACTATTTCGTACGGCTACGTGTTCTGACGGTTTTCACTCTGGCAGGGTGATCTTCGTCCGCCCCAAAATTGGGCTCGTTTTGTGCCACCTGTTTGGTGGTGTTGCGGTTCCAGACCTGAGATGCAGTTGACCTTGGCTGCCCGAATTTGGGATCGGGCAAACGATGGTGCTTTGTCTTTTGAGGAGTTGATGTGTCGGGGGAAACCTATCGCAAGAAACGTTTGGGACAGGCATTGGGATATGACGACGAATATGTGGGGCGCGATTCGAGAAACGCTAAAAAACAGCGTGGGGGCTGGGAATTTTGCGAACTGGATCGAGCCACTTGAATTGGTAAATGTGAGCGAAGGTGTGGCACAGTTCACCGCGCCGACCTCGTTCTTTGGTAACTACGTCACGCAAAATTATGCTGACCAAATCATCTATCACCTGAATCGGAATGGTGCCGAAGTTGAACGCCTCGCGTTTGATGTCCGCCCTGCTGCCAACAGCGCTCGTCCCGCGCCTGTTGAAGCGGCACCCGTTCACCAATCCCCAGCGAGCATCGATCCGTCGATTCCCGATGCGACGCTGGATCCGCGCTATACGTTCGACAATTTCGTTGTCGGCAAACCGAACGAGCTGGCACATGCTGCGGCCCGTCGCGTTGCCGAAGGTGGCCCTGTCACCTTTAACCCGCTGTTCCTCTATGGTGGCGTTGGTCTGGGTAAAACCCACCTGATGCACGCCGTTGCCCATGAAATCCGCCGCCGTTCGCCCGAAATGAACGTGGTGTATCTCTCGGCTGAGCAATTCATGTATCGCTTCATCTCGGCACTCAAAGACCGCAAGATGATCGACTTCAAACAGATGTTCCGTTCGGTTGACGTCCTCATGGTCGACGACGTTCAGTTCATCGCGGGCAAGGACTCGACCCAAGAAGAGTTCTTCCACACCTTCAACGCGCTCGTTGAATCCCGCAAACAGATCATCATTTCTGCCGACCGCGCGCCGGGTGAAATCAAAGACCTTGAGGACCGTATCAAATCGCGTCTCCAGTGTGGCCTCGTCGTTGACCTGCACCCGACCGATTACGAACTCCGCGTTGGCATCCTTCAGACCAAAGCGGAACTCTACGCAGAGCAATTCCCGGGTCTTCAGATCGACAACGGCGTGCTGGAATTCCTTGCGCACAAGATCACGACGAACGTCCGCGTTCTCGAAGGTGCACTGAACCGTCTCTTTGCGATGGCATCGCTGGTCGGCAAGCCGATCACCCTCGAAATGACGCAAGACTGCCTTGCTGACCTTCTGAAATCGTCCGAACGTCGCGTGACCATCGACGAAATTCAGCGCAAGGTCGCAGAGCACTTTAACATCCGCCTGTCCGACCTCATCGGTCCGAAACGTCTGCGCGCCTATGCCCGCCCGCGTCAGGTTGCGATGTGGCTTGCGAAACAGCTGACCAACCGTTCCTTGCCGGAAATCGGTCGGAAATTCGGTGGCCGCGACCATACGACCGTGATGCACGGTGTGCGCCGCATCGACGAACTTTCCGCGGCAGATTCGCAACTTTCCGATGAATTGGAACTGCTTCGCCGCACGCTCGCGTCTTGACGCTGCACGCGCAGTATTAAACAGTGACAAAAAGAGCTTGAGCCGAGAGGGGAAACGTATAGTTTTCACCTCCCGGCCTTGTCAGGTCCGAGAAGCGGAGCGAGGGACATGAAATTCAGTATCGAACGCGCGGTTTTGCTCAAGGCAGTCGCACAAGCCCAATCGGTTGTTGAACGCCGGAACACTATTCCAATTCTGGCCAACGTCTTAATCGAAGCCGAAGGCGATAGCGTTCAGTTCCGTGCCACCGACCTCGACATCGAAGTCGTTGATAAAGCATCCGCAATGGTCGAACGCGCTGGCGCCACCACGGTCGCCGCCGTCACCTTGAACGAAATCGTTCGCAAGCTGCCCGATGGCGCGCTGGTCACCCTGACCGAAGACGGCGTCAAAGGCCGCCTGACCATCGAAGCAGGTCGTTCGAACTTTAGCCTCGCGACCCTGCCCAAAGAAGATTTCCCCGTGATGGCGTCGTCCGACTACGCGACGAACTTTGCTGCACCTGCACCAGTTCTGCGCCGTCTGTTCGATAAATCGAAATTCGCGATCTCGACCGAAGAAACCCGTTACTACCTGAACGGCGTCTACATGCACGTCGCCACAGGCGAAGACGGCCCCGCGCTGCGCTGCGTTGCAACCGACGGTCACCGTCTGGCCCGCATCGACGCCGCTCTGCCTGATGGCGCAAGCGATATGCCGGGCGTGATCGTGCCGCGCAAAACCGTTGGCGAACTTCGCAAGCTGCTCGACGACGACGATATGCAGATCGCCGTATCGGTTTCGGAAACCAAAGTCCGCTTTGCGACCCCGAACATCACCCTGACCTCCAAGGTCATCGACGGCACCTTCCCCGACTACACCCGCGTGATCCCGCAGGGGAACACCCGCAAGCTCGAAGTCGACGCGAGCGATTTCGCTAAAGCCGTGGATCGTGTGGCGACCGTGTCGTCCGAACGCTCCCGTGCTGTGAAACTCTCGCTCGACGAGGACCGTCTGGTTCTCTCCGTCAACGCCCCTGACAGCGGTGCCGCGACCGAAGAGCTGGCTGTGGCTTACGGCGACGAACGTCTGGAAATCGGCTTTAACGCCAAATACTTGCTGGAAATCGCGTCCCAAGTGGACCGCGAAAACGCAGTGTTCCTGTTCAACTCGTCTGGCGACCCGACCCTGATGCGCGAAGGTAACGACACCTCTGCCGTCTACGTCGTCATGCCGATGCGCGTCTGACCTTGGTCAGCAGCCACCGACAGACTGGAATGAGGGAGGGCCGCGCATGAGCGGCCTTTCTGTTGATGTGCTCAAGCTTTCCCATTTTCGGTCGCACAAACGCGCCGTGGCCGAATTTGATGGCCGCCCCGTTGCGATCTACGGACCGAATGGCGCGGGCAAGACCAACATTCTAGAGGCCATCTCGCTTCTCTCCCCCGGTCGTGGACTTCGTCGCGCCGCAGCCGAGGATATGATCCGCAAGCAAGAGGCGCTCGGCTGGAAAATCAGCGCGGAAATCACCTCGCTCCACCAATTTCACGAGGTCGAAACGTGGATGGAACCCGACAAGGGCCGTCAGCTTCGCATCGACGGCAAAGCCGCGCCGCAAGTCGCACTGGGCCGCATTGCCCGCGTCCTCTGGCTCGTGCCGTCTATGGATCGCCTTTGGATCGAAGGGGCAGACGGGCGTCGTCGGTTTCTCGACCGTATGACTATGAGCTTTGAACCCTCACACGCCGAGGCGGTTCTGACCTACGAAAAGGCCATGCGCGAACGCAATCGTCTGCTCAAAGACATGGTGCGCGATGCCCATTGGTATGCCGCTCTAGAGACGCAAATGGCGCAGGCGGGTATCGCGATCACCGCGAACCGCAACCGTGCCATTTCAGAGCTTCAGGATGCCCAAGACGCCGCCGAAACCGCCTTTCCCATCGCGGATTTGGCACTGACCCATGCAGAGGACTTGGCCGAGGACGAAACAGCCCTTCGCGACCAATTCGCCGCCAACCGTCAGCGCGATATGTCCGCTGGCCGCACCCTGATCGGCCCGCACCGCAGCGATCTAGACGCCACATTCCGCGCCAAAGGTGTTCCCGCCTCTGACTGCTCGACGGGTGAACAAAAGGCGCTTCTGATCTCGCTGATCCTCGCCAATGGCCGCGCCTTGGCCCGTGATTTCGGTGCTCCGCCGATCCTTTTGCTGGACGAAGTTGCAGCCCACCTTGACGCGGGCCGCCGCGCCGCGCTCTATGATGAAATATGCGCGTTGGGGGCACAGGCGTTCATGACTGGCACGGGTCCAGAACTGTTCGAAGAACTGCAATCGCGCGCGCAATATATTGAAATCACAGAAGATAATGGAACTTCCATTACCACCCAAAAGGATCTTCCATGACCCCTCAGCGCGTCACCCTGATTACTCTCGGCGTGGCAGACCTCGAACAATCCAAGGCCTTCTATTCGGCCCTCGGCTGGTCGCCCGCCGAAGAGCAACCTGGAGTGACGTTCTACCAACTCCACGGGCAACTCTTGGGCCTTTTCCCGCTCGATGAACTCGCGAAAGACCAAGGTCGCCCAGCCGCGCCGCTCGGAACGGGGGCGGTCACATTGGCCCAGAATTTCAACACCGTCGAAGACGTCGACGCCGCCTTTGACCTCGCCCTGTCCGCTGGCGCGACCTGCCTGAAACGGCCCGAAAAAGTGTTCTGGGGCGGCTACTCTGGCTACTACGCAGACCTCGACGGCCACGTTTGGGAACTCGCCCACAATCCATTTTGGCCGCTCTCTGATGACGGCAGCTTAACTTTACCGAGGTCCGAATGACCCTTACGATTCAACAGCTTGCGCTTTACGCAGGCGCTCTTTTCATTCTGTTCATGACCCCCGGTCCTGTCTGGGTCGCGCTCATGGCGCGTGCCATGTCGGGCGGTTTTCGTGCCGCATGGCCGCTCGCCCTCGGCGTGGTGATCGGCGATGTCATGTGGTCCGTCCTCGCCATCCTCGGCGTGTCGTGGATCGTGAGCCAATACGCGGGCTTCTTGGACCTGATGCGCTATGTGGCCTCGGTCACGTTCCTGTTCATGGGCTACATGGTCATCCGCAACGCCGACAAATCCATCGCCTCTGACAGCCGCCTGACCCGTCCGGGCGTCATCGCAGGCTTTGTCGCGGGCCTCGCCGTGATCATCGGGAACCCCAAGGCGATCTTGTTCTACATGGGCATGCTGCCGGGCTTCTTTGACCTGTCCCAACTCAACGTCGCAGACATCGTCGCGATCGGAGCGCTTTCGGCCATCGTGCCCCTGATCGGCAACCTCATCATGGGCGCGTTTATCGGCAAGGTGCGGGCGCTTCTGACCTCACCACGCGCGCTCAAGCGGATGAACCTGACGGCAGGGTGGCTACTGGTAGCTGTCGGGGTCCTTATCCCCTTTTTATAAACACAAAATATGGTGCTAACTGCGTGACATTCCCCCGCCAATTTTCTATATTTTGGCAACTGAATACGGGGAAAACACCGAATGTCCGATCAAGAGCAGCAGCCAGCCGAATATGGCGCCGATTCTATCAAAGTTCTCAAGGGCTTGGACGCTGTCCGCAAGCGCCCTGGGATGTATATTGGCGACACCGACGACGGGTCTGGCCTGCACCACATGATCTATGAGGCCGTCGATAACGGCATCGACGAGGCGCTGGCTGGCCACGCTGACCATGTTTCTGTGAAAATCCACGCGGATAGCTCTGTTTCCGTGACCGACAACGGCCGCGGTATTCCCGTCGATATGCACCCCGAAGAAGGCATTTCCGCAGCCGAGGTTATCATGACCCAGCTGCACGCTGGCGGTAAGTTCGACCAGAACTCCTACAAGGTCTCTGGCGGTCTGCACGGCGTGGGTATTTCCGTTGTGAACGCGCTGTCCGACTGGCTCGAACTGCGCATCTGGCGCAACGACAAAGAACACTACGTCCGCTTTGAAAAAGGCGTGACCGTCGAACCGCTCCGCGTGGTTGGCGACACTCCGGGCAAAAAGGGCACGCAGGTGCGCTTTATGGCGTCCTCGCGCACCAATGCGCCCGACGGCACCTTCTTGAACCTCGAATACAGCTACGATGTTCTGGAAAAGCGTCTGCGCGAACTGGCCTTCCTGAACTCTGGCGTCCGCATCCTCGTCGAAGACGACCGTCCCGCTGAAGCGATCAAGACGGAACTGTTCTACGACGGCGGCGTGAAAGAGTTCGTGAAATACCTCGACCGCTCCAAACACCCGATGTTCCCAGAGCCGATCTTTGTGACGGGCGAACGTGACGGCATCGGCGTTGAGGTCGCGATGTGGTGGAACGACAGCTACCACGAAAACGTTCTGCCCTTTACCAACAACATCCCGCAGCGCGATGGCGGCACCCACTTGGCGGGCTTCCGCGCCGCGCTGACCCGCACCCTGACCAAATACGCGCAGGAAAGCGGTATCGCGAAAAAGGAAAAGGTGTCCTTCTCTGGCGATGACGCCCGCGAAGGTCTGACCTGCGTTCTCTCGGTCAAAGTGCCCGATCCGAAATTCTCGTCCCAGACCAAGGATAAACTCGTTTCGTCCGAGGTCCGTCCTGCGGTTGAGAACCTCGTTGGCGAAAAACTGGCCGAATGGTTCGAGGAAAACCCGAACGAAGCCAAACAGATCGTCGGCAAAATCATCGAGGCCGCTCTGGCCCGTGAGGCAGCCCGCAAGGCCCGCGAATTGACCCGCCGCAAAACCGCGATGGACGTCAACTTCCTCGCTGGGAAGCTCAAGGATTGTTCGGAAAAAGACCCATCCAAAACCGAAGTTTTCCTCGTCGAGGGTGACTCCGCAGGTGGTTCCGCGCAGACAGGTCGTGACCGTAGCACGCAGGCAATTCTGCCGCTCAAAGGTAAAATCCTGAACGTCGAACGCGCTCGTTTTGACCGCATGTTGTCGTCGCAGGAAATCGGCAACCTCGTCATGGCGCTCGGCACTGGCATTGGTCGTGACGAATTCAATCTGTCCAAACTCCGCTACCACAAGATCGTCATCATGACCGACGCGGACGTGGACGGTGCGCACATTAGAACGCTGCTCTTGACCTTCTTCTTCCGTCAGATGCCGCAACTGATCGAAGCAGGCCACCTCTACATCGCGCAGCCGCCGCTCTATAAGGTTTCTCGTGGTAAATCAGAGGTTTACCTCAAAGATCAGGCCGCGATGGATGAATACCTCATCCAGCAAGGCGTTGACGGTGCGATCCTTCGTCTGTCGAACGGCGCTGAACTTGCGGGTCAGGACTTGCTCCGCGTTGTCGAAAACGCACGCAGTCTGAAACGCGTGATCGACGCCTTCCCGACCCACTACCCGCGCCACATCCTCGAACAGGCCGCCGTCGCTGGTGCATTTGTTCCGGGGGCTGTGGACGCTGACCTTCAGGGCGTCGCGGACAAGGTTGCGAAACGTCTGGACCTCATCGCGCTCGAATACGAACGTGGCTGGACGGGCCGTATCACTCAGGATCACGGCATCCGTCTCGCCCGTATTCTGCGCGGCGTCGAAGAAGTCCGCACCCTCGACGGCGGCATGCTCCGCTCTGGCGAGGCACGCAAAACGGGCTCCTTCACCGAGGCGCTTCAAGAGGTCTACAGCGAACCCGCGAAACTGATCCGCAAAGACCGCGTTCAGGTCATCTACGGTCCGCTCGGCCTGCTGCAAGCGATCCTCGAAGAAGGCGAAAAAGGTCTTTCGATTCAGCGCTATAAAGGTCTGGGCGAAATGAACCCTGACCAGCTTTGGGAAACCACGCTGGACCCAGATGCACGCACCTTCTTGCAGGTTAAGATCGACGATCTGGTTGAGGCCGACGACATCTTTAGCAAGCTGATGGGCGATGAAGTTGAACCACGGCGCGACTTTATCCAACAAAACGCGCTGAGCGTCGAAAACCTCGACTTCTAATCAATCTGACCCGCCCCAACTGGGCGGGTCTTTTCTTTCGGCCCGACGACATGGAAAAAATCCGTTCCCTCTACGAAGACGACACCCTTGCCGCGCATCGGTTTCGCTACGGTGTCCTCGCCTTTGATATTGTGACGATCCTCTTTGTGATTGGAACGTCCTTCTACGAACACAC
>JAYPVO010000059.1:0-10649 GCA_038134645.1 Paracoccaceae bacterium
CCGATGGGTCAGCGCGCGATGGAGCTATACAAGCAGTTCGTCGAATCCGAGGACGGCAAAGGCATGGATTTCTCTGCGATGCTACCGCGTTTTGAAAAACGCAGTCGTGATCAGGCGTAATACAATTTTTGGTGACGACCCCCATAAATTGCATTACAATATCGACATGTAATTCATCAGATTGGGAGTCTGACCATGTTTAAACGTAACGAAGGCACCATAGACCGCGCCCTGCGTGTGATCCTCGGCCTTGCGCTGATCGCTGGGTATTTCATGAACGGTGACGGTGCCTATAGCTGGCTCTACCTGATCGGTATCGTGCCGCTGGTTACTGGCCTGATCGGGTCCTGCCCGCTCTATACCATTCTGGGCCTCAACACCTGCCCGATGAAGAAATAAGAAAAGGGGCCGCGAGGCCCCTTTTTCATTCCGCTGCCACCCGTGGCGAGAGCATCGGGGCAAGGTAATGCCCTGTATGGGATTCCTTTACCACTGCCACATCCTCTGGCGTGCCTGTCGCCACGATCCGCCCGCCGCCATCGCCGCCTTCTGGCCCGATGTCGATCAACCAATCGGCGGTCTTAATCACGTCGAGGTTATGTTCGATCACCACGACGGTGTTCCCCTGATCGACCAATTCGTGCAGCACTTCCAATAGCTTACGCACATCTTCAAAGTGCAAACCCGTGGTCGGCTCATCGAGGATATAGAGCGTCCGCCCCGTCGATCGCTTCGACAGTTCCTTGGACAGTTTCACGCGCTGCGCTTCACCACCCGAGAGGGTTGTCGCTTGCTGACCTACCTTGATGTAGGACAGGCCTACACGCACGAGCGCGTCCATTTTTTCGCGAATGGATGGAACCGCGCGGAAGAACTCTTGGGCCTCTTCCACCGTCATATCCAGCACGTCGGCAATTGATTTACCTTTAAACTGAACTTCCAACGTCTCGCGGTTGTAGCGTTTCCCTTTGCAGGTCTCACACTCCACATAAACATCGGGGAGGAAGTGCATCTCGATCTTGATCACACCGTCGCCCTGACAAGCCTCGCAACGGCCACCTTTGACGTTGAACGAGAACCGACCAGGTTTGTAGCCACGCGCCTTTGATTCAGGCAGGCCAGCGAACCAATCGCGGATCGGCGTGAAGGCGCCCGTATAGGTCGCGGGGTTAGACCGTGGAGTGCGCCCGATGGGACGCTGGTCAATGTCGATCACCTTATCGAGGTGTTCGAACCCTTTGATCGTTTCGCAGGGCGCTGGAGTTTCACGCGCCCCGTTCAGCTTCATCGCTGCGTTTTTGTAGAGCGTTTCAATGGTCAGCGTGGATTTACCGCCGCCCGACACGCCCGTGACGCAAACGAATTTACCCAGCGGGAAATCAGCGGTCACGTTTTTGAGGTTGTTGCCTGTGGCCTTCACCACGGTGAGGGTCTTGCCGTTTCCTTTGCGACGTTCGCTCGGCACCTCAATCCGACGTTTACCAGAGAGGTATTGCCCCGTGATCGAGCCGTTGTCGGATTCCACTTGGCTTGGGGTCCCGTGCGACACGACCTGACCACCGTGGACCCCTGCCCCCGGGCCGATGTCGAACACATAATCGGCCTCGCGGATCATATCCTCGTCGTGTTCGACAACGATCACCGTGTTGCCCTGATCCCGAAGGTTTTTGAGCGTCCCAATAAGTCGGTCATTGTCCCGCTGGTGTAGACCAATCGACGGCTCGTCGAGCACGTAAAGAACGCCCGTCAAGCCAGACCCGATTTGAGAGGCAAGACGAATACGTTGGCTTTCGCCACCCGACAATGTGCCCGCATTACGGCTCATCGTGAGGTAATCAAGGCCAACGTTGTTGAGGAACCCCAAACGTTCGCTGATTTCCTTAACAATCGCGCGGGCGATTTCCTGTTTCTGTTTGCCGAGCGTCTCCATCACGCCGCCGATCCACGCATAGGCCTCTTTGATCGACTTTTCGACCACCTGACCGATGTGCAGGCCCGCGATTTTCACGGCGCGGGCTTCTTCGCGCAGGCGGTAGCCGCCGCAGGACCCGCAGCTTCGGTTGTTCTGGAATTGCTCAAATTCTTCCCGCACCCAAGAGCTATCGGTTTCGCGGTAGCGGCGTTCCATGTTCGGGATCACGCCTTCGAAAGCGCGTTCGACCTGATAGACACGGCCGCCTTCATCGTAGCGGAATTTGATTTCCTCTTTGCCCGAACCGTAGAGGAACACGTTCTGCGCCTTTTCAGGAATGTCCTTCCAGCGGGCATTTTTGTCGAACCCGTAGTGTTTCGCGATCGCCTCAATCGTCTGGAGGAAATAGGGCGATTTCCCTTTGCGCCACGGCGCAATCGCACCGTCAGCCACGCGTAGGGTTACGTCTGGCACGACCAACCGTTCGTCAAAGAACAACTCAACACCGAGGCCATCACAGGATGGGCAGGCCCCGAACGGCGCGTTGAAGGAAAACAGGCGCGGTTCGATTTCTGGGATGGTGAAGCCCGACACAGGACAGGCGAATTTTTCGCTGAAGGTAAATCGTTCAGGCTCACCCTCGCTCGGCGCAGTTTCGAGGATCGCAATTCCATCCGCAAGGTCGAGAGCAGTGCGAAGGCTGTCTGCCAAACGCGTCTCTAGCCCCTCGCGCACGATGATACGGTCGACGACCACATCGATGTCATGGCGGAATTTCTTATCCAGCGTCGGTGGCTCGTCGAGTTCGTAGAACTGGCCATCGACCTTCACACGCTGGAAACCTTGCTTGCGCAGCTCCAGCATTTCCTTGCGATATTCGCCTTTGCGGTCCCGCACGATGGGCGCGAGAAGGTAACCGCGTGTCCCCTCCTCCATCGCCATGATCCGATCGACCATGTCTTGGACCTGCTGGGCCTCAATCGGTTGACCTGTGGCGGGGCTATAGGGTGTGCCTACTCGCGCAAACAAAAGACGCATGTAGTCGTAAATCTCTGTGACAGTGCCGACGGTCGAACGTGGGTTTTTCGACGTAGTTTTCTGTTCAATCGAAATGGCAGGCGATAGGCCAGAGATGTGATCCACATCTGGCTTTTCCATCATATCGAGGAACTGCCGCGCATAGGCCGACAGCGATTCCACATAGCGCCGCTGCCCTTCGGCATAGATCGTGTCGAACGCGAGCGAGGATTTGCCCGATCCAGAAAGGCCGGTGATCACAACCAGTTCATCGCGCGGAATATCAACGTCGATGTTTTTCAGGTTGTGTTCGCGTGCGCCACGCACTTCGATATGCTTTAATTCAGGCATTCTGCCCCCCAGCGGATACTGCGCCCTACACATAGGCGGTTGAGACCGAGTCTCCAACAATATTTACAGAACATTTATAGAACATGTATCTAATTGCGTAAATCCTACACATAGCCCCTTTACATTTTATTATTGCAATGTATTTATGTGTTCAAAGTTCCTCTCGCCCATAGGTGCAACATGTTTTCTCTTTTCCGCAACGCCGGTGCTGCAGCCGGCCTGTCCCCCCGCGAAGCCGTTGAAAAGGCAGCTGCAGGCGACATGATCGTTATCGACGTCCGCGACCCAATGGAAGTTCGTATGTCTGGCATGGCCGACGGCGCCGTGAACATCCCTCTGGCCGCGTTCCAAATGCGCGTTGATCCGCGTAGCCCAGAGTGTGTCGAAGGCCTCGCCACAGACAAATGCATCGGCGTTTACTGCGCATCTGGCGCACGGTCGTCGATGGCAAAGCAGGTGCTCGAAAACCTTGGCTATCAAGATGTGCACAACATCGGCGGCTTTGGTCACTGGGTTCAAGCAGGCGGCCCCGTCGCAAAATAATTCCCCCTCCCTTCTGAAAACAAAAAAGGCGCGGAGAGATCCGCGCCTTTTCTATGTCTATGTCACCGCGATCAGATGTGGATCGCGCGTCCAAAGGCGGACAGAACGCTTTCGTGCATCATTTCCGACAAGGTCGGGTGCGGGAACACGGTTTCCATCAGGTCTTGTTCAGTGGTCTCAAGCTGGCGACCGATGACGTAGCCTTGGATCATCTCGGTCACTTCAGCGCCAACCATGTGCGCGCCCAGCAATTCACCTGTTTTCGCGTCGAACACTGTTTTGACAAAGCCCTCGGGTTCACCGAGCGCAATCGCTTTACCGTTGCCGATGAAGGGGAATTTGCCGACTTTCACGTCGTAGCCTGCTTCTTTGGCTTTGGCTTCGGTCAGACCAACGCTTGCGACCTGCGGATGGCAGTAGGTGCAGCCTGCGATGGTGTTCGGCTTGATCGGGTGCGCTTTGAGGCCAGCGGCCAGTTCAGCCACCATGACGCCCTCGTGCGATGCCTTGTGAGCGAGCCACGGCGCGCCAGCGATGTCACCAATCGCGTAAACGCCATCTACGCCCGTGCGGCAGTATTCATCGGTCACAACGTGGGTGCGGTCAATTTTCACGCCGATCTCTTCGAGGCCGAGGCCTTCGACGTTGCCAACGATACCAACAGCGGAAATGACGGTGTCAAACTCTTGCTGCTCAACTTTGCCGCCCACTTCGATGTGCGCGACGACTTTGCCCTTCGAACGGTCGAGCTGTTTGACCATGGCTTTTTCCATGATCTTCATGCCCTGCTTCACGAACTGCTTTTTCGCGAATGCGCTGATTTCAGCGTCTTCAACAGGCAGAACGCGGTCCATGACTTCGACCACGGTCGTGTCAGCACCCAGCGTGTTGTAGAAGCTCGCGAATTCGATGCCGATCGCACCAGAGCCAATAACGAGGAGTTTCTTCGGCATACGCGGCGGTGTCAGCGCGGTTTTATAGGTCCAAACCAGATCGCCATCCGCCTCAAGACCAGGAAGCTCACGCGCACGCGCGCCTGTCGCAACAACGATGTGTTTCGCGGTCAGTTCTTCGACGCCAGCGTCTGTAGTGACCGAAACTTTGCCTTTGCCAGCAAGTTTGGCGGCACCCATGATCGAGGTGACTTTGTTCTTTTTGAACAGGGTCTTAATGCCGCCTTCCATCTGTTTGGAAACACCACGCGAGCGCTTCACAACAGCTTCAAGGTCGAAGTCAGCCTTCTCAACCGACAGACCGAATTCTTTTGCGCGGTGCATCAAGTGGAACACCTCAGCCGAGCGCAACATTGCTTTGGTCGGGATACAGCCCCAGTTGAGGCAGATGCCGCCCAGATGCTCGCGCTCAACGCAAGCCACATTCAGACCGAGCTGCGCGCCGCGGATTGCAGCCACATAGCCACCCGGACCAGCGCCGATAACGATCATGTCAAAGTTCTTGGCGGCCATTCGTTTCTCCTCCGCTTTCAAATTAGTTTGACATTAAACTAATTTTTTCCACCGATCTAGCCACCCTGTGACATGGCTGATATCGCCCCTGCGCAAAGCTAATTTTTCACTTCCTTTTCAGCGACATACGATCAATCCAAGACCGTTTTATACCCACCACGGCGCAAAAATTCGGCTTCTTCCTCTGTTGTTACCCGCCCCAAAGCCTCGTTCCGATAGGGGAAACGGCCGTATCTTTTAATGATCCAGCGGTGCGCAGCAGCGTGCCGCAAATTGTCCGCACCCATCTCTGGCATCCGATCCTTGAAACAGGCCATGCAACGGTCCTGATCGACGAGGTTTTCCGAATGCATCAGGGGTAAATAAAAGAATTGCCGTTCGGGTTCTTCAATCTGCATGTCCCAGCCCTGATCCATCGCCAGCTTTGCCGCCGCCCTCGCATTGGGGTCCAGAAGGAACGAACGCGCATCGTTGCGGAACATATTCCGTGGGAACTGGTCAGTTAGGAGGAGATAGGCATAGGCCCCTTCGGCATCGGTGAGCCAATGACCCAACCCACCGTCGGCGGCCTCATCCCAGAGCGACCGATACCGAGCCGTGATCGCATCATCGATGTCAGAGGATCCTGCATACCAGCCTTTGGGACCAATATCGTTTCGCCAAAATTCGATCAGCGACGCGATTTGGCTCATCCCTGCGCCTCCTCAGCGTTTTGTTCAGCCTCGATGTAGACCTCTTGGGCCACCTCAAGCGCAACGGGCGTTGCCGATGGCAAAATGGGTGCGTAGCCAACGGTGTCATCAACCGACACCGTTGAGGACCGCTGTGTCATCCGCCAGAATGCATAGATTGCGAGGCCAATCATCAAGAGGCCCATGTAGCTCCAGTAGCCTTGCGCACCCACAGTCTCCATCGCCCAACCTACGATCAGCGGGCCAGAGATCGCTCCAAGGCCGTTGATGAACAAGAACCCACCAGAGGCCCCTGCCATATCAGACCGATCAAGGAAGTCGTTCGCATAGGCCAGAAGCAGCGCATAGAGCGGGTTCGCTGTGCCGCCGACCAAGGTTGAGCTGATCAAGAGCATCACATAGCTGCCATTCACGACAGACAGGAAAGCGCCGATGCCGCCGATCAGAGAGAGGATCGCAATCAGGACGCGGCGATCCATGCGGTCGGAAATCCAGCCGATGGGATATTGTAGGAACAAAGCCGCGACATAGACCGACGAGATCATCAGTGAAATTTGTGGAACGGTCAGCCCTGCGCGTGTCCCGAACACCGCGGCCATACCGAATTGTGCTGCAAACACGCCGCCCAAGAGGAACATCCCCATACAGGCCAAGGGCGACACTTCGATCAGGCGGCGAATGGACAGAGGTTTCGTGGTTTCAAACGCAGGCGTTGGGCGCACGGACAAAAGGATCGGCGCAAAGGACATAGATACGAGAACGGACGGAATGATGAACAGGATAAACCCGCCGATATCGCCCAGAAGCACGATGTATTGAGCCAACACGATGCCGCCCATTTGCACGATCATGTAGAGAGACAGCGCTTTGCCGCGGTTTTCGTTCTCTGTGCCGTCGTTCAGCCAGCTTTCGGCAGTCACGTAAACGCCGCAGAAACAGAAGCCGATCAGCAGGCGACCCAGCACCCAAGCCCACGGCTCTGTCAGGGCGGGATAAAGGATCAAAATCGCAGAGATCGTAGAGCCCAGCGCCGCAAAGACACGGATATGACCGACACGGCGGATCATCTCGGGCACGGCCCGCGATGCGAACAGGAAACCGAGGAAGTAGGCCGACATCACGACGGACATTGCAAAGGTCGAGAACCCTTCCAATTCGCCACGCAAGCCCAGCAGGGTGCCCTGTAGACCGTTGCCGATCATAAGCATGAACACCCCAAGAAGGAGCGCCCACGACCTGCTAAGTACCTGAATCATCGTTATGCCCCGCTGGTATCGAATTTCCGCCCAGCATACCGATTGTACATGTCGCGTCTATGAAAGACCGATGAAAGAAGTGTTACGATTTTTGACGCTCAGCATCTGGGATCAAAAGCGAGGCATCACCGTAGCTAAAGAACCGATACCCGTTTGAAATCGCGTGATCATAGATCGCACGAATTTCTTCAACGCCGATTAACGCAGAGACCAACATCATCAGCGTCGATTTCGGCAAATGGAAATTTGTCATGAGCGCGTCAGCGATACGGAATTTGAACCCTGGCGTGATGAAAATATCCGTCGCCCCATCCCACGCCGCAATACCTTCGCCCGTCGCAGCACTTTCGATCAATCGAAGCGCGGTGGTGCCCACAGGGATAACTCGCCCACCAGCGGCTTTGGTCGCATTGATTTCGGCTGCGGCTTGTGCGGTCACAATCCCGCGCTCTGCGTGCATTTTGTGGTCGCGAATGTCATCGACTTTGACGGGGAGGAATGTCCCTGCCCCAACGTGAAGGGTGACATAGGTGAACTCGACCCCTTTGGCCTTCAGTTGCTCCAAAAGCCCATCGTCGAAATGCAACGACGCCGTTGGGGCAGCGACCGCGCCCGTATTGCGCGCCCAGACAGTCTGGTAATCCTCTTTGTCCTGATCGTCAGGCGCCCGAAGTGCCGCGATATAGGGTGGCAATGGCATCGCACCCGCGTTGGCCAATGCATCATCAAAATCATCGCCCATGAGGTTAAAGCGAACACGCGCTTGTCCGTCCTCACGATCAACAACCGTTGCCGTCAGGCGGTCAGAGAACACGATGTCTTCGCCGTCTTTGACCTTTTTCAACGGTTTGATCAGGGCGCCCCATGTCCCATCCGCCTTTGGCTCTAGCAGGGTGACTTCGATCTGTGCGGACACTGGGCCTTGAGCACTGTCGCGATGCCGCTGACCTGAGAGCCGCGCAGGGATCACACGGGTGTCGTTCAGAACCAAACGATCGCCCGCCTGCAAAACATCGACGAGGTCGGTCACCCGCAGATCGCTAATCTCGCGCCCCTTAGCCAACAACAGCCGTGCAGACGACCGCGGCTTTGCGGGGCGCGTGGCAATCAGGCTTTCGGGCAGGTCAAAATCGAAATCGCTTAGCTTCACAGTGCGTTGGTCCTATTGGCTCACTTGGGGCGGTGGTCGACGGAATATATTGCGGAACATGCCCGGTGTCAGTGCAGACAGCGGATTTACCGAAATACGTTGCGCCCCTTTAGTGCCCTGAAGCGTAAAGTTGAAGCCAAAGAGACCTTCACCGGGTCGAGTGAGAACCGAGCCGATGCCATTGAGAAGGTAGACCGGCGAAATCACACCCTGAAAGTGCATCTCGCTTTGGGCGATGTCATAGGTGCCATCGAGCGAAATACCCATGCTCGGGCCGACCGCGCTCGATTCCGTAACGACGATCTGTTCGGGGGTAAGTCGGAAGGTTGCATCCACATCGGAAAACAACAGACCCTGCCCGTTCATTTGCTGCAAGAGGCCAACAACACTCACCGCGTTCAATAGCGCCGCGAGCGTCGGCGCCTGCCGCACCTGAAGGTTCTTAATGGTCAGAACACCGTCATAGGTTCCAGCAGCGCCCGTCGGTGTCAGGATCAGTTCCAAGGCTTCGCCGCTGGCATTATCCAATAGCCCCATTGCTTGAGCGACCACGCCACCGTTGTCCGACACAATCCGCACCGCAGGTCCATTCGCAGTCGTCTCTAGCCGCCCCCGCACAGGGGCAAGATCATTCAGAACACCCGTAAAGTTTCCGTGGAATCCACCCTCGTCCGAGAACTCGCCTCGGAAATTGCTGAGGTAAATTCCGTCGCTGATCGTCAGACGGTCCAGTTGCGCCATAAGCGCACCAGCGTTCGCGCCTCCAGAGGTTTGCGCTCCGCGCAGGTCAAACCGTCCATTGGTGACTTGCGTGTCAGGTGCGCGGCCCGCTCCACGGCCAATCAACGCGACGGATCCATCAAACCAGTTACCAATGGACACATCGCCGAAATCCGCGCGCTCCATCGTTCCATCCGCATTCAACGACAGCGCGCCTGCCGCGCTGAAACCGTTTCCTTGAATACGCAGTTCGTCGATCTGTGGTGGACTGGATAGGTGGCCTGAAATCGAAAACTCTCCCGCCTCACCCTCGGGCTTGACCCAACCGACCGAAGGCAGCGAAACCCGCGCGCCCACCATCCGAGAGGTCAACGAAAAGGCAGGTGGTGTATCGCGTTTCAAATCGATGTGCAGATCGGCCATCGTGGTGCCGCGCACAGTGTCCGCAGGCAAATTAATATTGAACTGCGATAAGAATGTCGGGGACACCTCAACCTGACCAACAACCGTGCTCGTTTTAGGCGCATCACGGCCAAGCGCTTGGCTCCACTCAACGGTCAAGGGCACTTGCCCTACCCGCGCGTCACCAGAGATCGTTATGCCAGTATTATTCACATGAACGATGGCCTGCGCTGCCGATAACCGATGCCCGGGAACGAGCGTATCAGAACGAAGGTTACGCAAGGTGTAGTCGGATTCAAACCGAAGGCTGTTAGGCGGCATCGGATTAATCAATGGCACGACCAACTCTGTCACACCGACTGCACGCGCATCGGCCAAGGTGACGGGCTGACCCGCTTTGGTCAGAAACTCAAACGGGGGTTGATCCAGAAACGAAAGGGCCGCTGTAAGGGTGCTATCGGTGTGGATGGTAAAACGCCCATCGTTGCCTTTGATCCTGACATCGTCGTTTTGCATAATCGTGCCCGCCAGATCGATTGACCCTCCTTGGGGCGGCGTCGTCGTCCCCTGATCGAGCATGATGGCCAGTCGATTATCCGCGATAGACACGAAACCCGCGGCATTCTCGATAAAAGGCAGCTTTGGCGTCGGACGGAAACGCGCACCGTCAAAGCTTGCGGTCGTCGCGATAACGGGCGGCTGATTGGCCTCTAGCCGCAGACCGATTGTTGCATCACGAAACCACCCATCTGTCAGGTTTTCGGTAACCCAGCGGCGCGTTTGAGGTTTGATGCCCTCGGGCCAGAGCGGCATGAAGTCTGGGATATTCAGAGCCTCAGCCGAGGCATCGATAGAAACGCCCCACCCCCGCGCGTCCGCCGTGATCCGACCGCTGGCGTGAATGTCTTGACCCGAAAGGCGCAAATCGACCGCGCCGATATCAATGGCGAATGGCGAGAGTGTCATCCGCATCACGGCCGATGCGGAATCAATCCTTTGCGGTTCATCGAACATGCCATCTGGGTTCAGCGCGATGTCGCGCAGGCTAAACTGCCCCTCAAAGGACTCTGGCCAACCTCCCTCGCTCCAGTCACGCAAAAACGCTTGGCCCGAGGCCGTCATGGTTCCCCATTCGGTATC
>JAYPVO010000060.1:0-10648 GCA_038134645.1 Paracoccaceae bacterium
TCGGCGGCGTTGAAGCGATCAAGAACATCAGCTTTGACATCCGCGAAGGCGAAATCCGCGCGATCATCGGCCCGAACGGTGCTGGTAAGTCGTCTATGCTGAACGTCATTTCGGGCTTCTATATCCCGCAAGAAGGCGAAGTCTGGTTCCGTGGCGAACGTCGCCCCCAGATGAAACCTTATCAGGTGGCGCAGCAGGGTATCGCGCGGACCTTCCAGAACATCGCTTTGTTCGAAGGTATGTCGGTTCTCGACAACGTCATGACGGGTCGTCTGAACAAGATGAAAACCGGCATGTGGTCGCAGGCTCTCTGGAAGGGCAAGGCCGAGCGTGAAGAAAACGAGAACCGCGAAGCTGTCGAAAAGATCATCGACTTCCTCGAGATTCAGTCGATCCGTAAGACACCAGTTGGTCGTTTGCCTTACGGTCTGAAGAAACGCGTGGAGCTTGCTCGCGCATTGGCGGCTGAGCCGACCATTCTTCTACTCGACGAACCGATGGCAGGTATGAACGTCGAAGAGAAAGAGGACATGTGCCGCTTTATTCTCGATGTGAACGACGAATTCGGCACCACAATTGCGCTGATCGAACACGATATGGGCGTGGTTATGGACCTGTCTGACCGCGTCGTCGTGATGGATTACGGCCGTAAGATCGGTGACGGAACCCCCGATGAAGTTCGCAACAACCAAGATGTGATCGACGCCTACCTCGGCGTTTCGCATGACTAAGGAGACACGTCATGGGTGCTGATTTTTACTACACGATAGAAGTTATCCTGAACGGCCTGATGGCTGGCGTTCTCTACGCTCTGGTTGCTTTGGGCTTCGTTCTGATCTTCAAGGCGTCGGGTATCTTTAACTATGCTCAGGGTGTGATGGCGCTTTTCGCGGCTCTGACCCTCGTTGGTGTTATGGAAGGGCAGGTTCCCTTTGCACACCTGATCAACGCGATCTTTGGAACGCAGATCCACCACTTTGGCTGGCATATCCCCGCCCTTTTGGCGATCATTTTGACAATGGTTGTGATGGTGGGCTTTGCTTGGCTCGTTCAGAAATACATCTTCCGCCACCTCGTGGGTCAGGAACCGATCATTCTGTTCATGGCGACCATCGGTCTTGCTTACTTCCTCGAGGGCGTGGGTGACCTGATGTGGGGTTCGGACATCAAAACTCTTGATGTTGGCCTGCCGCAGGGTGCGAGCCTCTGGATCGAAGAAAGCACCGCGTTCCTTGGTGGCGACGACTTCTACGGCTTCTTTATCGACCAACTCGACGTTGTGGCAGCGATCGTTGCGGCAATCCTCGTGGCTGTTCTGGTTATCTTTAGCCAATACACCAAACAGGGTCGTGCGATGCGCGCTGTGGCCGACGATCACCAAGCAGCTCTGTCTGTTGGTATCTCGCTCAACTTCATCTGGGTTCTGGTCTGGTCGCTCGCTGGTTTCGTGGCTCTCGTAGCTGGGATCATGTGGGGTGCGAAGTCTGGTGTTCAGTTCTCGCTGTCGCTTATCGCTCTGAAGGCCCTTCCAGTTCTGATGCTCGGCGGATTTACCTCGATCCCTGGTGCGATCGTTGGTGGTCTGATCATCGGTGTGGGTGAGAAACTGTTCGAATACTCTGTCGGCCCAATGATTGGTGGCGCGACTGAGAACTGGTTCGCTTATGTTCTGGCGCTGATTTTCCTCGTCTTCCGTCCGCAAGGTCTGTTCGGCGAGAAAATCATCGAGAGGGTTTGATCATGCAGAAGCTAATCGCGCTCGTGAATGTCATCGCGTGGTCTGGGTTCTGGGCGTTCGGATATCTCGCGCTTTCTGCGGATATATCGAACAGCGACCAAATGGTAACCGCGGCTATCCTCGCCTTTATCGGCGCAGCAATTGGGATCGTCGCATACTTCTGGCTGGTGCGTCATTCGGAAATGACCGGCTACACAAAATGCAGCAATCAAGTGCCGCGTGAACACCACCGTGAAGGAGGAATTGTCTGATGTTTTACCGTGAAGCAGGTGATTTTAAAACGAGCTATGCCGACGACAACCAGACGTTTCCGATCAAGTTTGACCGGTATCGCTACTACCTCGTCTTGGCTGTTGCCTATTTGGTAATCCCGTTCATCATTAACGACTACTGGGCAAACGCTCTGTTCGTTCCGTTCCTGATCTACGCGATTGCGGCAATCGGTCTGAACATTCTGGTCGGTTATGGTGGTCAGGTATCGCTCGGCACGGGTGGTTTTATGGCCGTAGGTGCCTATGCCGCTTACAAACTGATGACCGCATTCCCTGATGTGAGCATCATGATCCATGTGATCCTTGCTGGTGGTATCACCGCAATCGTGGGGGTCCTCTTCGGTCTGCCGTCTCTGCGGATTAAGGGCTTCTACCTTGCTGTGGCGACACTGGCGGCTCAGTTCTTCCTTGTGTGGCTCTTCAACAAGGTGCCGTGGTTCTACAACTACTCGGCTTCTGGTCAGATCAACGCACCTGAACGCACAGTATTTGGCGTGCTCGTCACTGGTCCCAATACCGAGGCATGGGCAAAATACCTGATCTGTTTGGTGTTCGTCACGATCGCTGGCATCATTGCGCGTAACCTGACCCGTGGTTCGGTTGGCCGTAAGTGGATGGCGATCCGTGACATGGACATCGCGGCAGAGATCATCGGTGTGAACCCGCTGACTGCGAAACTCTCGGCCTTTGCTGTGTCGTCCTTCTTTATCGGCGTATCGGGCGCACTGTTCTTTGCAGTGTACCTTGGCGCAGTCGAAGTCGGCGAAGCCTTTGGCATCAACAAATCGTTCCTCGTTCTGTTCATGGTCATCATCGGTGGTCTGGGCAGTATCTTTGGCTCATTCGCTGGCGCAGCCTTCCTTGTGCTGCTCCCCGTTGCGCTCAAGATCGTTGGCGTGGACGTATTGGGCTGGCCGACAGACATTGTGTCTCACTTGCAGCTCGTAATCGTGGGCGCTTTGATCGTGATCTTCTTGATCGCGGAACCCCACGGCCTCGCGCAGCTCTGGCGCGTCGCAAAAGAAAAACTGAGATTGTGGCCGTTCCCATACTAGGATGACCACATGCGGTGACGGGGGAAGGAGGAGCCCCCGCGCCCACTAAACGACCCGATAAATCGGGCACACTTAATCGGTAACCAACTTGGGAGGATATAACCGATGAAAATGAAGAAAATTGCAGCACTGGCACTGACCAGCGCACTGGTTGCCGGCCCTGCGATGGCGGACCTTGTGTTCCCGTCGCTGTCGTACCGGACTGGTCCATACGCTGCGAACGGTATCCCGTTTGCGGATGGCTACATGGACTACTTCACCATGCTCAACGAGCGTGACGGTGGTATCGGCGGCGTTCGCATCGACGTTCCAGAGTGTGAAACTGGCTACAACACCGAAAAAGGCGTTGAGTGCTATGAATCGACCAAAGACATCGGCGCTGGCGCTCTGATCTACCAACCGCTGTCGACCGGTATCACCTACCAGCTGATCCCCAAAGTGTCGGCAGACGGTATTCCGCTCCACACCATGGGCTATGGCCGTACGTCGGCAATGGACGGCGCGACCTTCCCGTGGGTATTCAACTACCCAGCTAACTACTGGGATGGTGCATCCATCGCGATCAACCACATCACTGACCTCGAAGGCGGCAGCCTCGAAGGTAAGTCGATCGCTCTGGTTTACCACAACTCTGCATACGGTAAGGAACCGATCCGCACCCTGCAGGAACTGTCCTCGCAGATGGGCTTTAGCCTGACCGAGATCCCTGTTGACCACCCAGGTCAGGAACAGAAATCGCAGTGGCTGCAAATCCGCCGCGAGCGTCCTGACTATGTTCTGATGTGGGGCTGGGGCGTAATGAACCAGGTCGCAATTCAGGAAGCCTCGAACATCAACTTCCCGATGGATCACTTCATCGGCGTATGGTGGTCGGGTTCTGAGAACGACGTTGTGCCTGCTGGCGCAGGTGCAGACGGCTACAAAGCTCTGAACATGCACGCTATCGGCACCGATTTCCCAGTCTATGCTGACATCCAAACCCACGTTGTAGACAAGGGTCTGGCTGCTGGCGCTGGCGACCAAATCGGCTCCGTTCTCTACTCGCGCGGTATGTATGCTGCGATGCTCGCTGCTGAAGCTGCACGCACCGCACAAGAGATCGCAGGTCATGGAGATATCACCGCTGAGGAAATGCGCGCAGGTATGGAAGCACTGTCCATCACCGACGCTCGCATGGAAGAGCTCGGCATGGCAGGCTTTGGTCCGGCATTCGACGTATCGTGCCAGAACCACGGTGGTCCGGGTCTTGCCTACATCCAACAGTGGGATGCAGACACCCAGTCTTGGAGCCTCGTAACTGACCTGATCGCGTCTGATCGTGAACTGATCGGTACCTTGGTGGAAGAAGACGCAGCTGCATACGCTGCTGAAAACAGCATCACACCGGCCTGTAACTAAGCCAACCCGGCGCGGGCGGGACTAACCGCCCGCGCCATTCTGACCGAACGGAGTGCACATAAATGCTGGATGCAGGCAAAACCGAAACACTGCTTGAGGTGAACAACATCGAGGTGATCTACAATCACGTGATCCTCGTTCTCAAAGGTGTGTCACTCACCGTTCCCAAAGGAGGCATTACAGCCCTTCTTGGCGGAAACGGCGCTGGCAAAACCACAACGCTCAAAGCGATTTCGAACCTTTTGCATTCCGAACGTGGCGAAGTCACCAAAGGAAGCATTCAATATCGCGGCGAGGCTGTGCACCAACTATCGCCCGAAGATTTGGTGAAAAAGGGCGTTATTCAGGTGATGGAAGGCCGTCACTGCTTTGAACACCTCACCATCGAAGAGAACCTTCTGACTGGTGCTTACACCCGTCGCGACGGCGGCTCTAAAGTCGCTGACGACCTTGAGATGGTTTATAACTATTTTCCGCGCCTCAAAACGCGCCGTAAATCGCAGGCTGGCTACACCTCGGGTGGTGAACAGCAGATGTGTGCGATCGGGCGTGCGCTCATGAGCCGCCCCGAAACGATCCTGCTGGACGAACCGTCGATGGGCCTCGCGCCGCAGCTCGTTGAAGAGATCTTTGAGATCGTGAAAGACCTCAACGAACGCGAAGGCGTGTCGTTCCTGTTGGCCGAACAGAACACCAACGTGGCGCTTCGTTATGCGCACCACGGTTATATTCTGGAATCTGGCCGCGTCGTGATGGAAGGCCCTGCTGCAGAACTTCGCGAGAACCCCGACGTGAAAGAATTCTATCTGGGCGTCTCTGAAGAAGGCCGTAAATCCTTCCGCGACGTGCGGTCCTATCGCCGCCGCAAACGCTGGCTCTAAGCCCGTTGCGCGGCCTCGGCCTGCATTTCGGCCAAACGCGCAAGGGCTTCGTCCCGCGTGTTGCGGATGTTAGGCCGTGTGCCGCGGCTTTCGTGGCGCAGTCGAATGTCGGTTTCGGTTTCGCTGCCCACAGCAAACCGAACCGCACCCAAGGCACAGGTTTCGCGAAACTGCCGCGCGCGCGCGTCGTATTGCACCCAAGCCGCCGATTGAATTCGCGTGTCGTTGTAGTTCCACAGAACCCACCAAGGCTGGCGGGTCTGACGGATCAACTCTTCGATCCAATTGAAGATGTCGTTCACATCGCGCGAATGTTCAAAGCTGATCCCATGCAGATCGATTTCGCAAATCTGCTGATCGCGGTCAAAATGCACGCGTTTGACGATCTCGGGCTTTTGGTAGTTGGGCGACCGAAAGATGCGCTCTCGGCGTTTGGACGGCAGGGACTTCAGGTAAGCAACCGCGTCCTCTCGCGTCGTGAAGTTGGTCGGGTCGTGCTGGTCGGTGCCTTTGGTTTTGGCGACATGTTTGATGTTAAACTCAGACATATCGTAATGGGCCAGCCCCATAGCGTGATACTCTTTCATATCGGTGCCACGCTTCGTAAACGCGAACCACGCGTCGCCATCAATGCGGTAGTCGGTCGAGTTGACCAAGAAAAACCAGAGCGGTTCACCCGTCTCGGCAAGCCGCTCTTCCACCCGATCAAAAAGGGCGTTCGCATCACCAGAAGTGTGGAAATAGAGCCCCTCGTAGACCAATTCGCAGATCATCAATGCCTCGTGCAAGATGATGCGGGTATCCAGTTTGTCCCCCGTGAAATCGGGGCCGATGGGCGGAAAGGTCTGCTTCATAAGTCGTCCTGTCGTTTTGACGACCATAACCGCATAGCGGGCGGCAGGAAATGGCCCAGTTTTCGGCGTCGTAGTCGGCGCTATTGATAATCAACCCGCAGTTGGCTCAGCATGGGGCAACTGCACCGATCAGGAGATGCAGAGATGAGCAGGTATTTTAGTGATTTGGAAACGCGGTCGGAATCAGACCGTGCTGCGGCAATTGCCAAAGAGCTTCCTGAACAGATCCGCCGTGCTCAGGCTTTGCCCGCATACGCCGAGTCATTAGCGGATGTTTCGGCAGATACAATTAAGTCAGTCGCCGATCTTGCTTCGCTGCCTGTGACCCGCAAATCAGCCTTGGTTGAAGCACAGAAAAAGAACGCGCCACTTGGTGGCTTTACTGGACCGATCACCGGGTTTGCGCATGTATTCCAGTCCCCCGGTCCGATCTATGAGCCGGGCAACACGAGCCACGATTGGTGGCGTATTGGCCGTTTCCTGTCCGCGGTGGGCATCGGCGAGGGTGATATTGTCCAAAACTGTTTCGGCTATCACCTGACACCTGCGGGTATGATCTTTGAAAACGGTGCGCGTGCTGTTGGCGCGACCGTTCTGCCTGCGGGCGTTGGTCAGACCGAACTGCAAGTGCGCGCAGCCGCGGATATTGGCACGACAGCTTATGCAGGCACGCCTGATTTCCTCAAAGTGATCCTCGAGAAAGCTGACGAGATGGGGGAGACCCTAAAGATCACCAAGGCTGCCGTTTCAGGTGGCGCGTTGTTCCCGTCCTTGCGCCAATATTACCATGATCGCGGCATCAAGTGTCTGCAGTGCTACGCGACCGCAGACCTTGGGAACGTCGCGTATGAGGCGATCGAAAACGATGGTCTCATTGTCGATGAAGGCGTGATTGTAGAGATCGTGACCCCAGGCACTGGCGATCCTGTCCCGATGGGTGAGGTTGGCGAGGTCGTGGTGACGTCTCTCAATCCAGATTATCCGTTGATCCGTTTCGCGACGGGCGACCTGAGCGCAATGATGCCGGGGCAGAGTGCCTGTGGCCGCACCAACTCCCGTATCAAGGGTTGGATGGGCCGTGCCGACCAAACGACAAAGATCAAAGGGATGTTTGTGCGTCCCGAACAGGTCGCGGCACTAGTTGCGAAACACTCTGACATTGCCCGCGCTCGCGTGGTCGTGGACCGTGAGGGCGAGACGGATGTCCTTCATGTCATGGTGGAAACTTTGGCAGGTAACGTGAACGAGATTTCACAATCGGTTCACGAGACGCTCAAACTAAAAGGGCGGGTTGAGATCTGCGCGATGGGGAGCCTTCCCCGTGATGGCATCGTGATCGAGGACCGCCGTAAATACGACTGATGAGGATGATATGCGCCGTTATCTACTGACCTCCGCTGCTCTTGCTGTCATGGCAGGGGCTACTTGGGCCGACGATGCGGCGCTCCTCTTGGGGAACGATAGTTACGAACGATTGGGACCTGTCGCGCGTGCGGCTGATGTGCTGGATGCAGCGAACGGGTTAGAGGCCTTGGGCTTTAATGTAACTGCCCTTCGAAATGGTCGGGTGGATACGACAGCGACATCCTTGGCAGAGTTCGCCGCAGCTACGGTTGAGGCGGACCGCATAGTAGTTGTCCTGTCCGGTCGCTTTGTAACAGATGGTCACCGGACGTGGCTTCTGACTGCCGACGCGGTAGAGCCTTCGTATCTGACGCTTGGATCGACTGCGGTATCTCTGGATAGCGTAATGACCGTAATGGCGGGGGCAGCGGGCGAAGCCGTATTGTTGTTAGGCGCGGATACTGAGGCTGCCCAGTATGACGCTTGGCTTTCTGTTGGCATTGGAGAGCTGTCCATTCCTCAAGGCGTCACTGTCTTGTCAGGTTCTGTCCGAGATGTTGCATCCTTTGCAGAAACTGTACTGACCCAGCCGCAAGAGGACATCGTTCCCTACTTCGAAGATTACGGCCTCACGGCCTCAGGATACACGCCGCGAAGCCATGTGATCATGCCGATGCGACCGTCAGTGGTGCCTGTTCCGCAAACCCCGCAAGTGGCTGATACTGGGGCCGACGATGCATTGTGGGAGGGCGCGCAGGCTCTCGACTCTGCTGATGCCTATCGCAACTACATTCGCCGTTTCCCGAATGGAAAACACATTGCCGACGCCGAACGGCTGATCAACGAAATCATGACCGAACCAAACCGTCAGGATCGTTTGATCGAAGAGGCATTGGATTTGAGCCGCGACGCGCGGCGCGAAATTCAGCGCGACTTGTCTTTGCTCGATTACAACACGCGCGGGATCGACGGTATTTTCGGGACAGGAACCCGTCAGGCCATCACCAATTGGCAGCAAGAGAACGGATATTCCCAATCGTCTTATCTGACCCAAGACCAAATCGCTCGGCTCGATGCGCAGGCAGCGCGACGGTCGGCTGAGCTAGATGCCGAAGCAGAACGTCGCCGTCGCGAGGCAGAACTATTGGACCGCACATATTGGGATGAAACGGGTTCTGTCGGTGACGAACCGGGGTTGCGGGCCTATCTCGATCGCTATCCAGATGGTGTCTTTGCAGAATTGGCAACAGATCGACTGGCGGCAATCCAAGACGAAAAGCGACGCGCTGCAGAGGCTGCTGAAACGGCCGCATGGGATCGCGCTTCGGGCGTAGATGCGGTCGGTGCGTATCAAGAATACCTTTCGGTCTACCCCGAAGGTGAATTCGTAGGTGAAGCACAGGCGAGGATTGCGGCCTTAACTGAGGAACAAGAGATCGCGCCAGAGATTGAGGCTGCACAGGCGGCAGAGGCGGCCTTGGAACTCAACGCACTAACGCGTCGCTTGGTCGAGTTGCGACTTGGACAAATGGGCCTTTCACCAGGTGTGATCGATGGCACATTTGACGACGATACGCGCCGCGCCATTCGTAGGTATCAGACGAATTCCGAGGTGGAAGGCATTGGGTATCTCAATGAGGCAACACTGGTGCGGTTGCTGGCGGATGCGGTCGGAAACCTCGGGCGATAAAAAAGCCCCCAAAAGAGGGGGCTTTTCTCGTTAACGTGCTGGGACGTAGCGTTCGATTACCATTCGGACTGGTGATCCCGCGCCTTCGCCATATTCCCCGACCGCCAACAAATAGGTGCCAGCGGTGACACGGCCCGTGACGAGCGGGTCTAAGCCATTGTTGTCATCGTTGTAGGCAATCTCTCGACCCAAATCATCAAAGAGAACGAGGAACGGGTCGCCTGCGCCGCCGACAGAAATTGCCTCTGCCAACACCAACCCACCATCGTAAACTTCAAAGCTATACCACGTTGCAATTGGACCGTTCTGGAGGTCCACACGCTGACGTGTTTTCAGCTCTCCCAACGCTGTGACAGGGTAGCTGCCGTCTAGTGGCGGTGCTGCCTCAGCGCGATCGTAGGTGCCTCGCTTCACGGCCTCTACATCGAGTTCGTCGACTGTCACTGTGATTGGCAGAGTGGTGTCAGACAGTGCTGTAACGGCAATACAGTAATTCCCTGGGTCAAGCGGGTTCATCAATTCCAATCGAGAGTTCAGACCATCCCAGTCATCGTTCTCGTCGATGTAGCCACCTTCGTTATTGTAGAGCGTGATATACGGATCAGCGTCGCCGTTATCTGCCGTGATGACGACAGACATGGCAGTGTCGAGTGTGAACCGCCAATAAGGTGCATCGCTTGCCGACCCTGTCATGGGCGTCCCAAATGGTAAGGTGTTCGCGAGGGTCGAGGAGTCGCAGTATGGAGGCGTACCATCCCCATAGTTGCCACTTGATAAACCTGTGGTGAGCGCTTCGTGTTCGTAGCGCCCTACACGGACAAATCCGGTCATCGGGGCGGCGTCAAAGCTCCGCATAGCAACGCAATAGGTGCCAGCGTCCAGCATCAGTTCAACGCGGGATGCGCCATCGCCACCAGAATCGTCGTCGGTCGCAACGTTCGCACCAGCGGCATCGTAAACATCGATTACGGGATCACCTCCACCGCGACCTTGGGCTTCGATGCGGATTTCGGTCGGGGTGCTTAGGCTAAACAAGGATACATAGTCGTTCCCGCCAAGGACCAAGGCCATCTGTTCTTGATAATCAGCGGCGGTCGCAATGTCGGATGCGGCTTCATCGCCACCGATCCACTGGCCGTTCGATCCTATCCCACCGCAAAAATCTTGAGCAAAGCCGGCACTGACCGAACCCGCGACAAACCCTGCGCCCAAGATGAGAGGTCTAAAGAATGATGTCATCACATTACCCCGCCTTAAAATGGATTTGACCAAATGGTAACGGGCAGGGGTGCGTCTGGCTACCTTTTACTCTGCCAAAGGTGGTTTTCCAGACCTTAGCGCACGGCAAAGAAAAAGGCCGTGCTCCTTTCGGAACACGGCCTCTAATCCGGTGTTGCTTCTATTAGCCCTGACGAG
>JAYPVO010000061.1:0-10632 GCA_038134645.1 Paracoccaceae bacterium
GCATAGACATCATAGCCCGAACGAAAGCTCACACGGCCAAAGAACGGCGTTCCAATGATACCGCTGCGCACCTCGTCGATCACCCGCCGAACCGCCGACTGCCATCGAAAGTTTTCGTGGATCATCAGGGTCTTACCTGTCGTTGCCACTGCATCGACCATCGCACGAGCATCATCAATATTTAGGGCAAAAGGCTTTTGACAGATCACATGGACATCATGCGCCGCCGCCATTTCGACGAGCGGACGGTGCGACTGCACTGTCGTCGCGATGTCCACAACATCAAAACCACCTGCCGCAAACATCTCTGCCGCATCGGTAAAAGTCGCAACGCTATCGAACAGTGCAGATGCGATGGCCAAACGGTCAGGATCACGGTCACAAAGTGCTACGACCTCGACGCCGTCGATGTCCTTCCACGCGTGCAGTTGGTTCATCGCAAAGAACCCACATCCGATCACTGCTACTTTCATCTTTAACCCTCTTATCACCCGCTCGTTTTGCAGAGTTGTCATCGGCACCCTAGGCAAAACGGGGGGAGTTGTCATCTGGTATAATCAGTATTACATCTTGAGCTAATTTCAGGGGGACCGCTCATGTCGCGCAGCACGATCAATGTAACCTATCGCCTTGAAACCAATGGTGATATTGAAAAACTCGCGGCCAAGATTGCCTCTGACCAATCGACAGGCACTTTCACCGAATTGCCCAACGAAACCGAAGAAGTTCGCGCCCGTTGCGCCGCAACGGTGACAAATATCACGGCGTTAGAGCCCGCAGATCATCCCTCTTTTCCCGACCCTGATGGCACTGGTCCCTACAACCGCGCCGATGTCACGATCGCCTACCCGCTCGAGGCCGTGGGCACCGATATTGCCGCGCTGATGACCATTACGGTGGGTGGTGTCTATGCGGTTCGTGGTTTGACAGGCGTGCGGGTCCGCGATTTCGAACTTCCGCAAGAATGGTCCTGCCATGCTGGTCCTCAATTCGGGATCGCGGGGTCGCGCCGACTGATGGGCGTTGAAAACGGGCCGATGATTGCGTCGATCATCAAACCCTCGCTTGGCCTATTGCCCGAGGAAACTGCCGCTGTGGTCAAAACCCTGTGCGAGGCAGGCGTCGACTTTATCAAAGACGACGAAAAGCTGATGAACCCCGGATATTCTCCGTTTGAAGATCGTGTCAAAGCGATCATGCGCGTGATCAATGACCACGCCGACAAGACGGGTAAGAAAGTTATGTACGCCTTTGGCATCTCGTCCGCTGATCCAGATACGATGATGCAAAACCATGATATTGTTGTGAAAAATGGCGGCAATGCTGCGGTCGTTAACATTAACTCTATCGGCTACGGCGGCATGTCGTTCCTGCGCAAGCGCTCTGCACTTTGCCTACATGCGCATCGCAACGGCTGGGATATTCTGACCCGTCACCCTGGGCTCGGCATGGACTTCAGGGCCTATCAGAAAATCTGGCGGCTCTTGGGCGTGGACCAATTCCAGATCAACGGTATTCGCGCGAAATACTGGGAACCTGATGAGAGCTTTGTCAGGTCGTTCAAAGACGTGATGACACCGATGTTCTCAGAGGCTGATCGCCCCCTGCCAGTGGTTGGATCGGGTCAATGGGGCGGCCAAGCGGTAGATACCTTCCGTCAAACGGGCCGCACCTTGGATTTGATGTATCTCGCGGGGGGTGGCGTGCATGGGCACCCGATGGGCATCGCCGCAGGGGTCAAAGCCATCCGCCAAGCTTGGGACAGCGCAGCTGCCAACATTGAACTGGCGGATTACGCGAAGGATCACCCAGAACTTGCCGCATCACTCGCCAAGTGGGGATGATGCGGCAAATCGATCTGTGGATTAGGTCAGCTTTACCACTGCGCCCTTAATCGCTTCGAGCAGGACCACTGCCGATGCTGAACCCGGATCAACGTGTCCAATCGACCGTTCCCCCAGTTTCGCGGAGCGTCCACGGCGGCTTTCGATCGTTGCGGTGTAGTCGCGGCCATTGCGAGCACCCGCACAGGCGGCCTCGAGGCAACCAACCAGATCAGCGCCCGACTGGAGTGCTTCTTTCGCTTTGGCGACCGCAGGGACCCATGCGTCGATCATGGTTTTATCCCCGACCTGCGCACCACCACGGGATTGGATGCCCGACGAAATGCCTTCGATCCAAGCCACCATCGCGCCCGCATCGAGGTTCATCCGATCCAAGACCGCATCCCCTGCCTTGCGGAAGGCCGAAGCGTAGAGCGGGCCAGATGAGGCACCAACGGCATCAAGGAACGCCTTAGCCATCAGTTCCGAAATCCCCGAAATGGTCGTCACAGTTGGATCGTGGATCACTTTGCGAACGGCGGTCCAGCCGATGTCCATCGTGATGCCGTGATCACCATCGCCAATCACGCCGTCTAGCTCTGACAGCCAATCGCGGTTTTCACGGATTGCATCTGCAACGGCCAGCATTGCGGCGCGGAAAATCTCGGGCGTGACGGGCCCATCCGTTGCCAAGGTCGCAGTGTCCACACCCATCGAGGCCGCAGCCGTCGCGTGGGACCGTTTGGTGCGTGTGCCTTTGGGCTCCAATTGGCCCGCAACGGTCAGTGCAGGTGTGCGGCACGGCGTATCCAACAGGACCTTCAGATCGTCGTCGAGTTTCAAGAGCGATACAGACGCCCCCGCCATTTCGAGCGAAGTGCAATATTCGCCAACCCATGAGTAATGGATCTTTACGCCTGCCTCGGCCAAGATTTGCGCGACTTTGCGGTAGATGATGTAAAGTTCGAGCTGACCCGTTGCGCCCAAACCGTTGACCAGAATAGCGACCTCATCGCCTTGGCCCAAGGTCAGGTCCTTGAGGATCACCTGCATCAGCTCAGCGGTGACATTATCCGCCGTTTCCAGCTTGCCACGGCGCATCCCTGGTTCACCGTGAACCCCCATGCCGATTTCCATTTCGTCATGGCCGATCTCAAAGTTCGGCTTGCCCGTTTGCGGCATGGAGCACGCGGTCAGTGCCACGCCCATCGACCGACAATTGTCGTTGGCGCGTTTTGTGGCGGATACCACAGCATCCAGATCACGACCCAGTTCCGCCGCTGCGCCTGCGATCTTAAAGACAAAGAAATCGCCCGCGATGCCGCGACGTTCACCTTCGCGGCCCTTTGGGGCAGAGGCGACATCGTCAGTGACCTGAACCGAACGGGCGGGGATACCGATGCTTTCACATTCTTCGGCCGCCATATCAAAGTTCATCACATCGCCAGTGTAATTGCCGTAGACGAACAACACGCCAGCGCCCCCGTCCGCCGCGCGTGCAGCGTCCATGATCTGTTCAGGCGAAGGCGAAGCAAAGACGTTACCGACCGCCGCCGCATCCGCCAGACCACGTCCAACATACCCCGCAAAAGCAGGTTCATGACCAGAGCCGCCGCCGACAATCACGCCGACCTTACCGTCGCGCGGGCCATCCTTGGCCACAACGGCGCGGCCTGTCCGACCTTCGATGCAGAGCATATCAGGGTGCGCCGCGATCATACCGTCGAGCGCTTCGGAGATGATGTCTTCGGGCGCGTTAATCAGTTTCTTTGTGCGAATATCGTCGGTCATATTAGCGTCCTTTTACAAAGTCTTTGGCAGCCGCCACGGTCTGTTCGATCCACGGCTGTTCCTTGGCAATCGCCGCCTCAAGCCCATCGGGTTCGAGCATCAGCCAATGTTCTAGAATGACGCTCATATCCTTCGGGCAGTGCTTCAATTGGTCGAGCGTCCATGTGATCGGCGCGCGGCCTTGGCCCAGAGGGACGCCGTGAATACGGAAGCCAACGCCGTATTTGTCAGGCGTGATCTGGTAATCTTTGAGGTGGAGGTTGATCGCATAAGGCGCGAGCATGGCGATGGTTTCTTCGGGCCATTCGTTCGCGCAGATCGAGTTGGCGACATCGAGGCAAACCCCCAGATGGTCATCGTTCACCGCGTCGAGCAGCTCCACCATCCGTGGAGACGGGTAGTTGAAGTGGTTCTCAATCGCGATCTTCATCCCAGCAGCGCGCGCCTTATCGACACGAGGGCGCAGCTGTTCCGCCAGTTCCGCGACAGGAATATGCCCATCCGCCTCATCGAGCGCGACACGCATGATCTTGGAATGGATACGTTTGCCGATCTCGATATAGGTATCGACCTCATCGGGATCGAAACACTGGGTGCCCAATTCGAGGATCAGCCCCTTTTCCTGCGCGATCTCGTAAATGCGGTGGTGGTCGGCTTCGCTGTATTTATGCAGCGGCATGTTATCTGCGTATTGGACAACCTCGAGGCCCAATGCCTCTGCCCGATCCAAGAGGTCAAACGCGGTCAGCGGTTTGGCTGGCACTTGGTCCTTAATGCCAATGGACCAACGGTAAGCATAGCTGCCCAGACCTAGTTTCATGGTGTCCTCCTCGACCCAAGAACCGCCTTCGGTTCGTATTTGGCACAGAGTCCTAACCAATGACGCCGCGATGGGGAACGAAAACCACCTCTAAATCTGTGAAGTATTTCTACAATTCTATTTAAGTATTCTTCCTTTTTCTCCCCTCGCAACACAGGCATTTTGGCCAATGATCGTGGCAGACCACCGCCACACAAGGAGGATTCATGTCAAATTCATCAGCCCACGCGCTGTCGAACGTGTCACTTGCACGTCGCGCTTGGGGCATTCGTCGCAAAGCGCTCTTGATGGGTGAAGTGCAAGGACAAGGCTATGTCGGACAGGCGCTCGGCGTGGCAGATGTTTTGGCGACCTCATATTTTCATGCGATGACCTACCGCGCCGAAGATCCCGAATGGGAAGGCCGCGATCGGTTCCTTCTGTCGATCGGCCACTACGCCATCGCGCTCTATGCGGCATTGATCGAAGCAAACATCCTGCCCGAGAACGAGATCGACACTTACGGCATGGATGACAGTCGTATGCCGATGTCGGGCATGGCGTCTTATACCCCCGGTATGGAAATCACGGGTGGGTCATTGGGCCAAGGGCTCGGCATCGCGGTTGGCATGGCGATGGGCCTGAAACGCAAAGGCGGCGATCAGTTCGTATATAACCTGATGTCGGACGGCGAATTGGGCGAAGGTTCGACTTGGGAAGCCGTCATGTCCGCGACCCAGTGGAAGTTGAACAACCTGATTTGCATCGTCGACTTCAACAACCAACAGGCTGACGGCCCGTCCCGTGATGCTTTGGCTGTAGGCCCCGAAGCCCCGAAATGGGCGGCCTTTGGTTGGCACGCCCAAGAGGTGGACGGCAACGACCTCGACGCTCTGGTCGCAGCGTTTGACGCGGCCCGCAACCACACAGGCGACTGCCCCCGCGTGATCATCTGCAACACCAAGATGTGCAAGGGCGTGCCCTTCCTTGAGGACCGCGAGATCACCCACTTTGTCCGCGTCGAACCCGATGAATGGACCAAGGCGCTGAATATTCTGGACGAAGGAATGCCCGCATGACCGCCGCTGCCCGCGCCCGCAAATACGAACCGCGCAAAGCGCCCGACACAAAGGTCGCGACAAGCGCGATGATCGCCTCGCTCGCTGCCGAAGGTTATGACACCGTCTCCGCGCCGTTTGGCCATGCCTTGGTCGAAGCGGCCAAGACGAACGACAAGATCGTCGGCCTCACCGCGGACCTGAGCAAATACACCGACTTGCATGTGTTTGCGAAAGCCTTCCCCGATCGGTTTTATCAAATGGGCATGGCGGAACAGCTCTTGATGTCGGCGGCCGCAGGTATGGCACATGAAGGGTTCATTCCCTTTGCCACCACCTACGCCGTGTTCGCCTCGCGCCGTGCCTACGATTTCATCTGCATGGCCATCGCCGAAGAGAACCTACCCGTCAAAATCGTTTGTGGCCTTCCAGGGCTGACCACAGGCTACGGCCCCAGTCACCAAGCGACCGAAGACCTCGCGATTTTCCGTGGCTTGCCGAATATGACGCTGATCGATCCTGCGGACGCGACCGATGTTGCAGGCATGGTGCCCGCGATGATCGACCACAACGGCCCCGTCTATGCCCGCCTCTTGCGCGGACAGGTGCCGTCGGTGCTGACGCGCTACAAACCTGACTACCAATTCAAACTGGGCAAAGCCCAAATGATCCGCGACGGCAAAGACGTCTTGGTCGTGTCCTCGGGCATTATGACCATGCGTGCGCTCGACGCGGCAGAAATTCTGGCCAAGGACGGTGTGGATGTGGCGGTGCTTCATT
Organism: Paracoccaceae bacterium; assembly: GCA_038134645.1. Taxonomy (GTDB): domain Bacteria; phylum Pseudomonadota; class Alphaproteobacteria; order Rhodobacterales; family Rhodobacteraceae; genus Marivivens. The sequence goes on from JAYPVO010000061.1 coordinate 6,252, forward strand.
GCCCCACGATCAAACCTCTCGACACAGAAACCATCCTCGCAGAGGCGGGCAAAGGCCGGCTTCTCGTGACTGCCGAAAACCACACGGTAATCGGCGGTTTGGGCGAGGCCGTAGCTACCTCTCTCTTGCGTGCTGGAGTGACTCCCAAATTCCGGCAGATCGGCCTCCCCGACCAATTCCTAGAGGCGGGCGCACTGCCCACTCTGCACGACATGTATGGCCTGAGCACAGCAAAGGTCGCCGAACAAATCCGTAGCTGGCTGTAAACAGCTCGGTCTCAAGAAAGGTAAGAAATGGGACTTCTCAGCGGTAAATTCGCAATCGTCACAGGCGCGGCATCGCCCCGTGGCTTGGGCAAAGCAACCTCCAAACTCTTTGCAGAGCATGGGGCAACGGTCGCGATCCTCGACCTGAACGAGGATCAGGCCAAAGCAGCAGCTGCCGACCTTCCGGGTTCGGGCCACATCGGGATGGCATGCAACGTCACCGACAAAGACGCCTGTCAGGCTGTCGCAGACGCGTTGATCGCACAGTGGGGCGCCGTTGATATCCTCGTGAACAACGCAGGCATCACTCAGCCGCTCAAGATCATGGACATCATGCCAGACAACTACGACGCGGTTCTCGACGTGAACCTGCGCGGCACCCTCTACATGAGCCAAGCCCTGATCCCGCACTTCCGCGCCCGTAAAACTGGGTCGGTCGTTAACATGTCGTCGGTCTCGGCACAGCGCGGCGGCGGCATTTTTGGTGGCCCGCACTACTCTGCTGCTAAGGCAGGTATCCTCGGCCTGACCAAAGCGATGGCTCGTGAATGTGCCCCCGACAACGTTCGCTTTAACGCGATCTGCCCGGGCTTTATCGCGACCGACATCACCGCAGGCAAACTGACCGACGAAATGCGCGCCTCTGTTCTGGCGGGTATCCCGATGGGCCGCGCGGGCACTGCTGACGATGTTGCAGGTTGCGCGCTGTTCCTTGCCTCGGACCTGTCGTCCTATTGCACAGGCACCGAAGTGGACGTGAACGGCGGTTCGCTCATTCACTAAAACAATCTCCACTGACCTCGATTGTCGGGGTCAGTGGCCTTTGGGCTGGATAAACTCTGCGCCTGGCACTTGCGGACCTGTCTCATTGCGAATGCGACAGCCAAGCCCCTTAATCACGTCCTCAACCCGCTGATCATGCGTGCGCCCTTCGGCTCGCATCCAATCCGAGAAGAGCCGCACAATACGCCGTGAAGTGTGACGGGTCGGGCAAACGATCCAATAGGCAGGGAACCGCACCACCTCGAACGCGGTGGACAGCGGAACCAAGGCCCCGCTTTCAAGCTCATTCAGGGCAAGCGTCGTGCTCTCAAGCACCACACCACCACCGTCACAAGCCACCTGAATGGCCATCGACGAACGGTCGAACCGCAACGGATAAACCATCCGTTCGCCCATCACCCCGTGACGGGCCAACCAGAAATCCCAACGGTAATGCGTTTTGACAGAGTCAATCAAACGCGCCTTGAGCAATTGGCCAATCGGATCGTCTGACTGCGCCTTTAGTTCGGCTAAATAGTCAGGCGAACACATGGGTAGGACGCAATCATGCACAACCGCTTCGGAATGAAGCCCAGACCAATCCCCTTCGCCATATCGCAGGTCGAGATCGACAACCTCAGAGTCGAAATCAGAAAAGTCAGGCGCCGCATCGATCCGCAAATCCCAATTGGGCGCAACGTCGAGAAACTGCTTTACCCGAGGCCCCAGCCAACGCACCGCAAAGGACGGCGACACCCGCATGATAAAGTGGCGGTTCTCGCGTTGCCGCTGAATGGCTGAACGCACATCGCGCATCATCCGAAACGCTTGGGTCGTGGTTTGGAACAGCCGCTCCCCGTCGAGCGTCAAAATCAGGCGACGCTTTTCACGCCGAAACAAACGCACACCGAATTGCTGTTCGATCTGCCTGATCTGCTGACTGACAGCCGAAGGAGAGACACCCAATTCTTCCGCAGCCTTGGACACCCCACCCAAACGGGCGACGGCCTCAAAGTAGTTCATAGCGTTCAAATTTAGATCATGTCCCATGATCTGCATTTACCGAATTTAAGGGCAAAGTGATACCCATTCCGAACCACGCAGAATAATCTGGGCAAGACCTCATTGGACCGTTGTAGTGGCTCACCCATCGCGCTACGCATTTACCTAAGAGAGAGCCCATTTGCGCCGCTCGCGCCACCTGATGCCGAGCCGCCTATTGATTTGAAAAACCGGAGATCACCCATGACCAACCCTCTCAAAAAGCGGATCAAGACACCCGCGATGATCCCTGCCGCATGGGTCGAATTGGGCAGCCCCGATATTGCGGAAATTCTGGTGCGCCACGGCTGGGATACGATCGTCATTGACGGTGAACATGGACGCGGCGAGCTAGAGGATTGGGTTCACATCGCCCGCGCCGTCGAAGCCTGTGGCGGCACCCCTATCCTGCGTTTGCCCGAGGGGAATGACACCCTGATCAAACGCGCACTCGACCGTGGATTTCGGAACTTTATCGTGCCGATGGTCAACACCCGTGAACAAGCGGAACAAGTCGTTTCGGCCTTTTTCTACCCACTCAAGGGGCGTCGCGGATATGCGGCCCCGATCGTGCGCGGATCGCACTGGGGTGCACGCCCCGATTATGCGCGGGTCGAGTCCTTTGATGACCTCGTGATCATTGTGCAGTGCGAACACGTTGATGCGGTCAACAGCATCGATGACATCATGGGTGTTGAAGGGATCGATATGATCTTTATCGGGCCGAATGACCTTGCTGCATCGGCGGGGCACCTCGAACATATGGACCATCCCGAAGTTCAGGCGCTGATCGAAACCGTCGAAGCCGCAGCAAAACGCCACAACATGCCGCTCGCCACCGTGCGCAGCCCGGGCCGTGATTGGAAAGATCTCGATGACCGCGGATTCCGTCTTGTGGCTGGTGTGAACGACATTTCGATGTTGATCGAAAGCGCTCAAAACAGCCTGACCGAAGCGACAGGCCAAGTGTCATCAGAGGTTAAGACCTACTGATTTTGTGCCAAACCTTTTCTGGCGGAGCCTGCGCCCTACCTGTGACCCGTATTGGAAAGTCACAGAGTATTTGCCGCGCATGTTCCGCCTCTTATTAGCCCTCACCCTTTTTGCTGGACCCGCATCGGCCCAAGACAGGGTCGCGATGGCGGGCTTACCCAATCCTGTGGTGATCGGTGAAGCGAGCCTTGGGGTGATCGGCATCACCGCCTATGACGCGCGGCTCTTTACGTCGGACGGTGTGCCCTTTGATTGGGCGGTGCCGATGGCGCTAGAGCTTGATTACAAACGAGGGTTTTCCGCTGACGATTTGCTGCGTGGCACCGAGGCAGAGATGCGGCGCACGATGGGTGACAGTGCAGACATGCCTACCGTGATCGCGTTGCTCGACGATTGTTTTCTCGCAGTAGAAAACGGCGACAGCTACCTCGCGGTGAGCCTTTCACCCGATCAGATCGATCTATGGCGCAACGGCACGCAAACCTGCACGGTAAATTATCCCGATATTCGCGAACGGTTCTTCTCGATCTGGCTCTCTGATCAAAGCCGTTTCTCTACCCTATCCAGAAAGCTGCGCGGACAATGACGGGATATTGGCGGGTCAGTCTGTTTGCGATGATGCTCGCCTCGGCGGGGCTGCCAATCTACATCCACCTGCCCCGCTTTGCCGCCGTCGAGCTCGGCCTTGATCTGGCGACGGTCGGCGCGATTGTGATGGGCATCCGCATCTTTGACTTTGCCCAAGACCCTATCCTCGGGCGCATCATCGACCACTGGCGCGGCCCCCGCCGTAACCTCGCTGCCATCGCGCTTGGCATGATGGCAGCAGGCTTTGTCCTGTTGTTTTCAGTCGCTCCAATCATCGACCCAAGGTTTTGGCTCATCGCAACGCTCGTGCTGGTGTTTTCGGGCTATAGCTTTGGCGCGATCCTTTTGTATGGGGACAGCGCTGCACTGGCAGGATCATCGGACCCCAAGGCCCAGCTTCGCCTTGCCACCTACCGCGAAGTTGGCCTCATCGCAGGTGTGATCTTTGCCGCCGTTGGCCCTGTCTTACTCGGTGATGGGTTTCGGGTTTTCGGCTGGGCGCTGGCTGGCCTTATCGTGGCGGCATACCTCGCCACTCGGAGGCTTTGGGACAAACCAACCACGCCCGCCGCCCCCTTTGACTTGCGGAGGTTATTCGCTGCGGGCGGCGGATGGCTCTTGCTCCTCGCGGTGGTGAACAGCCTACCCGTAGCGATCACCTCTACCCTGTTTCTGTTCTTTGTCGAAGACCGCCTCATGCTCCCCAACTGGTCGGGCGGGTTGCTGATCCT
>JAYPVO010000062.1:0-1626 GCA_038134645.1 Paracoccaceae bacterium
CGGTCAGGTCACGAAGCCAATGCGCCAATTCTCGAAGAGCACGCCCCTCAGTCCCCAGTTTGGCGCAGATGATCACCGCATTGATCCCCGAAAGGCGGATTTGATGCGCGATCCCGCGCAGGGTCGCTTCATGTTTCAGGATGGCCGAGAGACGATTGTGAACGGACTCGGCTCTGTCTTTCATCGCCGCGAAATGTTCACCGTTTCCGCGCAGGCTCTGCTCTAACCGTTGATGTTCTGATCCACCCGTTTGAGAGGAAACCCCTGCCCCACCCAAAGTCGTGCGAGAGGCGGCCTGAATAGCCCGTTCGCCACGCGCGTGAACTGCTTTCAAAGAGGCGATCGCCGTTTGAATATCTTCCTGCGTCCGAACCTTCATTCGTTCGGACAATTCGACAGCCAAGTCAGACAGACGAGACGCATCGCGACCATCGACAGTATCGGCCAAGGCCAAGGTTTCTTCGATCCGTTCAATGCGCTGACGTGCGGAATCCCCAGTCTGCAAGGCCACGATGATGCGACCAACTTCGGATGCAATCTGGTTGGCCTGTTCATCCATATCCTGCGCCGCAGTGATCATCCCCGCCTGACCATCCCGAATACTCACCGACATGGCCGAAAACGCGACGATAGAGGGCATAACGTTCTGGCGTAGCTCGCCCATCATCAAGCGTTGCTCATAGTCCATCGCACGGACGTCATAGGCGATCTCTGCCATAGAGTCGTTGATTTCACTTAAGATGTTCTCGGACTCTTCAGACATCGCCGCGAGCCGATCAATGAACGCTGTCACCTGCGGTCGCGCAGGAACCAGACTGTTCCCTTGGATGCGCGCGTTGATCGAAATATTCGCGATCGTCCGCACCACACTGTCCAATTCATGGACTTCAGACGAGATCAGACGGATCGATTTGTGTAGTTCAGATGAAGCCGAAGTGAAGTTCCCGCAGTTGACCTGCAAAGTAGTGAGGTGGGCGTTGACGGCATCGATCAGGGCAGACAATTGCACTTCGGTTTCAGCATCAAGCCCGTCCCTCAATTCTGCAAAAACGGTCGACAAATGCCCCAACCGATCGAGCGCGGTTTCGAGACTTGAACTTGTCGCAACAAAGGTTGCTTCGATCTCTGATCTGAGCCGAACGAAATGGTCAATTGTGGAGCGGATGGGGGATTGAATGGGATTAAAGTGCGTCATGATCCAGCCCCTTGATACCCGTGCATGCGGGCGAATGTAGTGATCGACAATGCGAGCCGGCCCAACGGCAGAACTTGCTTTACGTGACCGAGGTTTACAGCTTCGCGCGGCATCCCATAGACGACACAAGAGGCCTCATCTTGGGCAATGGTGTGGCCCCCTGCCCGTTTGATTTCACCCAAGCACTGAGCGCCGTCATCACCCATGCCAGTCATGATGATGCCTAGAATATTCGCCCCGCCGGCTCCGGCCCCTGATCGGAACAACACATCGGCCGATGGACGATGGCGGCTAACGCTTTCGCCCTCGACCACTTGAACGCGGTAGCCTGATGGCCCTCTGCGCAAGAGCATATGACGATCGCCCGCCGCAATAATGCATCGCCCTTGCGTGACAGTCATACCGTCCTCAGCTTCGCATATCTCGATCTG
>JAYPVO010000062.1:1726-10615 GCA_038134645.1 Paracoccaceae bacterium
ATCGCATCACAAATTCGAGTGGACGCTTCTTGGAATACCTTCGCGTCGGCCATCGACGGCTTTAGGATCACATCAACCGCACCCGCCTCCATTGCTTCGACGCTACGCTGCGATCCGCTTTGCGTTAACGACGAACAGATGATGACGGGCAGCGGCCGCTGAGCCATGATCTTTTTCAGAAAGGTAATGCCATCAACCCCGGGCATTTCAAGATCGAGAAGGATGACGTCGGGCAACGCGTCTTTCATCAAACGTGCTGCAGAGTAGGCGTCTTGCGCCAAGGCCTGAACCGTCAACGCCGGATCGCTCTCGACGATTTTACGCATCATGACACGTGCCGAGGATGAATCGTCGACGATCAGAACTTTGATAGGATCGATGTCTGCACTGTTCATTTTGCGATCTTCTTAAAAATTGTTGGCTTCACCTGTTCCAGTCCATTGCATCTGACCACCATACTTTCGGCGTGGCCCACGATCAGGTAGCCCCCGATCTGCAAATGATCCGCCATGCGTTGCACCACCGCAGCTTTGTCGGGCGCATCAAAGTAGATCAGGATGTTGCGCAGAAAGATCACCGAGACATCGCGGTCGACAGGGTAAGACGCGTCCATCAAGTTCATATGGCGGAACTTAACGCGTTGGCGGAGTTCTGGAACGATCCGCACTTTGCCACCCATACGCGGGGTCTGCGCGGTCATGATGTATCGTCGCGCTAAATCAGGGGCCACCGTCGATATTTGCTCATTGTCATAGACGCCAATGGTGGCTTTCTTGATCATACGGCGCGAAATATCGGTGCCTAGAACGCCCCAATCAAAACGTGGGCCTGTCCGGCAGGCCTCGGCCAGCACCATCGCGATTGTATAGGCTTCGGCACCTTCAGAACTAGCTGCGCTCCAGACCTTCATCCGTGCTTTCTTTACACCAGCTTGCGCAATCACTTCTGGGACAATGTGGTTTCGCAAGAATACGAAATGCTCGTTTTCTCGAAAGAAACTGGTCGTGTTGGTCGTAATGAGGTCAATAACCTGACGCAGCTCATCTTCGGGCAACTCACCATTCACGAGCGCCTGAAGATAGCTATTGGCGTCGGGCAATTGCCACAGAACCATCCTCTTTCGAAGACGCTGTTCAATCATTGGGGCCTTAGACGCAGGCAAACTGATACCGGTTAGGGTCCGTATGATGTGACGGAACCTTTCGCTCGTATCAGAGTGGAGGGATGTCATGACCACAGAACGGCCCTCACTCCACGTTCACTGATGCGGAGTTCGAAACCTCAGCAAGGATTGCGGGATCACCAAACAAGTGGTCGAGATCGAGAACGCTGACGATATCCCCATTGCGACGACCGATCCCTGCAATTGCAGCGCCATCCCAACGCAGAAGCTCTGCCTCGGTCAGCGGACGAATTTCATCGTCATCCATGCGGGTCACTTCGATGACACGATCTGTCCGCACCCCAACTACGCCCGATCCAGTGCCATAATCCATCAAGGTCACAAGAATACGTGTGTTTGGCGTATCGCCCAGAGGTTCAAGGTTCAGCAAACTACGTAGATCAACAACTGGGATGTTCTCTCCACGTAGATCGATGATGCCCATCAGATACTTTGGCGCTTTGGGTAGGGGCGCAACGGGCCGAATATCGAGGATTTCTCGCACCCGATCGACCGCGACACCATAGATGGCGCGGTCGATGGTAAAGGTGACAATGTCAGTGCAATTCGACATTCATCCTCTCCGGATCAATACGATTTGCTGCGAGCAAATTGATCGTCGAGGGAATCCAGATCGTCTTCACCCAGATCGAAATCGAACCCACCGTCAGATTTTTGCGGACGCGACGGACGCAGAGGCTTTTTCGGCGCATTGGCTGCGGGTGCCGATTTGCGCGGTGCTGCGCGTTCTTCTGCGGCGCCATCGACCACGAAGAAACCAACAATACGTTCGAGGTCAGCCGACATATCGGCCAATTCAACAGCGCTCGCCGAAAGCTCTTCGGATGCCGAAGTGTTTTCCTGCGTAACGCGGTCAAGTTGCTGGATCGACATGTTGATCTGCGACGAACCCGTTGCCAGTTCACGTGCAGCCACCGAAATCTCGGTCACCAAGGACGATGTGCGTTCGATGTCAGGGACAAGACCTTGGAGCATTTCGCCAGCGCTTGCAGCGGTTTGAACAGTCGATGCAGAGAGAGACGAAATTTCAGTCGCAGCGGTCTGGCTGCGTTCCGCAAGTTTACGGACTTCGGCCGCAACAACCGCAAAGCCACGGCCATGTTCACCAGCACGCGCAGCTTCGACAGCAGCGTTGAGTGCGAGCAGGTCGGTTTGGCGCGCGATTTCCTGAACGATCATGATACGCTCTGCAATCGTCTGCATCGCATCAACCGCTTGGGTTACAGCTTTGCCGCTGTTGCGCGCGTCTTCGGCAGACTTCGTTGCCATTTGTTCGGTAATGCTGGCGTTTTCAGCAGTTTGCTTGATGTTCGCGGCCATCTGTTCAACTGCGGCAGAGGCTTCTTCTGTCGATGACGCTTGCTCTGTAGCGCCTTGCGACAGTTCCTCAGAGGTCGAGGCCATCTGTGTTGCGCCGTTGTTTACGTTGCGAACCGAGTGGGTCACTTCGCCAACGATATCACGCAACTTCAGCACCATCTCGTTAATCGCAGTTTGCAGCGCACCGATCTCGTCACGACCTTTCACGTCGATTGTGTTGCGTAGGTCACCTTTCGCAACACTGCGTGCCATATCAGCAGCGACAGCAAGGCGGCGCGAGATGCTAAGGATGATAAAGATCGCCGAGAGAGCACCCAGAACCATCGTAGCAGTCATAATCAGGATCAGGTTACGACGGGCCTCGATAAAGCTCGCTGCATCTTCGGCAACGCTTGTCTCAAGGCCGTCATGAACTACTTCGTGGAGTTGTTCGAGGATGTGTTGCAGTTCATTTGTGACATCCAACAGTTCACCATGGAACATAGTGTTGGCAGGGTCGCCTTGGCCCGAAAGTTCAAAAGCAATAACGCGCTGAGCAGTGGCAAGCGCAACGTCATCAAGCTGATCAAACTCGTCGAGGAGCGGTATCATACCTGGCATCGCGATAGCCCGGATTTCACCAGACATTTTTTCCGCTGCATCGTTCAGGTCATTCAGCCGGGCCCGAAGGTTCGGAATATGGTTCGCTGGGGCATCTGGCAAACCAATCAGAATTTCCGCAACAGTCGTACGAACTTCTAATTTGAGGCGGGTCAGATCCTCAATCAACAACAGAACTGGCACGTCGTCTGCGACAACGGCGTCGTAGTTTTGGTTGACCTTGTCGAGATCCTTAATAGCGATCCACATCGAAATCGACGATAGGATAAACACAAACAAGAAGGTGGCGGCGAGTTTAACTTTGATGCTCAGACGCATGACACAGTTCCCAGGTTAGGCAACAGCGGCGCGCTGCGCCATTGCTGTAAAGATTGCGGAAAGATCGGGGATCAGGACGAATTCGCCCTCTGGTCCCTTGAACAGACCCTCAATGAATTCGGAGGGCCACATAGAGTTGGCAGGAAGTTGTTCGATAGATTTCAGCGGTATCGTCGCGACTTCGTGGACGATGTCCGCCATCACCGTAACCGTCGTCGCCTCGCCGCCTATGATAGCCTCCAAGACAAGGAAGCGACGGGCGTCTTCGGGACGTTCCGCTGGATTGGGATCATTGATACCCAACGGCAAGCGAAGGTCACCCAGTGGCAAAACAGCGCCACGGACGTTGACGACCCAAGGCGCAAAATCACCGGCACCGGGGACGCGGGTCGTCGGCAGAGGATCGATGATTTCACGAAGATCAGTCGCTGGAATAGCCAGCCGCTGTGGACCAATCGAAAAGGTGATGACGATTTTATGAGACGCGCTAAGTGTCATGCGGCCACCTCTTTCTTGGGTTCGATCAATGGCCCCGACATCGCGAGGAGTTGCGCCACATCCACGATCAAAGACACGGTGCCATCCCCCAGAATGGTCGCGCCTGAAATCGCACGCGCGCCTTGCTGGAGTTTGGAGACCTGTTTGATCACCGTTTGGTTCGTGCCGATGATCCGATCGACAACAATTCCCACTCGGGCATCGCCTGCTTCGACGACAACGACGTTTTGTTCGGTCGGTGGATCGCCCGCGCAGTCAAACAAGCGTCGCAGTCGGACGAATGGGACGAACTGACCGCGAATATCGAGGTAATCGCCGTTGCGAGATGCGGTGCGTTTATCCAGCGGAAGCTCGAAAATCTCTTTCACAGAAGACATCGGCAAGGTGTATCGTTCATCCGCCACCTCGATCAGCAACCCGTCGATAATCGCCAGTGTCAACGGCAGGCGAAGCGTGACAGTCGTTCCAAGCCCGAGCTTGCTGTCAATTTCGATTACGCCACGCAGGCCCTCAATGGTCCGGCGGACGACATCCATACCTACACCGCGACCCGAAAGCTCGGTGACCGTTTCCGCGGTCGAGAAACCAGGCTCAAGAACCAGCGCAAACACCTGACCATTTGTCAGTTGCGCCTCCGATGAAATCAAACCCCGCTCAATCGCTTTTGCACGGATTTTCTCGGGGCTCATTCCGCGACCGTCATCACGAACGATGATATGCACCTCACCGCCGACGTGTTTAGCCGACAGCTCAATACAGCCCACTTTGTCCTTGTCAGTTTGAGCTCTTGCGGCGGGATCTTCCATACCGTGGTCAATCGCGTTGCGAAGGATATGAACCAACGGATCGGCCAGTTTCTCGATCACCGTTTTGTCTAGTTCAGTGTCTTCGCCATCAACAACGAATTCGACAGGTTTCCCAAGGTCGGACGAGAGGCCAAGGATCAAACGACGGAAGCGCGACACGAGGGTCCGCATTGGAACCATTCGCATCGTCATCGTCGCGTCCCGTAAACGAGCGGACAGACGAGTGACTTCTTCAGCCGTCGAAAGCAGTGCAGGGTCGCGACTGTGACGCGCCAGCTCTGTTAAGCGCGCCTCTACAGTCACCAGCTCCCCAACAGAGTCCATCAACGCATCCAAACGAGCAGCAGGCACGCGGATCGATGCCGCGGGCTCTGCAGCTGGGGCGGCAACTGCCTTCTCTGTTTTTGGTTGCGTCGCTGCAGGTGAGGGCGCGTCTAACGAAGGCGCCTCTGCCAACAGGTCATCAATTTCATCCGCTTCGACGGTCTCAACGACTTCGGTAGGAGTGAGCGTCCATTCCGCATCAGCGAACATGAACACGTCTTCAACATCGCTCGGGGATACCCCTGCGGGCAACTGCATCTGCCAAGCAACATAACATTGGTCAGCGTTCAAATCGTCCAAGCTGGGAATGCGCGAAAGATCGGCAGTGATTTGCGTCGCGCCAAGATCTTTTAGCTCTGAAAGGATAATATCGGGGCGCGCGCCCAGCGCCAAAGCGTCGTCCGAGAGCCTGAACCAAAGCACGGATGGCGCATCCGATTGGCGGGCCTCAATCACTACCGTGTCCTCAGCTACGACTACATCAGTAGCAACACCCGAGGTCAGATCACGAAGCGCATCCAAGATCGCGACACGATCACCATTTGGGTCTGGGTCACCATTTACCAGACCTGGAATTTGGTCACGCGCAGCAAGTCCGAGCCGCACCAGTTCGGGCGTTACAGGAACATCACCCGCGCGGACTTTTTCAAAGGCTGTTTCGAAGTCATGAATAAATGCGGCAAGGTCGGTAAAGCCGAACATCGCTCCGCTGCCTTTGACTGTGTGGAGATCGCGAAAAACCTGATTGATCAGCCCCGCATCCTCAGGATTTTCCTGAAGATCGACTAAACCCCTCTCGAGGCTTTCGAGCAGCTCTGCGAGCTCTTCTTGAAAGACTGCAATCAGATCATCAGACATCAGCCCAATACCTTCTTAATGACAGCGAGAAGTTTGTCTTGGGTGAAGGGTTTCACCATCCAGCCCAAAGCGCCTGCTTCGCGAGCTTGCGATTTCAGAGTGTCTGCGGAGTCTGTTGACAGAACGACGATCGGAACACCGCGTCCGTTCGGATGCTGCCGCAGCGCCTTGATCATCGAAATGCCATCCATACGGGGCATGTTTTGGTCGGTGATTATGGCATCGACGCGCGACGTGGTTGCTTTCTCCAAACCGTCCTGACCATCCGATGCCTCAAGGACGTTATAGCCCGCTTCACGAAGCGTCAGCGCAATCATCCGACGGATCGAAGGGCTATCATCAACGGTGAGTACAGTTTTGGTCATTTCGTTATCCGAGTAGTTCTTTTGAGCCCGCCATCGAGCCAGCAATCATTTCAGGGCTGAGCGCATGAGCAGCCAAAGCATTAAGGACAGTGTTGTTTTCCGAGGACATGCGGACCTCAAACCCAACCTGTCGCGACCGTGCTGCTGCAGCCGTCGCAACGAGAACCTGTAGGGGGCCAAATTCGATCTTCTCAAGTTCGGACACATCGACGACGCAGCCGCCCTCATCCAAGGCATCCTTAAGACACTCGAGCAGCTCTGCTGCATCTGGGTGAAACAGTTCCCCTGACAGAGAAATCTCGACGTCAGACATATGCGTTACTTCTCCTTTACGGGCCTTGATCGGACTGATGTGAACAAGCCCACAGGTCGATAACGGACGAAGGGGCAAAAACTTTACTTTGCCGTGACATGTCCTCGCATCTCTTTCGTATCGACGCGCACCCAATGGGAATTTGCGCCGAGATGTCGGATACGGAGGTATCAGGCGGGGATTAGTCGCAAGTTCCGTGCCAAGTGCGCACAGGAATTCACGCAGCCGTTGAGGCCACGTAATCTAGAATCAAAAGCGAGAGATTTGTGGAGAATGGGGGCCGTCTATCCACGGCCAGAGAACAGCAAAATACGCTGCCACAAAGGAAATAGGCCACCCGAAGGTGGCCTATTCAAAAATCAGATGTCCAGATCAGCGATCATTCGAACAGCCGAAGCAGCCTCTTCGCCTTTTTTGACGAAGTGTGCGTGGTAGAACCCGATGTGTTCTTCGGTCGGCTGGAAGTGATGCGGCGTCAGGGATACAGAATATGTCGGCACGCCTGTTTCCATTTGCGCTTGCATCAGGCCATCGACCACAGCAGACGCAACGAAATCGTGACGGTAGATGCCGCCGTCAACGACTAGCGCCGCACAGACGATCGCATCGTATTTTCCGGACGCACCCAGCTTTTTAGCCAGAAGCGGCATTTCGAATGCACCCGGTACGTCGAACGATTTAATGTCTACGGCACGGCCAGCGTCCGCCATACCTTTTTCGAAGCCGACCAAAGCTTGATCGACGATTTCCGCATGCCAGCGGGCCTTAATGAAGGCGATGTTTAGTTTGTCAGTCATGGAACCATTCCTTTGTCTTGCCAAAATGGTCCCAAGGCGCAGCCGCCCGAACACAGACGCATCTCTGCGCTGCCCCGAACGTTCTCTTTCATCCGGACTTTAACCGTCGGCCCCGGAGTTACACCGGATCTGCTGACCCCACATTTGGTGGGCGCTCGCGGGCTGTAACCGCCGGTGGGGAATTTCACCCCGCCCTGAGAACACTGGTTTAATGCCTGTCTTACCCAAGATTGACAAGAGCCGCCTGCGACAGAACGGTTGACCGTTGCGTCACCAAAGTCAAAACCGTTTCAGAGTTTCGCTTGCACGTCATGGCGCGCCAAAGTTAAAGAGCACCCAGCGGTCCCATAGCTCAACTGGATAGAGCAGCTGACTTCTAATCAGCAGGTTCGGGGTTCGAGTCCTCGTGGGATCGCCACTACTCTGGTTGACAGATTTGACCACGACGCACGGCGACTGCGGTGCGCGCAAGCAATCCCCCGACAATAATCAGCAAAAGCACCAAAAGCACTGTGCCGATTACGACATGGCTCTGCGATTGCATCTCGCGGCCATAAAGGAACGATGCGGTCGAAAGCGCTGCGATCGGGAACGAAAGAGCCCACCACGACAATGCGAACGGTAAGCGCATGAATTTCGGCGCTTGGGTCAAAACGATCAATGCAAAGACATAGGCCAAGCTCAGCAAGATATGGCCGAAGGAATCGACACCACCAGACAACCGCACCCATGCGACAAAGGCGACCGAGGGTGGCGCGATCAGAATGACCAACGTCGGGACGAGGCGACCTGGCAGTGGATCATGGAACATCAACCGATTGATCACCAGCGTCAGCAATACGATCCAGAACATCACACCTGCAGAAAAGAACAGCCAAGACAGCTCTGTGTGTCCCAGAGGCACACCAGCGAGCGGGACAATAACGTTACCAACGGCTGGGATGAACCAAGCGGGGCTCACATGGACTGGCGCGAAACTACGATGTCCGATCCATGCCGATATCACGGAAAGGGCAAGCGCACCCTGCAGAGCCATGCCAATCCACCATAGAGGGGCCGCGATAGCCCGGTGATCCGCAAGAAACGCCGCTGACAAAAGCAGGATCGAAATTGAAATCGCAGGGAAGAAGGCGATCCGAACAGGGTGATTCCATTCAGCCTTAACTGCATCAGGGTGGCGCATGATTTTCGCCAGATACCCAATCGACACGATCGCGAGGAGCAGAACGCTCACCCATAGCACATAGGCCGCATAATGCGTTTCGGTCGCAAAAGTGAGTTCAGCGGAATGAACAGCCAAAGTGAGGCCAAGCATCCCCATGCCAATCGCAAAGAGCGTTACAGGGTAGTGGCGAAGTTGGGGTGAAGCAGTTTCTGACATGTCGGCCTCTGAAGTGTGATGCCAAAACATAAACAAAATAAAATGTTTTTACCAGCGTACAAACACACAGGTATTGCGATCTATACGCAAAGAAAACGGAGTATTTACAGGGGAGTTAAATGGCGG
>JAYPVO010000063.1:0-10584 GCA_038134645.1 Paracoccaceae bacterium
GTGCCACCGCCCGCGCGGCCTCTCGCATTTTGTGAGAGTGCTCTGATTGCCCACGTAATAGACGTGCTGCCGCATCGCCCGTCTCAACCTCGCGGCGCAAACGACGGTTCTCTAGGATCAGGTTTCGGGTTTTCAGTGCACGTTCAACAGTGGCCAGCAAATCTTTGGGCGAACACGGTTTTTCCAGAAAACTGAACGCCCCACCAGAAATACCGCGCACCGCCATCGGCACGTCTGCCTCACCCGTCAAAAGGATCACGGGCAGTTCACGGTCGACCGATTGCGCGAACTCCAAGAGCTGGAAGCCGTCCTTACCAGGCATCCGAACATCGGTGACGACGACGCCGCTGAACGACTTTGCGATGTGGTCTTTGGCCTCGATAAACGACCCCGCAAGGATCGGCTTCAGATCAGCCAGTTCGAGCGTCTGCCCCAGTGCCTCGCGCACTTCTTTGTCGTCATCGACCAAGAGAACATGTCTCGCGCTCATGCTGCGTCTCGTCCTTTTGTAGCGTCCAGTTCAACGGTGAAAATGGCACCGCCATCGGGATGGTTGCGACCACGGATCGCGCCACCGAAACTCTGCACCAGACCATAGGAAATCGACAGGCCAAGGCCCATACCTTCTGCCGCGCCAACCTGTTTCGTGGAATAGAACGGGTCAAAGATTTTCTCAGGTTCCGCAATCCCTGGCCCTGTGTCACGCACCGACACCGTCACACGGTCCCCCGCGATCACGTCGATATGCACGGCCTTATCGTCTTGGCCTTCCATAGCATCGATGGCGTTGGAAATGAGGTTCAGAACCACCTGTTGCAAGCGCACTTCACCTGCCCTGACCCAGATCGGAGCCTCGGTTTTGTCCCAGTGCAGAACAGCACCTTCCTGACGCGCCTTGGTCGCGGCCATCTCCATCGCGGCTTCGATTACAGCGCCTACCTCAACATCGGTGAGCGGTTCGCTCTCTTGACGAGAGAAGGCCCGCAGGTTGCGAATGATGCGGCCCATACGGCGCACAAGTTCAGAAATACGGTTCAGGTTTTCGGCAGCCCGTTCGGGGTTTCCGCGCTCAAGGAATGCCTCGGCATTTTCAGCAAAGGATCGGATCGCCATGAGCGGTTGGTTCAATTCGTGGCTGATGCCAGCCGACATTTGCCCCAAAGCAGACAGTTTACCCGCTTGCACCAAATCATCCTGCGCCTTTTTCAACCGCGCCTCGGCAGCGGTTCGTTCAGCCACCTCACGGCGAAGGTTCACGGCAACAGTCTCTAGCTCTGAGGTGCGCCGTTTCACCCGCGCCTCAAGCAATTGGTTCGCCCGCGCCAAAGTCCGCCGCCGTTCGGTCGCCAGAAACAGCATCGCCCCAAACGCCAATGACAACGCAGCCGCGACAGCCGCCTGAAGCCCTGCGATCTGCCGTGCTGGAGCCACGTCCAACAGTGCCTCCCCCGTCAAGCCAACGGTTGGCATGTTGAGCGTGAGGTGCAGCGCCTCGTTCGGGAGGTAACGTCCACCATCGATTGACCAGATTTCATGCGGGCCGCGCATGTGGCTTTCATAATCGAAAAACGGCTCAATATCGTCCGCGCGATACCCATCGTTGCCAGCCGTCAGTGCAGCCTCGGACGACCGTGAACGGAACACCAATTCCGAACGGTTCGAAACAAAAACCACTTCGGATTCATCGGTAAACAGGACCGCAGGACGATCGCCGCGCCACGAGGCTTCGATGGCTTCGACATCAACGGTGACGGTGACAGCGCCAATCACTGGACCCTCGGCGTCAAAAACAGGCGAGGTAAAGGTGAACACACGCCGCCCGAAGGGTTCACTGAAATAGTGATCCACGCCCAAGGCACCGCTCATCGCGCGTTTGAACCCGTATCGGTCGACCTGCGGCGTTGCGATCCCACGGGCGCTGGCCAGAACTTCGCCCGCAGTATTCGACACCGTCACATCGAGAGCACCGGTTTTATCGGCAATCTGCGCCAATGTTGATTTCGGGTCCCATCCCGCCAAAGAGACGCCGACCACAGGATGATCAGAAACGAGGGCCGCGAGTTCACGAAAGCTCTGCAATTCGCTGGTCAGGCGGTCGGCGGCCAAGGCGAGGTCAGACCGCCCCCGTCGCGCCAATTGATCCAAAGCGGATCCATAGCCCCAAAACCAGACGGCCCCTGTCAAAACGCCCAAAAACCCTGAAAACAGGGCTACGGCGATTAGACGGTGTGAGAGGCTCGAACGCATTGGGACAGAGTAGAAAATCCCGCTTGTCTTGACCAGATAGGATCGTCAAACTCAGCTTATGCAAAGTTTCGATCAGTCCCCAACCGATCCGGTCTTTGTCCAAGACCCTTATCCGCTCTACGAACGTATGCGTGCCGCGGGTGATCTGGTTTATTGGTCCGACTACGACACAGTTTGCGCTGTGTCCCATCGGGCGGTGACCACAATCCTCAAGGATCGACGGTTTGGCCGCGAGGCACCCCCTGAATTCGCCCGCGCTGTCCCTGACCACCTGCGCCCCTTCTACGACATCGAAGCCAATTCGATGCTGGAACTGGAACCGCCACGTCACACGAAACTAAGGTCGCTCGTGATGCGAGCGTTTACGTCCCGTGGAATTTCTTCCCTAGGACCCGTGATCACTCAATTGGCGAACGATTTGATCGACCAATTCCCTGACGGGCCGTTCGACATCATCGATGCCTTTGCGCGACCGATCCCTGTGATCGTGATTTGCCGATTGCTCGGTGTGCCAGAGGATCGGGCCTCTGACCTGTTGCGGTGGTCGAATGATATGGTCGCGATGTATCAGGCCCGCCGCACCCCCGCGATTGAAGCGGCGGCTGTCGCTGCGACACTCGAATTCCGTGCGTTCCTTAGCGATTACATCGCGGCGCGGCGGAAAGCCCCAAAATCTGACCTTTTGTCAGAACTCATTGCGGCCGAGGCAGATGGACAAAAGTTGACCTCGGACGAATTGATCTCGACCGTGATGGTGCTGTTGAACGCAGGGCATGAGGCCACGGTTCACACATTAGGAAACGGCATAAAGGCGCTGATTGAAAACAACAAACCTACTGTAACGACCATGACGGCTGAGGAAGTTCTGCGATATGATCCGCCGCTTCATATGTTCATGCGTTGGGTCTATGAGGATGTGACGCTCTTTGGTCACGACTTCAAACGTGGGGATGAAGTGGGCTGCCTTTTAGCCAGCGCGAACCACGACCCGCAAGTTTACTCTAACCCCGATGCTTTCATCCCTGCACGCACGGGCCCGATGAACGCAAGCTTTGGCGGCGGCATCCATTTCTGCGTCGGTGCACCGCTCGCACGGATGGAGGTTCACCTCGCCCTTAGCGCCCTATTCAACCGCTGTCCGAACCTACGGATGACAGAGCTCACGACCTACGCGGATCTCTATCATTTCCACGGGCTAGATCGATTGATGGTTACAACGGCAGCTCAAGCGTCGATTTGATCTCTTCCATCGATAACAGCGCGGTCACGTTGTGGATGCGCACCTCTGAAATCAGAGCCTGATAGAACTCGTCATAGGCACGTGCGTTTTTCACGCGGACCTTAAGGATGTAGTCGATGTCGCCCGCAAGGCGGTGCGCCTCTTGAACCTCGGGACGGGCCTGCAATGCGGCGAGGAATTTGCGCTGCCAATCGGCCTCGTGTTCGCTAGTGCGGATCAGGACAAAGAAACAAGCCTCGAACCCGAGAGCCTCTGCATCCAGAAACACAGTCTGACGACCAATGATATTGGCCTCTTTCATCTTGCGGATACGATTCCAAACAGGCGTCTTAGAGGACCCGACATTGCGGGCAATATCGTCGAGCGACTGCGCCGCGTCGGCCTGAAGCTCCTTGAGGATTTTCCGATCCATATCGTCTAAACGAAACGCCATTCTCTATTCCTCGCCAGATTAGAACAAACGTTACCCTTGAACGCTCAAGGCGAACATACGTCCTTATTCACCAGACGCAATAGGCAAAAAGGGGGATATTATTCTATATATCAGCCGAGAAATCGGAGCATCCCATGCAGCACTTTCCAATCTTTCTATCGGTGACACACCGCCGCATCGTCCTGACGGGCGGTGGCGAGGCTGCACTGGCGAAACTGCGCCTCTTGCTCAAGACTGAAGCCAAGATCACCGTTTTCGCCGATGCCCCACATCCTGACCTTCTGCGCATGGCGGCTGAGGGTCGTCTGTCGCTGGTTCAGCGGGCGTTTGATCATGGCGATACGCTCTGCGCACGGTTGGTTTATGCGGCGAACGAAGATGCTGCCGAAGATGCGCGTGTGGCACGGATTGCCCGCAGCGAAGGTGCGATCGTGAATATCGTGGACGATCTGCATGGGTCGGACTTTATCACGCCCGCGATTGTCGACCGTGATCCTGTGACGATTGCGATTGGCACCGAGGGCGCAGCCCCCGTTCTGGCGCGTGCGATCAAGGCGGACCTTGAGGCGCGTTTGCCATCGAACCTCGGCCTTTTGGCGCGGGTTGGTAAGGCGTTCCGTCATGCCGTGGACATTCTGCCAATGGGCCGCAAGCGTCGCGATTTCTGGGCGGATTACTATTTCAACACGGGCCCCAAGGCTGTTGAGACAGACGGTGAGGCTGGTGCGCAATCGGCGCTTGAGGCCACGCTCGATCATCATGTGATGGCAAAGACCCGCGACGGTCATGTTGACCTCGTTGGTGCAGGTCCGGGTGATCCTGAATTGCTGACGCTGAAGGCTCGCAAGGCGCTGGATGAAGCTGATGTCGTGATCTACGACCGTCTGGTTGCGCCTGAAATCCTCGAACTGGCCCGCCGTGAGGCGATCATGGTCGATGTGGGCAAAGAGGGTTTCGGTGTTTCGACCTCTCAGGACGACATCAACGATCTGATCGTCGAACACGCGAAAGACGGTCACCATGTTGTGCGCCTGAAATCGGGTGATCCGACTGTCTTTGGTCGTCTGGACGAAGAAATCGAAGCGATTGAGGCGGCTGGGATCAGCTACCGCATCGTGCCCGGTATCACCGCGGCCTCTGCCGCCGTTGCGCAAATTGGGCAGAGCCTGACGAAACGCGGTCGCAACGGATCGGTTCGCCTGCTGACGGGTCACGACATGAAGGGCTTTGCCGAGCAGGACTGGCGTGGTCTGGCCCGCGACGGCGAAGTCGCTGCGATCTACATGGGCAAACGCGCCGCGCGTTTTGTTCAGGGTCGCCTGTTGATGCACGGCGCATCGGCTGACACGCCTGTCACCATCATCGAAAACGTCTCTCGTCCTGAAAGCCGAGTGATCGCCACAACCTTGGCCGAGCTAGAGCCGACCATGTCGACCTCTGGCCTCACTGGCCCTGCCCTCACCTTTTATGGACTTGCGCCGCGTCACGCGGTTCAGGTCGCCCGCTCTCTACCGCAAAAGGAGGCCGCACAATGAGCCGCCGCTTTACCCCAAAAGTGATTACCGCAAACCTTCTCCTTGATGGGGATGCCGTCTGGCTGACCGCCGACGACCGCTGGTCGAAATCGATGCTGGATGCCGAGTTCATTGAGGACGAAGCCCACGCTGACATCCGCATCCTCTTTGCCAACGGCCAAGCAAACGTCGTTGTTGGTCCTTACCTCGCTGATGCGAAGGCTGGTCCGAACGGCCCCGAACCGACCCATTTCCGCGAAGAATTCCGCACCCGTGGCCCGTCCAACTATGCCCACGGCAAACAGGTGGAGCTGAACTAATGTATAAGTATAACGACTTTGACGAAGCCTTTGTCCGCTCTCGCGTTGCGCAATTCCGCGATCAGGTGGAACGCCGCATTGAAGGTCAACTGACCGAAGACGAATTCCGTCCGCTCCGCCTGATGAACGGTCTGTATCTGCAGCTGCACGCCTACATGCTGCGCGTTGCGATCCCCTATGGCACGCTCAACAGCCGTCAAATGCGCCAGCTCGCGATGATTGCGGAAAAGTGGGACAAGGGCTACGGCCACTTCACCACCCGTCAGAACATCCAATACAACTGGCCGAAACTGCAGGACGTACCTGATATCCTCGAGGCGCTGGCCGATGTGGAGATGCACGCGCTGCAAACCTCGGGTAACACGATCCGCAACGTGACCGCTGACCACTTTGCTGGCGCTGCTGCCGATGAGGTCGCGGACCCGCGTCCTGTGGCTGAACTGCTGCGTCAGTGGTCCACCGACCACCCAGAGTTCCAGTTCCTGCCGCGTAAGTTCAAAATCGCTGTCTCTGGCGGCGAACAAGACCGTGCCGTGACCAAAGCGCACGACATCGGCATCCGCATCGTCCGAAATGCGTCTGGTGAAATCGGTTATCAGATCATCGTTGGCGGTGGTTTGGGCCGCACCCCGATGATCGGCAAGGTCATTCGTGACTTCCTGCCCAAGGAAGACCTGCTGCCTTACGTTGAGGCCGTCGTGTCCGTTTGGAACCTGCTGGGTCGTCGTGACAACAAGTATAAAGCACGGATCAAAATCACCGTGTTCGAGAACGGCTTGGACGAATTCGCTCAACTTACGGATGAACGTTTCGAACAAATTCGGGCAGGATTTACGGGTGTTGATCAGGAAATTCTTGCAGAAATCGAACAATTTTTCCGTGAGCCTGAATATTCGACTAAATCTAAAGGTGTGTTTGACGCACGCTATGCGACGGACCCTGCGTTCCGGTCTTGGGTCGATACGAACCTGAGCGAACATAAGGCAGATGACTATGCGATCGTCACCATTTCGGTGAAAAAGCATGGGGCAACTCCGGGTGATGCGACCGCGGACCAGATGCGCGCGATGGCCGACCTTGCCGAAGCCTATGGTCACGATGAACTGCGCATCAGCCACGAACAAAACGTTGTTTTGCCTCATGTTCACAAGGCCGACCTGCCCGCGATCTATGACGCGCTGAAGGTTGCTGATCTGGCGACGGCGAACGTTGGCCTGATCTCTGACATCATCGCCTGCCCTGGTATGGACTATTGCGCCCTCGCGACTGCACGTTCGATTCCGATCGCACAGGAAATCGCGCAGCGCTTTGACGATCTGAAGCTGGAACACGATATTGGTCCGCTCAAGATCAAAATCTCGGGCTGCATCAACGCATGTGGTCACCACCATGTTGGTCACATCGGGATTCTGGGCCTTGATCGCGCTGGAGTTGAAAACTACCAGATCACACTTGGCGGTGACGGCACCCAAGACGCGGTCATCGGCGACAAAACGGGCCCCGGCTTTGCGGCTGAGGACATCACCAATGCAATTGAACGGATCGTTATGGCTTACCTCGCCCTGCGCCAATCGCCTACTGAGACGTTCCTCGACGCGTATAAGCGCCTCGGCCTAGAGCCGTTCAAAGCCGCACTCTACGAGGAGGCCGCAGCCCATGCCGCTGAGTGAACCCGTCCAAAAACGGGTTGACGCTCTGAATGCCCGCTACAAACACCACAGTGCGACTGCGGTTCTGGAACATGCGCTAAAGGACGCTCAGGTCGGTAAAACGGCGATGGTGTCGTCCTTTGGAGCAGAGTCCGTCGTGCTTTTGCACCTCGTGTCCGTCATCGATAACACGACGCCCGTGTTGTTTATCGATACCGAACTGCTGTTTGCCGAAACGCTGGCTTACCAGCAGGAACTGACCGAACGGTTGAACCTGAAAAACCTTCAGATCATTCGTGCGGCGGATAAGGCAAAGCGGATTGAAGACCCTGATGGCACGCTGCATCAGTTCAACACCGATGCCTGCTGTAACCTGCGCAAAACCCAGCCGTTGCAAGACGCGCTCAAGGGCTATGACGCATGGATCACGGGTCGGAAACGGTATCAGGGCACCACCCGCGCTGCGCTCGAGTTCTTTGAGAACGAAGACGACCACCGGATCAAGATCAACCCGCTCTGCCATTGGGATGTGAACGATCTTCAGGATTATATGACCGAAAACCGTCTGCCGCGTCACCCGCTGGTCGCCCAAGGCTATCCGTCCATCGGATGCGCCCCCTGCACCAGCCCTGTGAAAGAAGGCGAAGACCCACGCGCTGGTCGCTGGCGCAACTCGAACAAAACCGAATGTGGCATCCACATCGTAGATGGCAAGGTCGTGCGCAACGGCCAAGCCGCCTAAGGAGACTGACATGACTGTAATCGTCACCGATACCGGCTTTGCAGCCGATGACCACAACGCCCCGTTCACCGCTTTGGGTGAAGCTTCGGGTGAAACCGCGATCCTGATCCCGTCGAACACCAATCCTGCAGATTTGCCCAAGGCGCTCTCTGCCTCGGTCATCGCGGTCGAATTCCCGTCCTTTGCGGACGGTCGCGGGTTCACCCTTGCGGCACAACTGCGCCGCCTCGGGTTCAAGGGCCGCCTCCGCGCCCAAGGGCACGTGATCTGCGAACAATACGCCATGGCCCGCCGTTCGGGCTTTGACGAGGTCGCGATCAGTGACGAATTGGCCGCGCGTCAGCCTGAAAACCTGTGGCTGACACGTGCAAATTGGCAAGCAAACGATTATCAGGCGCGTATGCGGGGCTGAATTGCCCTTTCCTGACACAGATCAAAGTTTAATGATGGATTGGGCTTTAAGCCGCCCATATGACAGATATGACCGAACAGACACTCGTGAAAGACGCCCCCGTGAAAGAAGCCGCTGCAAAGCCACACCTGCCTGACGCTCAAGTCGTCACAGAGGTAAAGCACTACACCGACCGCCTGTTTTCGTTCCGCTGCACCCGTCCTGCATCCATGCGGTTCCGCTCGGGCGAGTTCGTGATGATCGGCCTCATGGGTGATCCCGATCCCGCAACGGGCAAACAAAAGCCGCTGTTGCGCGCGTATTCCATCGCCTCGCCCTCTTGGGACGAAGAGCTGGAGTTCTACTCGATCAAGGTTCAAGACGGCCCGCTGACCTCGAAACTTCAACACATCAAAGTCGGTGATGAAGTGATCTTGCGTCCGAAACCCGTCGGCACGCTGGTGCATGATGCGCTGCTGCCAGGCAAACGGATTTGGTTCTTTGCGACAGGCACGGGCTTTGCGCCCTTCGCGTCGCTCCTGCGTGAACCGCAGACCTATGAAGACTACGATGAGGTCATCATCACCCACACCTGCCGTGAAGTGGGCGAACTGACTTACGGTCGCGATTTGATCGAAGGCCTGAAAACCGACGAGCTGTTGAACGAAGTGATCGGCGAAGGCTTCTGGAAGAAGATCAAATACTACCCGACCACCACTCGCGAAGAGAGCCCGAAGATGGGCCGCATCACCGACCTGATGCGCAAGGGCGAAGCGTTTGAAGATCTCGGCGTGCCGCAGATCAACCCGAACGACGACCGCGCGATGGTCTGTGGTAACCTCGCCTTTAACCTAGAGATCAAAGACATGCTCGAAGGCTATGGTCTGGTTGAGGGCGCAAATTCCAACCCACAGCATTATGTCGTGGAAAAAGCCTTCCTCGATTGATCGGATCGAACGAAAAACAAAAGCCCGCCAATCGGCGGGCTTTTTTAGTTTCAGGCCTTAGCCCTTCATCACATTGTCCAGCGCCCGAAGCTGCGCCAAAAGCCCCTGCAGCTGTTCGATCGGCACCATGTTAGGGCCATCAGACGGCGCATTGTCGGGGTCTTCGTGGGTCTCAATGAACAAAGCCGCACAGCCAACCGCGACCGCAGCGCGGGCCAGCGGCGGCACCATGCGGCGATCACCGCCCGAAGAATTGCCGTTTCCGCCAGGCTGCTGCACCGAATGGGTCGCATCAAAAACTACAGGATAGCCCGTCTCAGCCATCGTCGGCAGACCACGGAAATCGCTGACGAGCGTGTTGTAGCCAAACGACGTGCCACGCTCACAAAGCATGATGTTGGTGTTGCCCGTGCTCTCAATCTTGGCCGCGACGTTCTTCATGTCCCAAGGCGCGAGGAACTGCCCCTTCTTCACGTTGATCGCCTTGCCCGTCTCCCCCGCAGCCAACAAAAGGTCGGTCTGACGGCAAAGGAACGCTGGGATTTGCAGAATATCGACAAACTCAGCCGCCATCGCGCAATGATGCGTCTCGTGCACGTCAGTGATCACGGGGCAGCCGAACTCTTCGCGAATTTTCGACAGGATCGTCAGACCCGCCTCTGCGCCAATCCCGCGCTTACCGCCCAGCGACGAGCGGTTCGCTTTGTCATACGACCCTTTGAACACAAAGCCCGTGCCCGTCGCCGCACAGGCCTCAGCAATTTTTTCCGCCAACATGCGTGCATGATCAAGGCTCTCGAGCTGGCACGGCCCCGCGATCAGCGCGAACGGCAGATCATTGGCAACTTCTACATTTCCGATTGTAACGCGATGCATGGGGCTCTCCTTGGCTCGACTTAGCCCCGATATAACCACGCATCACGCCTAGGTCCATCGCCCCTGCCTTTGTGCCTGAAATATCCCGGGGGTCTGGGGGCAGAGCCCCCATAAACGAACAAAGCCCGCACAACCGTGCGGGCTTTGCCGATAATCACATCTGAACAGGGGCGATTAGCCGACCAGTTCGAGACCCGAGAAGAAGAATGCGATTTCTTCTGCAGC
>JAYPVO010000064.1:0-10474 GCA_038134645.1 Paracoccaceae bacterium
TCAAACAGTTGCGGACCGTGTCGAAATAGACGGGCCAGTATTTTTCCCCAACGGCTTCGAACATCTCAATGCTTGCGATGCCATCATAGATCCCCGTTTCATCGCGATAGTCCTGCATTTTCAAGGTCACAAGATCAGAAACACCAGCCTTTTCAATGCGATCCTGAGCGTATTTCAACTGTTCCTTGCTGATCGTTAGACCCGTGACCCGCAGCCCACGTTCTTTCGCGGCATATTCAGCAAAACCACCCCAGCCGCAGCCGATCTCGAGCACATGGTCGCCCGCTTTCACACCCAAAGCGTCAACCATAGCGGAGTATTTCTGAATCTGTGCAGTCTCAAGGCTTTCTTGGCCTGTTTTGAAATAGGCCGACGAATAGGTCATCGTATCGTCGAGCCATAAACCATAGAAATCGTTACCCAAATCATAGTGATAACTGATGTTCTTTTTGGCCTGACGTTTCGAATTCGACTGCAACCAGAACCGCAGTTTTTCATAGGCCCGCACCAATCCCTGACCAGGGAACCCGTCAAAGACCTCGTCTTCGGCGTCGTGTACGAAATCCATAAAGGTCATCAGGTCGGGCGTATCCCACCAACCTTCCATGTAAGATTCCATGAACCCAAGGTCGCCTTCGCGGATCAGTCGCGCAAAGATGTCTTTGTTGCGGATAGAAATCGCTGTGACATAGCCCGCGGCTTTGCCTTCGGCGCGGAACACACGACCGTCGGGCAGCTCAATATCGATCCGACCACGCGGAATATTGCAGAGGATATCAAAGACCGGACCAAAATAGCGCGGAAGATTGGATTGGCCTTTGGTGCTGGTCAGGATCATTTATTTCCCCATTTTAACGGAACTCTGCCCGAATTATTTGTTATCTTATGAAGGGTTACGCACATCTGGCCAGAGTGGATTATTTTTCGCGTGCAGAATATGCATCCAACGCACGCGCGCGTCCCTCATCCAAGGCAACAATGGGCTCAGGGTAACCCATATCAGGTGAGAGCGCCCAGCTTTGCGGCACCGCATCGAAATAACTCAACGCTGTCTCGGTCGGCGCGGCATAGCGTTCCGCGATCCAGCGTTTGCGGTAGACCCGATCGGCATCGAATTTCTCGAGCTGGGTTTCAGGGTTAAAGATGCGGAAATATGGCGCGGCGTCTGGACCTGAGCCTGCCGTCCACTGCCACCCCATCGCATTCGCAGCAGGGTCCCAATCCGTGAGGCAATCCTCGAACCACTTCAGCCCGACCTTCCAGTGGGTCATCAAATGTTTCGTCAAATAAGACGCGACGATCATGCGTGACCGATTGTGCATCGTGCCCGTGACATACATTTCGCGCATCGCCGCATCGACAAAAGGTTCGCCAGTGCGTCCTTGTTTCCATGCGATGACCTCAGGCGCGTCCTCGTCCGTATTCCACGGGAAGGCATCCCATTCAGGCCGCCAATTCGCATCTAGAATATGGGGCGTATGGTGCAGCAGGTGATAAGCAAACTCACGCCAGACCACTTCCTTGAGGAAATGCTCTGCACCCGCCGCACCGTTTTCCATCGCACGCCATCCAGCATGCCAAAGTGCACGCGGTGCGATTTCGCCGTAAGTTAGGTTTTCGGACAGGCGCGATGTGGATTCAATCGCTGGAAAATCCCGCTTTGCTTTGTAGTCATTGATCCGATGCTGGATAAAGTCATCCAGACGATTGGCTGCGGCGACCTCGCCAATCGCTTGATGGGCCGTGACAACCTTAGCACCGCGTCGCATTGCAGCGCCAAGGTTCCAATCCGCCAAACGATCCGATGCAGGCCAAATGTCTGGTGCTGGAATAGTTTTAGGCGCTGGCAGGCATGATGCCACAGGTCGATCACGAACCGCCCGCCACATGGGCGAATAGACGCGATAGAACCCACCATCTTTGGTCTCAACCGTCCAAGGTTCGAACAACAGGTGCCCTGCAAAACTCTGCGCGTCGATGCCCTGCTCTTTGAGCGCGGATTTGATTACCGTATCGCGTGACTTTGTGACGGGGTCGTAGAGACGTGACCAATAAACCGCGCCAGCGCCTGTCTCTTTGATCAGATCGTTGAGTATAGCCAGCGCTGCACCGCGACGAAGGATCAGGCGACTGCCTTGCTCTGCCAATTGATCGGCCAGAGCCCCAACAGACTGCCCCCACCGCATTTTCGGCGCCGCACCTGTTCCCTCAACCACGTCATCGCAGATGAAAACGGGAATAACGGGACGGCCTGTCGCGCAAGCCGCTGATAATGCTTCGTGATCGGCAAGCCGTAGATCACGGCGGAACCATAGGAGGATCGGGCGCTGGTCAGTCATACATAGTCCTATCAAACGATTGGAACGAAACTAGCGCCCGTCTCCCAAGGTCAAGCGTTCACATCGACAACAACGCGCCCTTTGACCTGCCCCTTAAGGATATCAGCCCCCAATTTCGGCAGATCAGAGAGGGTCGCGGGCTGCACCATCGCCTCAAGCTTATCCATCGGTAGGTCCGAGGCGATACGCTGCCATGCCCGCACACGGTTGTCATAGGGCTGCATCACACTGTCGATGCCCAAGAGGTTCACACCACGCAGCAAGAACGGAACAACGGTCGCGGGCAAAGCGGCACCACCAGCCAGACCAACCGCAGCAACGCTTGCGCCGTATTTCATTTGCCCCAGCACACGTGCCAGCATCGCTCCGCCAACCGCATCAACACAGCCCGCCCAAGTTTCCGCCTCAAGCGGACGTTTCACCGTTTCGGCAATCTCTTCGCGAGCAACAATGCGGGTCGCACCGAGATCACGCAGATAGCCTTCGGTCTCTGGACGCCCCGTGACAGCGGCCACGTCATACCCAAGATGCGCCAAAATCGCCGTCGCAACAGAGCCGACACCGCCCGCCGCACCCGTGACCAAAACCTCGCCTTTTTCAGGGGTTAGGCCGTGATCCTCAAGTGCCATAATCGCAAGCATTGCGGTAAATCCTGCGGTGCCAACAGCCATCGCTTGATGGGTCGAAAGGCCTGCTGGCAGCGGCACAAGCCAATCACCTTTGACCCGCGCCTTTTGCGCATATCCGCCCCAGTGCACCTCGCCCACGCGCCAGCCCGTCAGAACAACCTTGTCGCCTACCGCGTAAAGCGGATCGTCAGAGGCCTCGACCGTGCCAGCTAAATCGATACCAGGTACATGCGGATAGTTCCGCACAAGCCCGCCCCCAGACCCAAGGCACAGACCGTCCTTGTAGTTCACAGTCGAATAATCCACCGCGACCGTCACATTGCCCTCTGGCAAACGGTCGGTGCTGATTTCCTGAACCGACGCACTTGTTGCGCCCGCTTCATCCTTGTCGACGATCAATGCGTTAAACATGCTCTCTCCCTCACGTATTTCGCATGAGGATAGCGGCACGAACCGCGCCGTCAAACGCATCCAGACCACCCTGACCTTTTGCGCGCAGCCACTTGAGTTCGCCAAAGGCAGCGCCTATATTCGAGATGTCTCTTCGGGGACTATGGACATAAACGCGCTCGTAATAAGCGGATCGGACCCGGGGGCGGTACCCGGCGACTCCACCAAACATCCTTCATTTGGGGATCATGGGGTCGAAATAGGATCGACGAACGTCTAAAGGGGTTATGCTTTGTTTCGGTGAGATACCACCGTTATCGGTTCAAACTGTACAATTGCAAATGACAATCGTGCTCCGGCAATGGCTCTGGCTGCGTAAGCAGTTCGGGTCGCCGAAATTAAGTCCTGACGCCTAGCAGCCTCAGGCGGGGTTCGGAGGTACCTGGCAACAGAAACCTCCACTTCATCCCTAACATTTGTTGACCGTTGAAACCGCCATGACGCCGCCGTTTGGCTCTGGCTTCCAGATCAGTTCGATCGTCGCACCACTCTGGATCAAAAGCCGCATCCGTCGGTAATTGCAGACGGTAGCCTGCACCATCCCCTGCGAGGGCGCGATATGAGTGATCTGCACCGATAATTTCAAACCGACAACGCGCGTGGATGCCACAATATCAGTCGAGTCCCACGGCAAATGCCCTTCGGCCTCTAGCTGCTTTGCTTGATCCATCAAGGCCAGTTGTATCTCTACCGCCTGACGATCGGGATTACCAAAAAGACCCAAGGATTTGGCGCCAAAATAGGCAAAAACAGATAAGACTAGGATCGCAATAGCTCCTAACAGCTTTTCCATCCCGTGACCCCTTATGATATTCCCCTCTCAGGATACCTATTAATTACGGCAATGAAACGAAAAGTTGTAGGAGGTGACGTCTAAGCGTCACCCTCAGGAAAGAATTGCATTGCCCTACAAACAATGGCCAATTGCGCGCATGACACCTATTGCTGACCTCATTCGCATATTCGGCCGCATTGGGCTTTTGTCCTTTGGTGGACCAGCCGCACAAATTGCGCTTATGCACCGCGAATTGGTCGAAGAACGCCCTTGGCTGACCGAGGCTGAGTTTCTCCGCGCGTTATCCTTCTGCATGCTCCTTCCCGGACCCGAAGCGATGCAGCTCGCCACATATGCTGGCTGGAAGAAACGCGGGATCCTAGGCGGTCTGATCGGCGGAGGATTATTCGTCCTACCAGGTGCCATCGTGATCATGGCGCTGGCGCTACTATATGGTCAATACGGTGGACTAGAGTGGATTCAGGCGATGTTCCTTGGCGTCAAAGCCACGGTCGTCGTGATCGTGATCCAAGCCATTCTCAAAGTCTCAAAAAAGGCTCTGAAACGACAGATCCACTGGGTTCTCGCCGTTGGCGCATTTTTAGCACTCTACGGCTTTGCCCTGCCCTTTCCCCTCGTAATCGGGGTATCTGCCATTATTGGGAGCCTGTTTTTCGCACAAAGCGACACCCCAACCTCTGCCCCCATGAACTGGCGCACGCCGATCTTGGTGATCCTCATCGGCGGCCTCCTGTGGGCGCTGCCGATTGTGCTGGTTGGGGACGGGTTGCTGCGTGATATCGGGCTGTTCTTTTCCAAACTCGCTGTCGTGACATTTGGCGGAGCCTACGCCGTCCTTGCCTACATGACCCAAGAGGTCGTGGCGGACTACGGTTGGCTTTCAACCTCGCAAATGATGGATGCTTTGGGGCTTGCCGAAACCACACCCGGTCCACTGATCCTCGTGACAGAGTTCGTTGCGATCCTTGCGGGCACCAATGCGGCGATCTCTGGCGTGGCGGCGGGCCTGATGGCGCTTTGGGTGACGTTTATCCCTTGTTTTATTTGGATTTTCGCAGGCGCTCCACTGATTGACTGGATCGCTTCACGGCCTCGCCTTTCTGCGGCGCTCTCGGGTATTATGGCCTCTGTCGTCGGGGTGATCGCGAATTTGTCGGTCTGGTTTGCCATGCATCTTTTCTTTGAAACGACGCAAACGGTCACGCTTGGGCCGCTCCAATTTTTGCAGCCTGACCTCGGTTCAATGGACCTATTGGCGGTCTGCCTCGCGCTCTTTGCTGGATTTTTACTGCTCTACAAATCTTACGGTTTACCAACGGTGCTTGGACTTATGAGCGTGGTCAGCTTGATCGTGCATTTTGTCCTATCGGCAACGTGACTATCCCTCTTTTATCCCGCTCCGAATCCCGTATGTTGGGGGTAACAGGGCGAAAGGAACGACCGTGAGCCAGAAGATCGACTACGGCAATCTTATGCACGAGGCTATGCGTGGCCTCATTCAAAAAGTATTGGCCCGCGTCGCGGACGAAGGTCTGCCCGGACAGCACCACTTCTTTATCACGTTTGATACCATGCACCCCGATGTCGAACTGGCCGATTGGCTGTCGGATCGGTATCCGGGCGAAATGACCATCGTGTTGGAACATTGGTTCGACGCGCTGACCGTCACCGATGAGGGTTTCAGCGTCACCCTGAACTTTGGTGATAATCCAGAACCCATCTACATTCCCTACGATGCGATCCGCACCTTTGTGGACCCATCCGTTGAATTCGGCCTTCGGTTTGAAACCCAAGAAGACGATTTCGACGACGAGGATGACGACGACGAAGCCCCAATGGTCGAAATGGCCGAAGAGGAACCGAAGCCCCGCAAAGAGGCCGAAGTCGTCAGTCTGGACCAATTCCGCAAGTAACCTGCGGCAATTCGTTCCCCTTGATAGCGATAACAACGCGGTATGCAGCGGTATACTGCATTGATTTCCCGTGCGCATGGGGTATGACAAGCCCCAAGTCGCAACAGGGAGAGTCCAGATGACCGCAACCCGCACCGAAACCGACAGCTTCGGCCCACTTGAAGTCCCCGCAGACAAATACTGGGGCGCACAGACCCAGCGTTCGATCATGAACTTCCCAATTGGTTGGGAACGTCAGCCCGTGCCGGTGATCCGCGCACTCGGCGTGATCAAAAAAGCTGCGGCTATCGTCAACGAAAGCTTCGGCGATCTGGACGCAACCCTGTCCAAAGCGATCCAAGAGGCCGCGACCGAAGTCATCGAAGGCAAATTCGACGACAACTTCCCGCTCGTTGTTTGGCAGACAGGCTCTGGCACACAGTCGAACATGAACGCGAACGAAGTGATCTCGAACCGCGCGATTGAAATCCTCGGCGGTCAGCTGGCATCGAAATCGCCCGTTCACCCGAACGACCACTGCAACATGGGTCAGTCGTCGAACGACACCTTCCCGACCGCAATGCACGTTGGCATTGGTATGCACGCTCGTGACGTTCTGCTTCCGGGTCTGCGCAAACTGCACGCTGCTCTGGCTGCGAAGTCGGAAGAGTTCAAAGACATCATCAAAATCGGCCGCACCCACACTCAGGATGCGACCCCTCTGACCCTCGGTCAGGAATTTGGTGGCTACGCGCATCAGGTTGCCCAAGGCATCAAACGCGTTGAGATGTGCCTGCCGGACATCTACGAACTGGCACAGGGCGGCACCGCTGTGGGCACTGGTCTGAACACCCGCGTTGGCTTTGCTGAAAAAGTTGCAGCAGAAATCGCGAACATCACTGGCCTGCCCTTCGTCACCGCTCCGAACAAATTCGAAGCACTGGCAGCACACGACGCAATGGTCATGTTCTCTGGCGCGCTGAAAACCGTTGCTGGTTCGCTCTTCAAGATCGCAAACGACATGCGTCTCTTGGGTTCTGGCCCGCGCTCGGGTCTGGGCGAACTGATCCTGCCGGAAAACGAACCAGGTTCGTCGATCATGCCGGGTAAAGTAAACCCGACCCAAGCCGAAGCGCTGACCATGGTCTGCGCACACGTCATGGGCAACGACGCGGCGATTGGTTTCGCTGGTTCGCAAGGCCACTTCGAGCTCAACGTTTACAACCCGATGATGTCCTACAACGTTCTGCAGTCCATGCAGCTGCTCGGTGATGCGGCTTCGGCCTTCACCGACAACATGGTTGTTGGCACGCAGGCAAACGTCGCACGCATCGACAAACTGATGAAAGAGTCGCTGATGCTCGTCACCGCGCTCGCTCCGACCATCGGTTACGACAACGCAACCAAGGTTGCGAAGACCGCACACAAGAACGGCACCACCCTCAAAGAAGAAGCGATCGCGCTCGGCTTTGTGGATGCAGAAACGTTTGATCGGATTGTGCGTCCCGAAGACATGATCGGCCCGAAAGGCTAATCAAACGGGCCGCCCTTCGGGGCGGCCTTTTTCTTTCCCTCTTGGCAGGGATACACGCTTTGCGATACTCCAGTCTTCCAACATTTGGAGTCGCAAGATGAGTGACATCATCAACCTGAACAAAGCCCGCAAACAAAAGACACGCGCCGAAGAAAAAGCGCAGGCTGATGCGAATGCTGTTAAATTTGGCCGCACCAAAGCGGAGCGTTTGTTAACGGCAGCGCGGGAAGAAAAAGCGCGCCAGCGGCTCGATCAGCAGAAGTTCGAGGACGAATGACCACACGGCCCGAAAAACATTCTCTGACACTTCAGGGACACCGCACGTCGGTGTCTCTCGAACCTGAATTTTGGGCAGCCTTCACAAAAGCTGCCAAAGAGGACGGTAAGGCGATCAACGAGCTTGCCGTTGAAATCGACGAGGCCCGTGGCGACGTTGGCCTCGCATCTGCGATCCGCGTTTGGATCCTGAAACGCCTTCAGTCCGACGCGTAGAGCGACGCACGCACCCGCGCGAGATCCTGCAACTCACGAAGCTCGGATTCGAGGATTTGCGCATAGGGCGCACGTTTGCGTTCGCGCAGCACCTCTTGCGGAGTTTGACGGACCGGATGCGAAAAACGCCCCCGCAGCATCAAGCCCTTTACCCGATCCAAAGACTGACGGAGCCCACCGTCAGTAGTAGAAAAGTCAATCATAGCCATACCGACACCCATTCGGCTTAGCCCCCGATGACCTTTAGTATATATTTAAATCTGACCAGCTAGCTGTAAGTGCAAAAAGCCACTAAACCACAGGGTTATTCGTGGATTAAGTCGCTGATAAAGTTTCATAAACTTTCAGAACTTTTTATTAGCCGTTCGGATAATTCATCACTCTAACTGCGTTTTCGCAGACGCAGCCATATTCCCTGAGATGACCGAACAGTGAGATGCGCAACTGGAACGGGTTCGCGATTCTCATCTGGCTCAATGACAAAGTTCCGCAGAATCAACGACAACAACATCGGCCCTTCGACCATGGCGAAACCTGCGCCCGTGCAAACGCGGCTCCCTGCGGAAAACGGGATATAGGCATCGCGCTGGCACTGTTTGCCGTTCTCACTGCCCCACCGTGTCGGATCGAATTCATCTGGCCGTTCCCAGAGCCGTTCATGACGATGAAGGTGCCACGGTGACAAAACGATCTGCGATCCCGTTTTCACATCGCGACCACGGAAGGCTTCGGGACAGGTGGTTTCGCGCACCATCATAGGCACAGGCGGATAAAGGCGCAGCGCCTCGCGGAACACATCCCGCGACAGTTTCAACCGCGAGACAGAGCTGAAATCAGAGTTAAGCGCCTTGGCCTCTTCAGCCACACGCTCCTGCCACTCTGGATTTGTGGCCATCAGATACAACGTCCACGCCAAGGCAGAGGCGCTCGTTTCATGCCCCGCGAGGAAAAAGATCGCGACCTGATCGATCATCTCATCCACATCGAACCGATCGCCTGTTTCGGG
Source organism: Paracoccaceae bacterium (assembly GCA_038134645.1). GTDB lineage: Bacteria > Pseudomonadota > Alphaproteobacteria > Rhodobacterales > Rhodobacteraceae > Marivivens. The sequence goes on from JAYPVO010000064.1 coordinate 9,139, forward strand.
ATCAGTCGTGGTCATGATCTTGGTCGCCAAATCATCTGGCGCGGTGCCTGCCTCAATCGCGGCCAGACGTTCCGTGGTCAGATCACCGATCAGCTTTCGAATAACACCTGCCGTCCGTTTGGTTTCCGCACTAAAGAACCGCGGCATCCATTTCGGCCCACGGATAAACGCCGCGAGGTTCAGGATCGGCTGACTGCGTTGATGGGCTTTGAACTCTGAGAACACAGCCGAGGCAGTTTCGTGTTCAATCGGGATCGAAAACAACGTGCGGAAAATCACATCGGCTGCGGCATGGCTCGTCTCGGCCTCGATCTCAATCGGGGTGCCATCGGCTTGGGCCGAAAGGCGGGCAACAGCGGCTTCGCCTGCCTCCCACATCGCGGGATAGGTGTCGCGCAAACGACCGCCCTCAAACGCGGGATCGATGATGCGACGCTGACGTTTCCACGTCTCGCCATTGGTCAGAAACACCGAATTGCCAAGGAGCGGACGTAGCCCCGCACCAATGCGGTCGCTTTTCGGGAAATCGTCGGGCCGCTCTTTAAGAACCTGACGCACCAATTCGGGATCATTGCACAGATAGCTACGGAAAAACGGCGTCTTAAACTCTGCCATCCACGCCCGATAGAGCCGTGCGGGCTGCGCGCTCAGAATGTCCTCGCGAAAGAGCTTGAGATACCGCCAGAGCGACACCTTATCGGCGCGGGATTTTGGCTTGGGCGGGATCATGGGGCCACCGATCTGTAACGGGACGCGGCAGCGACCTTGCGGCTCCGCGATGGCGGGCGTCCCTCGTATCGATCGCCGAGCGTCAGCGGCCCCGCTGTGATCTGGAAATAGTCGTAGTCTTTGGGCCGATCAAAGGCGCAGAGATATTGGAAATGCAGCCGAAAGAACCGCCACCGCAGTTCTTTCCACCGCTCTGCGGAAAGGGACTGCGTGAAGGCCGCCGACATCACCAGCGGCCATTTTTGATCCTCGGGCGCCACGCCCGTCACCCCAACAGGATCGCAAAGCGCAAAAGCGCAGCCATCCCCCGGTGCCGTGACATCCACCCACGTCAATTCATCCCGCGTCGACAGATAAGCCAAATCCGCCCGCAGCCGCCACGCATCACGCAAGAAGCTCACCATCGGGACGACTTGACCGAGCGACAGGAAGGACAGGTTCGCCCCCTGTTCAGGCACGCGCCCATCGCGGATCAGATCGGACAGGATAGACACGGCGAGATGTGCGCCTGAGGAGTGACCGACCACGAGAACTTCGTCGTAGCCATCGCCAAACGCGGCCGCGATCTGATCCCCAAACTCCGCCATCCGCGTCTCTAACTCAGGCG
>JAYPVO010000065.1:0-10415 GCA_038134645.1 Paracoccaceae bacterium
CTTGACCTGCGCCGATCACTACAAAATGTTGCATCGCTGCCTCCGATTTCTATGGCCTCTTTTCTGGCGGACCCTATATCTTAGCCAGTGCTGCATGCAATTCAGAACAGGGGAAATATCATGCCGATTTCAGTTGGTGAAACGCTACCTCAGGCAACTTTGTTGCGTATGGGCGAAAATGGTCCTGAGCAGGTTAGTCTCTCGGACCTAGTCGAAGGCAAAAAAGTTGTGATCTTTGGTTTGCCGGGCGCATATACGGGCACTTGCTCGTCTGCTCACGTGCCAAGCTTTATCCGTAATAAAGCGGCACTGGACGCCAAAGGCGTTGACGCAGTTATCTGTGTGTCGGTTAACGATCCCTTCGTGATGAAGGCGTGGGGCGAAGCAACGGGCGCGACTGCGGCTGGCCTGCATTTTGTTGGAGATGCATCCGCAGAATTCACCAAAGCGATCGGGCTTGAGTTTACCGCTCCGCCTGCTGGTCTTTATGACCGTTCAAAACGATACACGCTGCTGGCTGAAGATGGCGTTGTGAAAATCCTGAACGTCGAAGAAAGCCCTGGCGTGTGCGAACTGTCGGCGGCTGAGACTCTTCTCGATCAGATCTAAGATATTAAGACGGCGGGGTTTGACCCCGCCGTTTCAATTTACGCCTGATTATTCAGGACCGTTCGTGTTGGGAACGGGATGTCGATACCTGCGCTGTCGAGGGCTTCTTTGACCTGACGTTTCATGTCGGCCTGATATTGGAAATAGTCACTCGATTTCACCCATACGCGGCATAGGAAGTCGACCGAAAAATCACCGAGATTATTAACCTGAAGGAAGGGCGCGGGATCAGCGAGCGACCGAGGGTCGGACAGGATCGTGTCGCGGATTACTTGCTCTGCCAGTTTAAGGTCCGCACCATATCCCACGCCGAAAATCCATTCTGCGCGGCGGGTCTGGTTGACTGAAAAATTGATGATCGTGTTGCCCCAAACCTGCGCGTTGGGCACGATGACTTGAACGTTTCCAGCATCGGCGAGTTCGGTGTAATTCAACGAAATATCTTTGACGGTGCCAGACACGCCGCTCACCTGAACAAAGTCACCGATCTTAATCGGGCGGAATAGGATGATCATAACCCCTGCGGCTACGTTTGACAGCGTGCCTTGCAAGGCCAAACCAATTGCCAAACCAGCCGCACCGATCAAAGCAACGAGCGATGTTGTCTGGATGCCAAATGTGTTCAGGACAAAGAGGGCTGCAAAGGCGAGGATCAAATACCGAACAATGTTGCCCAAGAAATTGAACAGGGTCACATCAAGATGTTTGTTGCGGCCCCCGATTGCCATAATGCGGCGACGGACCCATCCCGAAAGGACGAACCCCAAGACGACGATCAACACGACAGAGAGAATATCGCCAGCTAGGCCCGCAATGAATTCGAGTGTCAGGTAATCGGCAATCGTTTTGCCGTTGTAGATTTCGGTTTGCAGCAGATCTTGCATCATCATCCTTTGAGTTCGTCCATCTTCCCGGCCAGCCTGAGGTCTTGCTCACTCAAGCCGCCGATGTCGTGTGTCGTCAGTTTTACAACAACCGTTTTGTAAGAGTTAGACCACTCTGGATGATGATTCCACTTTTCCGCCCAAAAAGCTGCTCGTGTCATAAAGCCGAAGGCTTCGATAAAGTTCCGAAACTGATAGGTTTTCTGGATCGCGGTTCCGTCGTCTACTTTGATCCAGCCATTCTCGGCAAGTGTGGCGATGTCCATTAGTCTTGCTCCTCTGTTGCGGTGGATTTGAACGGACCATAATCCGTGAGGATTTCTATTTCTTCATCGATCAACTGTCGCTCATGATCGAGGTAGTCGGAAACAGCCGTGCGAAATGACGGGTTCGCGATCCAGTGCAAGGAATGGGTGGGCGTCGGAAGGTAGCCCCGTGCCAACTTGTGTTCGCCTTGCGCACCTGCTTCGACCCTCAGGCCGTGATCGATCGCGTAGTCGATGGCCTGATAGTAGCAGAGTTCAAAATGCAGGCAGGGGTGCTGCTCGGTGCAGCCCCAATATCGACCAAAGAGCGTGTCGCGCCCCACAAAGTTCAGGGCACCCGCAATCGGGCGGCCGTCGGACAAGGCCATAACAAGTAAAATATCGTCCCTAAGCGTGTCGTGGGCGATTTCGAAAAACTGGCGTGTCAGATAGGGGGACCCCCACTTTCGGCTGCCTGTGTCCTGATAAAACCGCCAGAAGTAATCCCAGTGTTCGGGCTGAATCTCGGCGCCCGTAAACCTCTTGATCTCACCGCCAAACCCCTGAGCCTCGTGGCGTTCTTTGCGAATGGCTTTTCGCTTGCGGCTGGATAGGTCGTTCAGAAAATCGGCAAAGCTGCCATAGCCTCGGTTTTCCCAATGAAACTGTTGGCCGACGCGGTGAAGTAGCCCCATTGCCTGCCCAGCGATGGCTTCGTCCTCAGTGCAAAAAGTAACATGTGCCGATGAAAGGCCGTTGTCCGATGCCAGTTGAACCGCGCCTTGGATCAAGGCCGACATAGCCTCTGTCTCATGACCGCTTTTGGTCAGGAAGCGCCGACCTGTAGCGGGCGTAAAAGGCACCGCGATCTGGAGCTTGGGGTAATATTGCCCGCCCGCCCGTTGCAGCGCATCGGCCCAGCTATGGTCAAAGACGTATTCCCCCTGAGAGTGGCTTTTGACGTAAAGAGGTGCCGCGCCGATGATCTGTCCTGCTTTGGTCGCGATGAGGTATCTTGGGTCCCATCCCGTTCCGCGTCCAACCGAACCGCTGCACTCCAAAGCCGAAAGAAACCGATGGGTCGTGAAGGGATCAATTGGGCGTGCACCAGACGGATTTGCACAGGCATCCCAGTCCTCTGCTGGGATGTCGGCAATGGAACCTCTCATTGAAATTTCGATCACGTCGGTCATGGCTACAAAACTGTGCGGCCCGTTCGCGTGGTCAAGCGAGATACCCTTCGAAAGTGATGTTATCCGCGATTTGGCGGGCGCTTTTTTCCTGTTCGGTGGAGCGGATCGTCCAGCACAGGATTTTTGCCCCCATTTCGGCCAACTCCGCTACTCGCTCGGCGTCCAATTCGTCGTGCTGATGGCTGATAAAACAGGCTCCTGCCATTTCATAATCAGGGATCAACGCGAGCCGCTCGCGCGTGGCCTTGGGGATTGTTGGCCAATCTTCGGCAACATAATTGCAGGTGGTTAGACCCCGAGCAACATCGGGCAAGATAGTCGCCATATGGGCCACGGAATGGGGATTGAATGACATGACCGCCACGGGGCCTTTGTAGCCTTTCAGCAGCGCCGCAGTGGCGTCTTCCAACGGGCCGACTTTGGCGCCAAGCGCGCCGTCCTGATCCTTAATCTCGATCAAAAGTGGCACACGGCCAGACACCTGTTCCAAAACCTCTGCAAGGGTCGGAATAGTGTCCGTGCCGCCCGTCAAGGTGATCTGTGACAGCTCGGCTGCGGTTCGTTGAGCGACGGCACCCGTTTCGTTTGTCAGGCGGTTCAGCGCGTAGTCATGAAACACCATCGGCACGCCATCTTTAGACAGTTGGAGATCGATCTCGATCCCGTAGCCCTTTTCGATGGCGGCCTGAATGGCGCTTGGGCTGTTTTCGACCCGACCGACAGCTTTATCGTGCAAGGCGCGATGGGCGATAGGGCGGGTCAGAAAATCAGCCGGCAGCATTATGCGATCTCGAATACAGCGTCGATTTCGACGGCAACGCCCAAGGGCAACGCAGCAACGCCCACAGCCGAACGGGCGTGACGACCGATGTCGCCCAATGCTTCCACGAGGAAGTCAGATGCGCCATTCACGACCTTAGGCTGGTCGTGGAAATCGGGAGCCGATGCGACGAAGGCGTTCAGTTTTACAACGCGGACCAGACGATCAATGTCGCCACCGCAAGCCGCTTTGAGCTGAGCGAGGAGTGCAATTGCGCAGGTCTTCGCAGCCTTCGCGCCATCCTCGACTGACATGGTGTCACCCAAGCGGCCCTTAATAAGCCCATCAGGGCCGTTCGAGATTTGGCCAGATACATGGACGAGATTACCCGACTGAACAAACGGGACATAGTTCGCAGCGGGGGCGGGGGCGTCGGGTAGGGTCACACCCAGTTCAGCGAGTTTGGTTTCGATGGTGCTCATTGCAATCTCCGGTCATCTGATTTGGCGTGACGCTAGCTTTGGTCGGTGGCGTTCGCAATCGTTCCTATGCGGTTTGGCGCCCAAAACTTCGTTCAAATGGCTGACATGTTCACGTTACAATCGCGATATGTTATTAGAGCTTATTGTTTCCTTTGGGTCACGGTCAGAGCGTAGTTTCTAGTGGGCTGTTGGATTGTTCAGATTGGCGCTATTTGGTGCCGCAAAGACGTGAAATCAGAATCGATAAGCCATTGACCAAGTTATTTTCGACCACTGCCGTTTTGGCGTCCCTCTTGCTCGCTGCGTGTTCGCAAGCGCCCGAAGGTGTTGCGGTTCATGACCCCTACGAGGCGACAAACCGCAAGGTGCATGAATTCAACGTTGGATTGGATCGCGCAATTTTGCGCCCCGCCTCCCGCGTGACCGCTGCGATGCCGATGGAGATCACTGTTCCTGTGACCAATTTCGCTGAAAACGTCGCGTTGCCAGGAATGGTGGTGAATGGCGTTTTGCAAGGCGATATCAAAGGGTTCGGTACGAACACCATGCGGTTTATCGTGAACACGATCTTTGGTATCGGTGGTTTGTTTGACCCTGCGGACGCAATTGGCCTTTACGAAGAAAAGACAGACTTTGGTGAAACGCTGTCCGTTTGGGGCGTTCCCGAAGGTGCCTATGTTGAACTTCCTGCGCTTGGCCCATCAACCGAACGGGACGCAGTCGGTGAAATTGTCGACTTCTTCATCAATCCGCTTGGCAATTGGGTCAGCGATGATGTGAAGCCTTATCTGACAGGCTCCCGCGCGGCAGACGTCGTGATCACGCGTGGGAATCTGGGCTCCACTATCGATTCCGTTCTGTATGAAAGCGCGGATAGTTACGCCCAGACACGGATTATTTACCTCGACAACCGTCGGTATGAGCTCGGAACTGTGGTACAGGACGCTTATATCGACCCATACGCCGATCCCTATTTTGATCCATATGAGGACCAGTAATGGCCACGTTTGTTACCCGTCGTTCCCTGTTTGCTGTTGCAGCCGCTGCGGCTGTTTTTCCTCATGCGGCATTGGCATTGAGCACCGCTCAAGCGACCACTTTGGTCGATGCACTCGTTGGTGACATCAATAAGGTTATCGGCTCGGGTAAATCCGAAGCCGCGATGATCTCGGATTTCGAGACGATTTTTGACACCTATGCCGACGTGCCGATCATTGCGCGGACTGCGTTGGGTTCGGATTGGCGTCGCGCCACTGATAGCCAGCGCACGCGGTTTGTAACGGCGTTCCGTAGCTACGTCGCGTCGAAATATGGCCGTCGTTTCCGTGAGTTCATCGGTGGGCGTATCGAAGTGAGTGAAGCTGCGACTGTTCCGAACGGTGTAGAAGTTCGCGCAATGGCAGTCCTTCAAGGGCAATCGCCGTTCGAAGTGAGCTTTGTGATCTCAGACGGTTCGGGCCGTCCGAAGTTCATCAACCTCTTTATCGAAGGGATCAACATGATCACTTCGGAGCGTACCGAGATTGGTGCGATGCTCGACCGCCGCCGTGGTGATATTGACGGTTTGATTACGGATCTGGAGGCACTCTGATGCGGTGCGGCATCATTGCCGCGCTGGTTTTGGTGCCAACGGTCGTTGCTGCGAACCCGTTCGACGGCGTCTATCGTCAGGTCGCCAATGCAGACTGCGGGTTGGTTGGCGTTGACGGTGGTTCTCTTAAGATTGCGAACAACATTTTTTACGGTGTCGATCTGGAATGCCGCATGACGCACCCAGTCAATGTGGTCGATATGGATGCGACCTTGTTCACCATGCAATGTTCGGGTGAGGACGATATTTGGACCGAACGTGCAATGATCATGGATGCCAAAGACACCAACGGTATCATCATGGTCTGGAACGGTTACGCCTTTAAATACGAGCGCTGCCCCGAATAGGGCAACGCTCGCCTTCTTTTAGAGATGTGCGTCAAACGTTGCTTTTGCGCGGCCCCAGACATCGTGGTCGATCTGGTCCAATGTCGCGAGATGGGCGAAGAGCTGTCCCGCGTAATCCTCTGAACTTTCACGCGGCAAAAGCGACGGCAGGTTGTCGATTGCCATAACGTCCAGCGGTGGATTGTCGTGCACGCGGATGATCGGCGCGGCCCAAGTGGTCGTGCGATCATAGACCTTGATTGGTGAAAAATCGCTGTCTGGATCGCAAGCAATATCGCCAATCGCGCGGAGCTTGCGGGGATCGCTTGGGGTGCTGGAGGGGACAAAAACGGGTGTGCCCGGACGCGCTAGGATGCAGTTAAAGAACAGATCGTGGTCCAGAATTTCAGGGAACGGCCCGCCGCTTGCAGTTTCAGCCATGTCCCATTTTGTAACGCTAATGCCCGCTGCTTCGCAAAGTGCCGCGGCACCAGACCCAACGCGACCCAATGCGCCAATGATCAATGCAGTTGTTGGGCGACCTTTCAGTGCATCACGCACCGTATTCGCCATGTCAGTTGCACTTTTGAAGGTGCTGACGGGAGCACATTCAGCAGGTTGCGCGGCAAGGGCAAGCGCGGTGACTGCTGCTCCTGCATAGCCAGCCCAGTAACCGAAAGCCGCAACACGTCGCCCATCCTCAAAAGTCAGATACTCGAGGTCATAGAGCGTGCCGCCTCCTGCCTTGAACCGATCAAGGAGGATACGCCCCGAGGGCTGGCCCTTGTAAGCGTGCCCAAACATGATGTGGCGATGGCGCAATGGGGTGCCAGTTTCGGGCAGTTCCTTAAGCCCGAAAATGATCGCATCGTTCGGTGCAGTTTCCCATGATCCTTCGGGTGCGATGTCGCAGCCTACCGCACGATATTCGTCAATCGGAATGACGCGCTGCGCGCTTTCTTCGACCGTGACTTTGAACCCTTTGGCCAAGAGTTCCGCGACCCCATTGGGTGTAATACCAACCCGTTCTTCGTTCTGGCGCTGCTCGGCGCGGACCCAAAGATGGACGTTAGAAATGAGTTCGGGCGTGGGCACGAGAAGAGGCCTCCAAATGGGGAATAGAATTAAACCCCGCTAGGATAGGCCCGACCGGCGAGACATGCACGCGGTGAATCGACGTATTGAAGATCGGAAGTGTCATGTAGGCCATTCGCCGCGGATCAAGGTCGAGAAGGTGCCGCATGATCATCGCGATGACACCGCCAGATGTGACGCAGAGCACGCTGCGACCTGGCTGGAGCGCCTCTTCGAGGATGCCGCTGACCCGATCCTCGAAGGATTTGAATGTTTCGTTGCCCATGATTTCCGCACGGTGCCATGCCTCCATGACTTGCGGGACATGTTCAGCAAATCCGTTGCCGTCAGGCATCGGCACACCATGAATGTCTTCCATGGCACGACCGAGGTTGAAGTAGTCCATTTCGTTCAGACGGGGATCAATCAACGGAGTGGCAAATCCCATCCCAGAGGCGGTCTCTTTGTGTCGACGAAGGCTCCCCGCGATGACCTGATCGTAGGTTTCGCCTTGTGCCTTTATCCACTCGCCTAACCATTCGGCTTGTTGATGTCCCAATTCCGACAGTCGGTCATAGTCTTCTTCGGTTTTTGCATGCGAATTGGCTTGCCCGTGTCGAATAAAGGTAATCGTGCCCATGAAAATCTCCGTCGTGTGAATGGAGGGGTAGGGGGCGGTTATGCAATTGGCAAGTAAAGCTTAGGTAACAGCGCAATATGGTAAACCGATGTACCGTAACGTAAATTGTTCAAAAAGCCATGTAAAAAAGGGCTTCTCGGCGGGTTCTTAAATTAAATGAACGCATGTTCAAAAAAACTCATTGACGGACTAGACCTCTCCGTTTCAGTATTCCCCTAAGACTCGGTCATTGAGCCGAGCACCGCTGGAGGGAGACCAGCGAAGGGAGGAAAATCTGTGACGAAATCATCTGCGCCTAGCGGGGCGCCGATCAATGTCCCGCAACTACTTGCACGGAACGTGGCTCGGTTCCCGAACAAAGCCGCCTACCGCGAAAAAGAATTCGGGATTTGGCAAAGCTGGACTTGGGCAGAATCTGCCGAAGAAATTGAAGCGATCGCGATGGGCCTTCTGGCCCTTGGCTTGAACAAGGGTGACTACGTCGCTCTTATCGGCCGAAACCGCCCCGCATTCTATTGGTCAATGGTCGCAATCCAGAAGTGTGGAGCGATTCCTGTTCCGCTCTATCAGGATGCAGTGGCCGAAGAGATGGCCTATGTTCTCGAGCACTGCGGTGCACGTTTCGTGATCGTTGGCGATCAGGAACAGGTCGACAAGGTTCTTGAAGTTCAAGAGACCGTCCACGGGATCGATGAGGTGATCTACCTCGATAAACGTGGGATGCGGAAATACGACCACACCCACATGAACGCGCTAGAGGACGTTGCCGCCGAAGGGCGCGCTGGCCACTATCGTTTTGAAGCGATCTTGCAGGAGCGCGAAGCAGAGCTGGATTACGACAGCACCTGCGTGATGCTCTACACTTCGGGCACTACGGGTAAGCCAAAGGGTGTGGTTCTGTCGAACCGCAATATTATCGAAACATCGAAGAACAGCGCTGAGTTCGACCACCTCAAAGCAGGTGACGAGGTTCTCGCTTATCTGCCGATGGCATGGGTTGGTGACTTCATCTTCTCGATTGGTCAGGCCATGTGGACTGGTTTCTGCGTGAACTGCCCAGAGAGCGCTGAAACCATGATGACTGACATGCGCGAAATCGGGCCGAGCTACTTCTTCGCTCCGCCTCGCGTTTTTGAGACTCAGTTGACCAACGTCATGATCCGTATGGAAGACGCGAGCCTTCTGAAGCGTAAAATGTTCAAGCGTTACATGGATATTGCGCGCCGTGTGGGTCCTGCAATCTTGGACGGTAAGCCTGTTAGCCTTGGCGATCGTTTGGCCTATGCGCTGGGCAATATCTTTGTCTACGGCCCTCTGAAAAACACGCTCGGCTTTAGCCGCGTTCGTGTCGGCTATACTGCGGGTGAAGCGATCGGTCCCGAGATTTTCGATTTCTATCGCTCGCTCGGCATCAACCTGAAACAGCTCTACGGTCAGACCGAAGCGTCGGTATTTATCACGCAGCAGCCTGACGGTGAGGTTCGTTCGGACACAGTTGGCGTTCCGTCTCCGGGTGTTGAGATCAAAATCGCTGAAAACGGTGAAGTGTTCTACCGTTCACCGGGCGTCTTTGTGGAATACTACAAGAACGCAGACAGCACCGCAGACACCAAGGATGCGGCAGGTTGGGTTGCGACGGGCGACGCGGGCTTCTTTGAAGACGGCTCTGGTCACCTGCGTATCATCGACCGCGCTAAGGACGTTGGTAAGATGGCTGACGGGTCAATGTTCGCGCCGAAGTTTGTTGAGAACAAACTGAAGTTCTACCCGAACATCCTCGAGGCTGTGGTCTTTGGTAACAACCGTGATCGCTGCGTTGCCTTCATCAACATCGACCTAACTGCTGTTGGTAACTGGGCTGAACGTAATAACATCGCCTATTCGTCCTATCAGGAATTGTCGCAGCACCCGAAAGTGCTGGAGACGATCCGCGAGCACGTCGAAGAAGCGAACGCGAGCGTTGCGCAAGACCCGATGCTGGGTGGCTGTCAGATCCATCGCTTCCTTGTTCTGCATAAAGAACTGGACGCCGATGATGGCGAACTGACCCGCACACGTAAGGTGCGTCGTCGGATCATCGAAGAGAAGTTCGATGACCTGATCACGGCTCTCTACGACAACAAAGATAGCATCTACACCGAAACCGAAGTCACCTACGAAGACGGCCGCAAAGGCAAAATCAAGGCAACGCTCGATTTGCGCGATGCCAAGGTTCAGCCGGTCGCTCGTGCGATGGCAGCAGAATAAGAGGGAGGAGAGATCATGTTGGATGATACGGAATCCTATGTAACCGCTGACGGCCGCACGATTGGTGGTGTTGTTCTTGACCTAAAGAACATCACTCTGCGTTTCGGCGGCGTTGAAGCGATCAAGAACATCAGCTTTGACATCCGCGAAGGCGAAATTCGCGCGATCATCGGCCCGAACGGCGCTGGTAAATCGTCTATGCTGAACGTCATCTCGGGCTTCTATATCCCGCAAGAGGGCGAAGTCTGGTTCCGTGGCGAGCGTCGCCCCCAGATGAAACCTTATCAGGTGGCGCAGCAGGGTATCGCACGGACCTTCCAGAACATCGCTTTGTTCGAAGGTATGTCGGTTCTCGACAACGTCA
>JAYPVO010000066.1:0-4149 GCA_038134645.1 Paracoccaceae bacterium
GCGCTGTAGCCATAATAGCCGTCATATCGGTACGTTTTGTCGCGCCCCTCATCGCAGGTGAGGACCGTGACAACATCGGCGTCAGGGCGCATCGAGTCGGTCAATTGCTCGAAACTGTTGCGCAGTTCGGATTGTTTGGTGACACCGTAGCGCACGCAGAGGACAGCGCAGTCAGCCAGAGGCGCGATGTAGCGGGCATCGACAACAGGAACCAAGGGCGCTGTGTCGATGATGATGACATCCAAAGCCCGCCGCGCATTATCGATCAGGTCTTGGAACGTGGTGGATTGCAGCGGCGCATCGGTCGGCACCATCGACCTCCGACGACCCATCATCACACCAAGCGATGATTTCGGATCGGCATCGTAAAACGCCTCATCGTCATCCACCCCGTCCAAAAGATATTCGAGAATCCCGTGCTTTGGCTCAATGCCAATAAACCTGTGCAGGCAGGGATTGCGAAGGTCCGCATCGATCAAGAGCGTCTTTTTACCGGCCGCCGCATAGGTCCGCGCAAGCGCAAGAGCGGCAGTCGATTTGCCTTCGGCAGGGACGGAAGAGCAGACCATGATCACTTTCCCAACGCCCGGATCATCGGGGCAGGTGCGATCCACTGCCGCGCGCAGGCGACGGAACGATTCCGCGATGAGCGACATCGGTTCATGGATGATCTTATCCGCGACAGATGTCTGATCGGCAGGCAGATCCTCGCGCGGGATCACGGCGCCGACACGGGCGGGCAGCAGATTGCCCAACTGAATGGCCGAAGTAACGCCGCCCAGAAAATACTCATAGGCAAAGGCCAGAGTGATCCCCCCGCCAATCCCAGCAAAGAGCGCGAGGGCGAGGATCAGCTTTTTATTGGGAAATGACGGTTGGCGCGGCGGCAGGGCCTCGGACACCACGCGACTGTCAGCGATTTGCACCAGCGCCTGCGTTTCAATCTCGCGCAGTCGCAAGAGCATCGTGTCGTATTGGCGCTGCGCGATCTGGGCCTCTTGTTGGAGACTATAGACTTCGGTCAGCGTTTGCGGGCTGAGCGGGCTGGACAGCAGTTCGGTCTGCAATTGGGTCCGCAAATCGGCTTCGGCACTCTCAAACCCCGTCACACTCGCGTCGAGTTGCGAGACGGCCCGCGCGCCCTCAGAGGCGATCCGTGCCTCAATATCGGCAAGCCCAGCCGCAAGGTCGATGGCCTCGCGCGTCCCCTCGGCGCTGCCTGCGAGTTGACGGGCCAAGGTGCTGCGCTGTTCGGTCAACGACACGAGAGCCGCATCGCCGATTTCGCGGGCGAGGGTGTCAAAATCCGATGCCTCTAACGCTGTGCGCGCCCGCGTTTGAGACTGGAGCAGTTCGACCCGTGCGGCAGAGGCTTCGTTCATCTGATTGCGCAGGTTTTCAACCGCGATCGATCCAGACTCTGCAATCAACCGATCAAGGTTGCGATTGATATAGTCCGAAAATGCCCCATCGGTCGCAGCCAGTTGCACCTGCGCCAGATCGAGCTGTGCCTGCAAAATATCCCGCCCCGCCAGCGCGTCCTGCACTTTGGCGTCAAGCTGTCTGCGGATGTAGGTTTGTGCATGGGCGTTCGCGACTTCAGCCGCGCGCGCAGGGCTTTGCGAGGTGAACGACACCCCAACGATATAGGTCAGTCCACGGCGCCGCACGGACATCGCATCGTTGAACCGCCCCAAGGTCGCCTGCAATAGCTGGAGGCCCGTTGGCGGCTCTGGCAATTCCAACCCGATCGCCTGTTTCGCCCGATCTGTCAGGCTCAGCGACACACCAAATTCACCCGTGAGATAGAGTTCCGTGTCGCGGATCGTATCGAGCGCGAGGCTGCTAGAGCGCAAAATCTCGACCTCGCTTTCGAGCCGCGCATCCGCCGTATTCGCCGCCGTCCTCTGCGTGTCCTGTGGGTCGAGCAAACTGCGGCCCGCGGGGTCCACTGCAATCAGGGCAGTCGCGGTGTAAAGCGGCGTTGCCCGCGCCAAAAACAAAAAGGCCAGAGCCACGCAAACGAATATGGTGATCAAGATCAGCCGCGCTTGGCGCCTCAGGATCGATAAAAGATCCTTCATATCAATGATGTCTCGGGCAGGCGTCGTCATTGGAAATCTCGGGCAATCAGAGTGGTAAAAAGACTTGGACCCGAATTGACTTAAATTGGTTTTATTAAGGTTTGGTTGAGAAGAACGCGGGCGCGTCCTCTCCTGCCCGCAGCCGAACCGCCGTCAAAACACCCGTCTTATAAGCGCCCGTATCAATCGAAATGCGGTTTGGACGGATGCTTGCGTCACCTTCGATCACATGCCCGTGGATCAATCGGCGCCCCGCCCCTGCCCGATCCGCCCGCGCAGGATCGCCCCACAAAAGCGACGTCGCGTTTTGCGCCGCATCGGGTTTGTCGAGGTCATAGAACGCATGGGCAAAGACATTGCCGCCAACCGTCAGCGACAGCGGCAGGCCCATCAGAAAGTCACGATGTTCAGGCGGGATCGCGGTGGTGAGCTGCTGTTTCACCGTATCAGTCATCCCCGCCACATGATGCAGACCATAAGAGGCCAGCGTTTCCGCGCCGCCATAGTCCAGCCACGCCCGATTGCCTGCGGGGTCGTCCAGAAAACGGCACATCATATCTTCGTGGTTGCCGCAGAGAGTGATGCGTTTGAACCCTTCGGGATCTGGCGCAAGAAGGTGATCGATAAGCCCTGACACCCCAGTCGAGCGATCCACGATATCCCCCAGAAGGATCAGCAGCTTTGGCCCCTCAATCGATGCGGCGTCCTGAATGATCTGCCGTTCAAGCCGCTCGTAGAGGTCGAACCGTCCGTGAATATCGCCCACCGCATAGATCGCGGCGGGCATTGTATTTAGGTGCAACATCGGTCGGCTGATCGTTTTCCGTTTGCGGAACAGCCCGATCATCTGGCCCCTGCCCTGCGGAACCGCGCCACGCCCAGCGCGATCAGGGCGATATATAGGTAGACGTTGCCCGCAACCTCGAGGCTGAAATCACCGAGCGCATGAACCGCGACCGTCACGGTGGCACCGATTGCGGCGGCAGAGGTCGCGTAACCATCAGATCGGCGCATCAGGTTTCGCCACGCTTTGACGACGGCGATGGCAATGGCGATCATCGGCAAGCTCCCCGCGATCAGGCCCAGTTCGACCCAGAGGGCGAGGTAGGTATTATGCGTCCGATCCCAAACCAAGGACGGGTCCAGCACCGCGTCATGGTATAGCTCAAACGCATCGGGAAATCCGTCCAGCCCAAATCCCATGAGAGGACGATGGGCAATCATCCCAATGACTTCGCGATAGAGCTCAAACCGATCAATACTGCCCGCAACGGTCAGGACCGACCGATCCAATAGCCCTTGCCCCGTGATCAATAGGACCGCGACCAACACCCCCCCGCCAAAGGCCAAGCCGCGCCATATCTGACCAAATCCGCGCCGTTCGGACTTGGCCATCATGAGGCCAAAGGTGACCACAGCACCCAAGACAGTGGCAAAGCTACCTAGCCTTGATTGCGTTGCGAAAACCGTGGCCAAGATCACAAAGGTCGCCGTGCCCAACAATACAATGTCGAGCTTATGTGGCGACCACGCCTTGGGGCCAGAGGGCATACGGATCGACGGCGCGATGGCTCGTTTAACGGTAAGTGCGACGCCCAATGAAACCCCCATACCAAGGAAGGTCGCAAAGGAATTGCGGTTGATAAACGTCCCCGTGGCAGAGCCTGCGTAGTCCAACTTCTCGCCCCAGAGATGGATGTCGCCCAAGAACGACAGCGCCAAAAGACCCCAGACGGCGTGGGCAAAGAGCCCCCAGAACAGGATTGTGGCCATCTTGCTCACTCGTGCGGCATTGTCACCTACGCTGATCAAAAGCCAGAACAGCAGCAGATAGCCCGCCATCCGAACCAGCGCGAGGATCGTCGCCGTGCGATTGATCGTCAGGACATCTGGCCAGAGGTCCGGTGGCAAAGCCCCCGTCGGATCGAACCGCATCGGGAAAAGTTGCACCAGCGCAAAGCCCATCGCGACCACCGCGGGGAGTATGATTGCGAGCTGCTCTGTGACTGGCTCTGCCGCGCGACGATGCCAGATCATCTGCACCAGCCCATAGGCCAGCCCGAGC
>JAYPVO010000066.1:4249-10253 GCA_038134645.1 Paracoccaceae bacterium
CTCTGCCGCGCGACGATGCCAGATCATCTGCACCAGCCCATAGGCCAGCCCGAGCACCGCCAAACTTAGCGTCATCAGCACCCACACAAGCGGACGATCACCCCCTGCAGGGACCGCCGCCATCAGAATAAGGATCATCAACATCGGCCCGTAGAGGACTGCCACATTTGACCCGCTATTATGGGTCGAAACGGCGGCAGTGCCCACCTCGTGAAAGGTGAACGCACTGTTGGGTGCGGGGGGTGTCTGACGGTTCGCGGGCAGGTGTTCGAAAGTCATCAGCCTTGCCTCTCTCCCACAGCCAATCGATCCCTAAGCGATTGTAAAAAATCGGCATTTCCAGACTGATCTTGCAACACAGAGATCAGCCAATCGCGCTGATCGGGGTAGTAAAGAAACAGATCGACCAGATAGTCGCGATACCCCGCAGAGCCGAGAACCAGAACCGCGTCCGCCTCATCACCGAGGTTAAACGGCACCTCAGCCTCACTCGCCAATTGATAGGCAAAACCAAGCCGCCGAAGCGCCAAGCCACCCTCATTCGGACCCGTCATCCGTGACAAGGCCTTGGCATAGACGGCCTCGTCGGTTTCACCCAAGGCATAAAGTGCCGTCGCTCGCGCCTGATGCGCCGCAGACATCGTGGGAACCCCGTCCAAGATCGCCTCTGCGCGGTCCAAACAGGCCTGCGCGACTCGGGTCGCGGTATCATCCTCTGCCTCGAACGCGGCGGGGGAAAAAAGTTCCCCGTCGCAGGCCCACATTTGCCCAACCTGCACGAACCGCGACAAGGCGGGGGGCAAAGGACCAGATCGCGTGGCCTCCTCTAAATCCGCGAAATCACGGAATGAAGAAAACAGCCCCGCGTGCTCTGCCCTGAGCATCGGAAATGTCACCGCCATCATCACGGCGGACAGAAGGATCAACACGGCTTTGAACAACGGATTACGGCCCCACACCTCTACCAAAAAGAGAATCGCTCCCTCGTAGTTTGGGCTGAACCAATTCAGATTTGGTAAACGGGACGCGCTTCGGGAAAGGTAGAATTTTCACTTATTTTTAAGGGTTTTGTGCGTTTAATCCCTTTGAAAATGCGTGACACTCATGCGAGATTTCGGTCGGGTAAGTGTTCGGGAGTGTTGAGATGCGTTCAGTTTTATTTGGTGCGGCAATCGCCATGTGTTTTGCCTCTGGCGTGCAGGCCAAGAGTTTCTCTAGTCGGTCCAACCGTGGAATTTCCGCGCATGCGATCCTACAGCACTCGACACGCCGAATGGCCGCAAACCCTGCCCGCGACATCGTGCAGGCCATTGAACGGGGGCGGGACTTTGATCGTCGTAGGGACGATGAACGGGGCCGTTGGAACAATCGCGGCAATGGCTATGGGCGTGATCGGGACCACGGTCCTCGGTTCCCCGTCCCGCGTCGCCCGCGCAATTGTAGCCCGCACTAACCTTCGGCAACGGTCGCGTGATACGCTTGCCCCTCGCGTGGCGGCGGTTTTCCCGATAAAGACGCCGCATGACCGATTTAGACATCTTCCTCTCCGTCGCCCCTGGCCTTGAATCCGTCCTCGCTGAAGAGGCGGTTGCCGCAGGCTTTGCCGATCCCGTCACCAGCATGGGCGGGGTGAGTTTTCGCGGAACATGGGCGGATGTCTGGCGTGCAAACCTGCATCTGCGCGGGGCCGCGCGGGTTCTGGTGCGGATCGGGTCGTTTCGGGTGATGCACCTTGCCCAGCTCGACAAACGGGCGCGGAAATTTCCGTGGGGCGATGTGCTGCGCAAGGACATCCCGCTCAAGGTTGAGGTCACCTGCCGCAAGTCCAAGATTTACCACGACAAGGCCGCCCGCCAACGGATCGAATCCGCCCTGAAAGAGGACTTTGGCGCGACGCTGGCCGAGGATGCCCCGATCACCGTTAAAGTTCGGATCGAAGACGACCTCTGCACGATCAGCATCGATACCTCGGGCGAAAGCCTGCACAAACGCGGCCACAAATCCTTTGTCGGCAAGGCGCCGATGCGTGAAAACCTCGCGGCGCTGTTCCTGCGGCAGATGGGCTATGACGGGTCCGAACCCGTCGTGGACCCGATGTGCGGCTCTGGCACCTTTGTGATTGAGGCCGCGCAAATCGCGGCGGGTCTGATCCCCGGGCGTGATCGTAATTTCGCCTTTGAACTGCTGTCGAATTTTGACGCTGCCGCGTGGGACGCGATGCGCGAGGCAACGCCGACAGAGCGCCCAGCGCTGACCTTCTACGGGTCCGACCGCGATGCTGGCGCCGTGAAGGGCGCAAAGGAAAACGCCGAACGCGCGGGCGTGGCTGACATGGTGACCTTTGCCAACCACGCGGTCAGTGACCTGCCCTGCCCAGAGGGGCCAAAGGGCATCGTGATCGTGAACCCGCCCTACGGTGCCCGCATCGGCAATAAAAAACTGCTCTATGCGGTTTATGGGGCCTTGGGCAAAACGCTGCTCGAACGGTTCAGCGGTTGGCGCGTTGGGATCATCACCTCGGAACCCGCGCTGGCCCATACAACTGGCCTGAAATTCCTGCCCGAAAACAAACCCGTGTCGCATGGCGGGTTGCGTATTCAGTTGTGGCAAACCGCGCCCCTGCCCTAAGCGCGACAATACGCCCGCCAAAAATCGTTCGGTATACAATGGCACACATTGACTTGAGTGCCTTTGTTTATTAAGCGGAACGCAATCGCACGGGCGTGTTGCGCCTTTGTATTTTGCCCTACGCGCCAGCGACAACAGCGGAGAAGCGATCCATGGCCAACACCCCCGACATTATCTACACCACCGTAGACGAAGCCCCCGAACTGGCGAGCGCATCGCTCTTGCCGATCATTCGGTCGTTTGCTGGCGCTGCCGGCATCACCGTTGAAACCCGCAATATCTCGGTCGCGGCGCGTATCCTGTCGGCGTTCCCTGAGTTCCTGACCGAAGAGCAGCGCGTCAACGACGACCTCGCAGAGCTTGGCGAACTGGTGAAAACACCCGAAGCAAACGTGATCAAACTGCCGAACGTGTCCGCATCGGTTCCGCAGCTCGTTGCAGCGATCAAAGAACTTCAGGGCCAAGGCTACGCGATCCCAGCCTACCCGACCGATCCGCAGTCGGACGAAGAAAAGCAAATTCAGGCACGTTACGACGCGATCAAGGGCTCGGCTGTGAACCCTGTTCTGCGCGAAGGTAACTCTGACCGTCGTTCGGCGAAGGCTGTTAAAGAATACGCAAAAGCCAACCCGCATTCGATGGGTGAATGGAAATCGACCTCGAAAACCTGCGTTGCGTCGATGTCGGGCAATGACTTCTTTGCCAATGAAACCTCGACCACGATCACCGCAGCCCAAGCTGGCGGCGCGAAAATCGTTCACACCGCAGCAGACGGCACCGAGACCGTTCTGAAATCGGGCCTGAAGTATCAAGACGGCGAAATCGTCGACGCGACCTTTATGTCGGCATCTGCGCTGCGTGACTTCGTAAAGGCAGAGATCGACAGCATGGAACCGGGCGTTCTGTTCTCGGTCCACCTGAAAGCCACCATGATGAAGGTCTCTGACCCGATCATCTTTGGTCACTTCGTATCGGTCTACCTCGAAGACTTCATCGCGAAACACGGCGCGAAACTGGACGCTCTGGGCTGGAACCCGAACGGCGGTATCGGCGATCTGGAAAAACTGATCGCTGGCGATGCAGAGCTGCAAGCCGACCTCAAGGCGACCCTCGCTGCCCGTCCTGCGATGTATATGGTCGACAGCGACAAAGGCATCACCAACCTGCACGTGCCGTCTGACGTGATCATCGACGCGTCCATGCCTGCTGTCATCCGCGCTGGCGGCATCGGCTGGGGTCCTGACGGCAAAGCGGCTGACACCAAATGCTGCATTCCGGACAACTCCTATGCAGGCGTTTACGACGAGACCATCAACTACTTCAAAGAGACCGGCAAACTGGACGTCACCACCTGTGGCGCTGTGTCCAACGTTGGTCTGATGGCGCAGAAAGCCGAAGAATACGGTTCGCACCCGACCACCTTTGAAATCGCGGCAAAAGGCACCGTTCGTATCGTTCTCGACAACGGCGACGTGATCTCTGAGCACGCTGTTGAAAAAGGCGACATCTGGCGTTCGGCTACCGCGAAAAAAGCACCGATCATGGACTGGATCCAACTCGCGATCCGCCGCACCAAGGCAACTGGTCTGGCTGCGTTCTGGCTCGATGCGAACCGCGCACACGATGCTGAACTGATCAAATACGTTGTGCCTGCACTCAAAGAAGCTGGCATCGACATTCCGATCATGGCACCGCGTGAAGCGACCCGCTTTAGCCTCGTGGAAATGCGCAAAGGCAACGACGTTGTCACCATCACGGGTAACGTTCTGCGCGACTACCTGACCGACCTCTTCCCGATCCTCGAACTGGGCACCTCGGCTAAGATGCTGTCGATCGTATCCCTGATGCAGGGCGGCGGTCTGTTTGAAACGGGCGCTGGTGGTTCGGCTCCGAAACACGTTCAGCAGCTGATGGAAGAAAACCACCTGCGTTGGGACAGCCTCGGCGAATTCTGTGCGCTGGGTGAATCGTTCAAGTTCCTCGCCGACAAAGGCATGGCTAAGGCTGGCGTCATTGGTGCCGCGATTGAGGATGCGACCCAAAAGGTTCTGGAAAACAACAACTCGCCAGAGCGCAAAGTTGGTCAAGCGGACAACCGTTCGTCGCACTACTGGTTCGCACGGTACTGGGCTGACGCGATGGCTGCACAGTCGGACGACGCCGACCTCGCAGCGCATTTCGCACCGATCGCTAAGGCACTGACCGACGGCGAAGCAGCGATCCTCGCGGAACTGAAAGCAGGCGAAGGCAAGCCAGTTGATCTGGGTGGCTACTACCACGCAGACGTCGCGAAGGTCGCAGCAGTGATGCGCCCCTCGGCAACGCTGAATGCCATCATCGGCTAATCCAGATTGAAATACTGATAGAAGGGCGGGGTTTTCCCCGCCCTTTTTCGTTCTGCAGGTTGGAAAAGTAGAATTAACGTTCCATTAACTTTTCCCCGATATGCCCCCTCAGACGACCGTCACGGTGCATTAGCACGGTCGTAAACTTTCTTTGGCATGATCGACTCGAACGGCCTCTGTCATTTTGATTCAGGCCCCTTCACAAATTAAAATTGACACTTATGTCATTTTGACATTTTTGTCAGTTAACTTGAATGTCGAGTCGGATTACATGCGATTTCTTTCCTCCCTTTTGTTTCTGACAGCGCTCGCTGGACCTGCATTGGCAGAGCCGCCGTTGCTGGTCGAAATTGTCACCGCTGAACAATCCTCCCCCACGCGCGACTACACGCTGGTCGGGATCGTTGAGGCGCAAAACAGCTACCCCGCGTCCTTTCGGTCGGGCGGTTTGATCACCGATATTTTCGCGGACGTGGGCGATCACGTGGCCGCAGGCGCAGAGATTGCCCGCCTTGATGCCACCACCGCGCAGGCGCAACGCGACGCGGCGCAGGCCACGTTAGAGGCTGTTGCGGCCCGCATGAAACAGGCGGAACAATCGCGGGATCGCGTTGAGGCGTCCCTATCCCGCGGCACCGCGACCCAAGCCGATCTAGACGAAGCCGTGCAGTCCTTCCTAAGTGCGCAATCGTCCTACCGTCAGGCACAGACCCAGTTGGACAAGGCGCAGCAAGGGCTGGATGACACCACGCTCCACGCGATTGAGGATGTGATCGTCACCGAACGCAACGCCGAACCGGGCGAAATCGTCGGCGCGGGCGCATCGATCCTCGAACTGGCGACGGACGGGCGGTTAGATGCGAAATTCTATGTGCCCGACATCGCCAACCTGAACTCTGTCATCGGCCTCCCCGTTGCGATCACCCCGATTGATGGCGGCGAGACGATCATCGCGTTTGTGGCCGAAGTCTCCCCCGTGGTGAGCGTCGCGGGCACCGTTGAAATGACCGCGCATTTGCCGAATGACACCG